>DATGWQ010000208.1:0-58063 GCA_035299385.1 Bacteroidales bacterium | reverse complement strand
TATTGATTACGAGAACGAAGCCTTTGAAACGATGATTCATGATGTTGATTTCGTACTGGACTGCATCGGGGGAAGTTATATCGACAGGTCAATGAAAGTTCTGAGGCGTGGAGGTACAATTGTCACAATACCCTCAGGGGGAGCGGAAGGTATCGAAGAGAAAGCAGCCGCTCTCGGGTTAACCGGTGCAAGATTCATGGTTCAGTCCGATGGCGATAATATAAGAGAACTGGCAGGGCTTCTCGGAAGCGGCATAATAAGGTCATATATTTCAGCAATATTCCCCTTTGACCAGATACATGCAGCCCATCTTCAGATCGAGACAGGCAAAACCCGGGGGAAGATTGTGGTTACGGTATAAATTATTATCATTAATCCCCTACGGGGAAGAAATAAGATTTTCCCATGTATTCTATTATCATTTATCCCCTACCGGGGAAAATGATAATATTTAAATCCCCATGCGTATGCATATGCTATTGCCCGTAGGGCATAAATGATAATAGAAACATAGGGTTGATCAATCTTAATCTTTGCCCGTAGGGCATAAATGATAATAATGCATATATTTGATTATGTCCCGTTAATCGCATTCATGTGGACAATACCCGTTTACCAGGCTTTATGGATGATCGCTCAAAACATCTTTACCCAATTCTTTGTTGAACATTGATACTCGTTGTCTGACATGAGCCCGAAAATAATTTTGCTTGTTGTCGATATGCAATATGATTTCTGTTCACCGGATGGATCGCTCTATGTTAAAGGTTCAGAAAAAGACATTGTTCGCACAGGGAAATTCATCTCAAAAAACCAGGATTTTATCGGCCAGATCATTCTCACGCAGGATACCCATAATGTAATCGACATCTCACACCCGGTTTTCTGGGAGGATAAACACGGCCGTCCTCCTGATCCTTTCACTGAGATCAGCCTGAAAAAGGTTCTTGGTGGTATCTGGCGTCCCCGGTTTCATAAGGATAAGGCTGTGGATTATATCAGGAAGCTGGAAAACCAGGGTGAATTCCCGCATACCATATGGCCTGAGCATTGCATCCTTGGCACACGCGGGGGTGCTATTGTGGATGAGATAATGGACCCTGTGCGTGAATGGTCAAGAAAGGGCAATTTTTATGAAGTTGTGATCAAAGGCACAAACCCGCTTACCGAACATTTCGGCGCCCTCAAGGCGAATGTCCCTCTTCCCGGCCATCCTGAGACCCATCTTAATACGGCTCTTGTCGATAAGCTGATGCACGCAGATATCATCTACATTGCAGGAGAAGCAAAGACCCACTGTGTCGCAAATACCATAAAGCAGATGATTCACCTCAGCGGTGTGGCAAAGAAACTCCGCATTATCGAGGATTGCATGTCGGACATCCCGGGGTTTGAGAAGCTTTCTGTACCTATATATGAAAAAGCTCTCCATGAGGGAGCCAAATTAGCCTTAAGCACCCAGGCTGTGCAATAGCCTGACTGATCTTCCGCATTATGATCCTGAAACATTTCACAGACAACGATCTTTACAAATTCACCACGATGAATGCCATCCAGAAGCTTTATCCTCATGCGATGGTGAGGTACGCATTCATTAACCGGGGTAAAACCGTTTTTCCCGATGGATTCGGTTCCAGGCTGAAGCATGAAATCGACAGCCTGGCCGATCTCTTTCTTTCACCTGAGGAAGAAAAATTCATTATCTCAAGATGTTATTACTTCGATCCGGTATTCGTCGATCTTCTGAAAGGCTTCAGGTATGATCCCCGTGAAGTTCAGGTGGAGCAATCAGGTGGTGACATAAAAATCACCATCGAGGGATTGTGGTACCGGACTGTTCTTTGGGAAGTTCCAATACTTGCCCTTGTTTCGGAGCTTTACTATATCATGAGCGGGGACAAACCTTCCGGCGTGGAGGAAAAAGCGAAAGCCAAAGCGACCCGCATGAGGGGCCTTAAAGCTGAATATTCCGATTTTGGAACAAGAAGGCGCTTCTCGTTTGACGTTCACGACCAGGTGATCGGAACTTTGAAAGAACATTCGGGAAATTATTTCAAGGGGACCAGCAATGTATTCCTGGCTATGAAATACGACATTTTTCCTATCGGCACTCACCCTCATGAATGGTTCATGTTCCATGGTGCACAGTTCGGTTACAGGTCTGCAAATGAAAAAGCCCTCGACGCCTGGGTCGATGTTTATCACGGTTATCTTGGAACCGCCCTCAGCGATACATACACAACCGATAATTTTTTCGCCAGCTTCTCAACCCTTCATGCCAAGCTCTTCGACGGCATAAGGCAGGACAGTGGCGATCCTCTCCTGTTCACTGACAGGGCTATAGAATTCTATAAAAGCAAGCGGACCGATCCAGCCACAAAAACAATCGTCTTCAGCGATGCCCTCAATATGGACAGGATCGATAAGATAAGGAAACATGTGAAAGGGCGGATCCACGATGTTTATGGCATAGGCACTTACCTTTCGAACGACACCGGCATAAAACCCCTCAATATTGTAATAAAGATGACAGGGGCAAAGCTGAAGCAACAGGACCAGTATCACAATTGTGTAAAGTTGTCCGATGATCCGGGTAAATATGTCGGCGATGAGGAGGAGATATATATGTGCAGGAAAATACTCGGGCTCCATTGACATCGTAAAAGATCAAAACCCCCGTAAGAATACGAAGGTTCTGCTCAATTGAATGGTTGGTTCCAGGTTAGGCTTAGCCTGCATCAATCTGATGCGGACATATCGTGTTTGATAGAGTATTCTGTTTCAGAATTCCGTAAAAATAATTTTTCCCATTAAAATTTCAATAAAAGGAGAAGAAATTTTTAATGGATTCACCTATCTGTCAGCACATAAACTTTTCCCGGTTCGGTCTTAAGGTCATACAGCAGGGTTGCAGAAGGTGATGGAGGCTTGAGCCTGGCTTCAGGCGAAATCAATGGTTTCCTAACATCATCCGCCTGGTAAAATGGATTCTGGTTCTTACCCTTTGCAGTTGTCAAAGTGCCGTTTTCAGAGGTTATCCGGTTCGGGACACGGATCCTGCAGTTACCTCCAAGGTTCGATCTGATCAGAGCTTTTTTCAATCTGCCGTTTTCCCATTGCATTTCAATTATCTCGAACCCACCACGTGCCCTGAGCCCGTTTACGCTTCCCTTGCTCCATGCATCAGGAAGGGCAGGCAGTAGATGAACTGTACCGTCGTGACTTTGAATGAGCATCTCTGCTATGCCGGCAGTGCAGCCGAAATTACCGTCAATCTGGAATGGAGGATGTGCGTCGAAAAGGTTAGGATATGTTCCGCCGCCACCCATCGTTCCGCCTTTTTTGGCCGGAGTAAGCTGATTCCTTATCATCGTCCATGCATGATTGCCGTCAAGGAAACGGGCCCAGAAGTTGACCTTCCATGCCATGCTCCATCCTGTGCCGCCATCGCCGCGGTACAGGAGAGAATTCCTTGCAGCATCAAAAAGCTCAGGAGTGCGGTACGGCGAAATCTGTTTCCCGGGATATAATCCGAACAGGTGTGAAACATGCCGGTGCTGATCCTTCGGGTTATCAAGATCCTGCATCCACTCCTGCAACTGGCTGTATTTGCCGATCTGCATCGGAGGCAGCAAGCTCCTTGTTTTCCTTACAGCTGTGACAAACTCCTTATCTGTGCCAAGCGTTTCAGCTGCCCTGATCGTATTCGAGAACAGGTCGGCAAGTATCTGGTTATCCATTGTAACACCTGCAGCAATTGAGACCGACTTTTCCATACCTGGCAGGTTGGGTTTATTTTCCGGAGACATTGAAGGTGAGACAACAAGCCACTTATGAGTCGGTTCCTGAACAAGAAAATCGAGATAGAACTGACTTGCTCCTTTGAGGACAGGATACACCGTCCTGAGGTACTCAATATCGCCGCTGAAAAGATATTTTTCCCATAAATGCTGGCTCAGCCATGCTCCACCCATCGGCCACATCGCTGAATTTATCCTGTCAACCGGACCTGTAATCCTCCAGAGATCGGTGTTATGATGCGCAACCCAGCCTCCCGACCTGTACATGACTTTTGCTGTCTCCTGCCCCGTCTCGGATATCTCCTTTACCATCCGAATTAGCGGCTCATGCATCTCGGCCAGGTTAGTGACTTCTGCAGGCCAGTAATTCATCTCCGTATTTATGTTTATCGTGTATTTGCTGTCCCACGATGGATCCATCTGTGCATTCCAGATTCCCTGCAATGTTGCGGGCTGACCACCCGGCTGTGAGGATGAGATCAGGAGGTACCTGTTGAACTGGAAATAAAGAGCTGCAAACTGAGGATCATTCCCCGTAGCAAAATCCCTTAAACGGATGTCGGTCGGATTTTTCACGGAATCCGTTGAACCCAGGTCAAGTTTCACCCTGTTAAAAAATGACTGGTATCTTTCAATATGCTTTTGCAGAAGCTGATCGTATGATATTGAGAATGCACTGTCGAGATATTCCCTGGCTTTCTTCTCCTGGTCACCGGAGACGTCAGCATAATTCACGTAATTCGTAGCCATTGAAATGAATATTGTTGCTGTATCGGCATCAACAATATCTATCTCCCGTCCTGAAGAGCTTATTGTTCCTCCCTGCTGGGCCGCCCTGGCTATCCCGATAAAATTAACCCTGCTTTCCACTCCTTCGTGGTCGCTCGTCTTTCCGGAAATGATAAGCTCGTTGCCTTTTGCTCTCACGGCCGATACAGCATTAGGACACTCTCCTGTAATGCTGAAGCTCAGTTTGCCCGGTTCTGAAGCAGTAAGCCTTACCACTATCACCTGGTCGGGGATTGAAGAATATACCTCACGTGTATACTTCACACCATCTTTAAAATAAGATGTTGAGGCAACAGCTCTGCTGATGTCGAGCTCACGGCGATATCCTTTTACTGAGGAGGAATCATGACCCGGAAATGCAATGAGCACATTTCCGAGAGGCTGAAACTTCATGCCATGATTTTTTCTCGACTGGATCTTTTCAGTTGCAAGCTGGCTTGCCTCAGCATTCCTGCCTTCAAAAATGAGTTTCCTGATTTCATCCAGGGCGCCTGCAGCATCAGGGTTGTCGTTGCGGTTTGGTCCGCCGCTCCAGACTGTGGATTCATTAAGCTGAAGCTTTTCCTCAGGGATATTCCCGAAAACCATAGCGCCGAGCCTTCCATTGCCAAGCGGCAAAGCCTGCTCCCATACTTTTCCGGCAGGATGATCATACCAGAGGACAAGATCGTTTTGCACGGATTTAACACGTTCTATTATTTCCAGGCACATGCGTCCGTTATGGTAAGGGCACACCCAGAAACCACCCTTGTCACCCTTCCCTGTCACACCTGATTCGCTCACCGATGTGAACCATCCCCCGTTCTTATGATCGACAAAATGTGCATCGGTATATTTCCAGTTATTTAATGCATAATCAAGATATTTTTCCTTTCCGGTGAGCTCCCACGCATTCACATAACCTACAACCGTTTCGACCTGCGGCCACCAGCTCCTCGTTCTTCTGACCTCTCCGCTGGCTCTGTCGCGTTCATCGATCATGCTTCCATCCGGCTGAAGCCCTTCAGCAGCTGCGTCCGCTATCCTGAGAGCTGCTTTCCTTACTCTGTCTGATAATTCAGGCTCATTCACAAGACCCACAGCTTCCCAGAGCAACCAGGACGCTTCAATATCATGGCCATAAGAATCTATTGATGAGGTAGCCATCCAGTCGCGGTCCAGAAAATTAATCAGGTGATATGAGTTTTTGTCTATTATTTTGTCAAGAAAGATCTCGATCATCTTCACCAGTCGCCCTTTAAGATTTTCATCAGGCCAAACCCTGTAAAGACTGGCATAGGCTTCCATAAGGTGAAGCGAGGTGTTCATTGTTTTCTCGTCTGCATCTGATTTTTCACCTATAAGCCTGTCCCGCGATCGCTTCCAGTCCCTGGTGAACACCTCAAAGTATCCCTGGTACTCCTGGTCATAAACATATTTCTCAAAACATCCGAAGATGCTCTTTGCAGCTTCCAATGCCTCTTTGTCGCCTGTTGCACGGTAATATTCAGATAACCCATAAATAAAAAAAGACTGGGTGTAGGTCTGTTTCCTGGTATCGGAGGGTTCACCTTTATACGTAACCGATCTGTATGCTCCGCCAAACTCTCTGTCGATGAAGTGATCGGAAATGTATTCATAAGCTCTTTTCGCCAGGCGCAGGTATGAAGTATCTTTTAAAACCCTGTAAGCCGAAGAATATGTCCAGAGAATCCTTGCATTAAGGATCCCCCCTTTGTCTTCCTGCGGAAAAACCTGGTCATTTACGCTGATCTTTCCGTAAAAACCGCCATTTTCATAATCCGGCATTTTAGCGGACCAGTAGGAAAGGATGTTATTCTTCAGGTTATCAGTCAGCTCTTCTTTCAGGTTTTGAAGAGCCTTTTCCTGGTTCTGGCCTTTGATGTATGAAGAAAACAGAATGACGAGAAATAAAAAGATCAGTTTTTTCATGGACAGGAAGTTTTGAAGATGCAAAATAGGAAAATTACTTATATAAATAAGCCAAAACCTTAACCACGAAGGACACAAAGGAAAATCACAAAGGCACACAAAGTCGTTATTTTATCCTTTTGCCCTTTGTGCAAACCTTTGTGCCCTTTGTGGTTAAAATAAGTTTATTCCAAAAACCTCTCCCTGATTTCCGGCGTCGGCACCATGCACGATTCCTTTTTCCCGAATATCCTGTAACGGTATTTTGCCACGAGGTCATAAACAGCATCCCTTATGAACCGTGGCACAATGATGAATCCGTTAAGAAGCCTCCATCCGCCTCCCATATCTTTCAGGATCCTTAGAATTGCTGCTGAACGAAGGAAATATTGTTCTCCTGAGATGTAGATCACTGAATTCCTGTCACCGGGGTCCAGGCCATGCCCTTTCATGAATTCTTCGCCAAACGAAGATTGCAGCTGTGCAAACCTGATCTCCCCCTTATTATCATGCCTTATGATGAACTTAACCAATCCGTTGCACAGATTACAGATGCCGTCAAATAATATGATTTTCTCAGGTGACATTCCCGATCTTCAGAGGGCTGCACACGCCCATGTAACAATCCTGTTCATGCAAGCCGCGCACCTGGACAGAATTTGCAGGCAGGCTCTTCCACTCCAGCGGTTCGTGAGTTGTAAAAACATGGAACAGACCTTTCTGTACCATTATGTTGAGATTGTAAAAATCAGACTGGAATGGCTCGAGGTATTCTCCGGGGAGCTCGTCTTTCCCCATGTGCAGGCCATATCTTGTCAGAGCTGACTCCGCCATGCTTACACCTGAAGGATAAGGATGATCGAAACAGGAAGCGAACACCGGAGGAAAATCCAATGGCCATGATTCTATCCATGCATCGTCTTCACGAAATTTTTTAAGGTTGCCGGCAAGTTCCTCCATGAAGCTTTTCCAGCTCTGATCAGTCTCACACAGTAATGTTACAGCCGCAAGAAGTGCTGCAGTGTCAGAAAGGAATGGCTGTGGCTGTACCATTCCCCTGAACTTTGAATGCCCGAGCGACTTGCCGGTCCAGAATACGTCTTTAATATTTCTGATTAGCGCCTCTGCTTTTTCCTCCAGCGAAGGCATGTCGAGGTATCTTGAAGCATGTATCATTCCAATGGCAAGAAGAGCATTCATTCCGGAAAGGATTTTTTCGTCGGCCCCGGGCTGTATCCTTCTCTTTCTTGCCGACAGAAGCTTTTCCTCGATACGGCTCACGTCCACCCTGCTCTTACGGATGAGATGATTTTTTCCTTCGAAATTCCCCTTTATGGATATCTCGTAGGCTTCCGAAAATTTCTCAAGCTCAGCAGGACTCAACACTTCAGCCAGCTGATCATATGACCAAAGGTATGTTTCACCCTCATGATGTTCGGTATCTGCATCGTGAGCCGAAATGTACAGGCCATCTGACAAGAAGCTTTCATCGATGCAGCGAAGGATCTTCTCGGCCATTCTTTTATAATCTTCCGAGCAGGTGATTTTGAATGCAAGAGAGTATACCCAAAGGGCCATTGCCTGGTCGTAGAGCATTTTCTCAAAGTGCGGGATTGTCCATTCACTGTCGACACAATACCTGAAAATTCCTCCCTGAAGATGATCGTCCAATCCCCTGAGCATCATTGCATCGAGCGTTTTTGTACATATGGTTCTTATTGAAGGGCTTTCGTCGATGCAAAGCTGGTAAAGAAGGTACAACAACGTGGAGTGCGGAGGAAACTTGTGATTGTTGCCGAATCCGCCATTTTCGGGATCATAGTAATCGGACAGTACTCTCACAAGAGAATTTTCACTTATTTCGCGGGGCTTGTTCCTTACCGGTGTAAATTGAGGTATCTTGTCAGAATTCTCAAGATAAAACTCATGGATCTTTTTTGCAACTGAAAGGAACGAGTACATTGACTCATTGTCTTTATCCGGGGCATAAGTAAGTGCATATACCGGTTTAATGGATGAAGTCATAAAGACATTCAATGGCCAGCCGCCACTACCCGCCTGACGGTTTATAAAATCCATCAGGAACTGGTCAATGTCAGGCCTCTGCTCCCGGTCAATTTTTATGCATACGAAATTCTCATTCAGCCAGGATGCAGTCTCCTGGTCGGAGAATGCGCCGGAAGCCATTACATGGCACCAGTGGCAGGTTGCATAACCTGATGAGACCAGCAGCAATTTGCCTGAATCTGAAGCATAACTGATCACATTGTTGCTCCATTCCTGCCACCATACAGGATTTGAAGCATGCTGAAGAAGATACGGGGAAGCTGATTTATCGAGATTGTTCCTGTTGTACTGCATCATTATATAACCCTTCTCATTAAGATTAGTTAAGTCAAAAGTTTTTTCTTTCGGATGAAACAGATATTTTTATGCTATCAAATAAAATTAACATAATCCTGTCATATGAAAAAAACAACAATGTCGAGGCGCAGGTTCATTGGTACCACAATGGCTGCTGCTGCAGTTGCAGCTGTACCATTCGACACCTTTGCAATCAGGAAAGACATGAAAAAACCTGATTCAAAGGTGGGCGGTGTGCAGCTGGGGCTTACAACTTATTGTTACAGAAGCATTCCGCATTCGCTGGAACAGACGCTTTCATACGTTCTTCAATCCGGTGTTAATTCACTCGAAATGCGCAGTGTGCTTGAAGAAGGACTTGGAATTCCTCAGGGCGGAAGAGGAAGTGCCCTTTCCGGCCAGGAGCTTAAGGATGCCCAACGTAAGTGGCGCCTGGCATGCCCTGTATCGAAATATGCCGATATCAGGAAAACGTATAATAAAGCCGGTGTCGATATTCACATAGCCAAATTCGTTCCGTCGGGCTGGAGCGATGAGGAAATAGATTACGCTTACAACGCTGCAAAAGCTTTGGGGGCATACGGGATAACTGACGAATTTACGGATCAGGCTGCGCAGCGTCTTGGCAAATTTGCTGAAAAGCATAAAAGCCTGGCGATATACCATACCCACGGTCAGTTCGGCATGCCCGGGTTCGATATAGACAAATACCTTGGTTACTCTAAGGCAAACCGTCTTAACCTCGACATCGGGCATTATTACGGATCAACAGGAAAACATCCAAATGACATAATCACGAAGTATCACACACTGATCCCCAGCATTCACGTGAAGGACAAAACCGGTCCGAACAATCCGAAACCGAACGAGAACAGGGAATTCGGCAAAGGTGAGACTCCGATTGCAGATGTGCTTCAGCTGATCAAGAAGGAAAAATGGCCGATCAACGTCGACCTGGAGCTTGAATACAGTATTCCTGAAGGTTCAGATCCTGTAAAGGAAGTTACGAAGTGCATAGAGTACATGAGGAATATACTTGAGTAAGCCCCTCCCTCCCGATATCTATCGGGACTCCCCAAATGGGGAGGAGTGTGCATGTATATGATCCAGTTTGCCTTTGTGTACCTTTGAGCGTACTTTGAGTCCTTTGTGGTTAAAAAAGTTTACCACAAAGGGCACTAAGGTTCACACGAAGGACACAAAGGTTTTTCATTTCTAAAACTTCATATTTATGAAAGTTCGTATAATCGCTTCAATACTTCTACTGTTAATAATTTCACAATCACAGGCCCAGGATTTCCATGATCCTTTGTTCGGTGAGAATGTCTTCGTCTTTGACGATGGCATGAAGATGAATGACATCCAGACTGCTCTTGATACCATCTTCAGGCGCCAGACGGTACGAGGCTCTGAATTCAGCAAGAACAGGTTTGCAGTCTTTTTCAAGCCCGGAAACTACGATCTTGATGTAAGGGTGGATTACTACATGACAATTCATGGCCTTGGGGTATCACCTGAAGATGTTATCATCAACGGCGCTGTAAGGTCAAATACGACTCACGGGAAAAGCGTGCTTACAAATTTCTGGAGATCTGTGGAAAACCTGACAGTAAATCCTGATTCGTTAGTGGTCTGGGGAGTATCGCAGGCTGCCCCGATGCGCAGGGTTCACATAAAGGGGAACCTGCAGCTGTTCGATATAGGCTATGCCAGCGGAGGGTTCCTGTCAGATTCAAAAGTTGACGGCAGCATAACTTCCGGTCCTCAGCAGCAATGGTTCTCGAGGAATTGCGAAATCGGGAAATGGACCGGCGGCAACTGGAACATGATGTTTGTCGGCGTTAAAGGAGCTCCTGAAGCAAATTTCCCGGATAATTCCTATACCACAATCGAAACAACGCCTCTGATCAGGGAAAAACCTTTCATAATTTACAGAAATGGAAAATATTTTGTAAGGTTTCCTGCTTCATCCGCCAATTCATCAGGCATTAGCTGGAGCAGGAATTCGCCGGTGAAGGATATTCCGATTGAACAATTCTTCATTGCAAAAGCAGGCAGGGATAATTCCGATTCGATGAATGAAGCCCTTCGGAATGGCAGGCACCTTCTGATAACCCCGGGGATTTATTCACTGGACGAGAGCCTTAAGATCACCAGAAAAGGAACAATTGTGATGGGCATCGGGATGCCATCGCTGATGCCGGCATACGGTACTCCTGCAATAGAAGTTTCTGATGCTTCTGGCATAATGATATCCAGCCTGACTGTGGATGCCGGACGCGAGACGTCTGAAGCATTGTTTGTAATGGGTGAGGAAGGTTCAGGGAAGCAACACAAAAAAGATCCTTCATTCCTGCACGATATTTTCTTCAGGGTCGGAGGGCCATCGGAAGGTTCGGCTAAAAAGTGCATGGTAATAAACAGTAACGATGTTCACATAGATCATACCTGGATCTGGAGGGCAGACCATGGCAATGGCGTGGGCTGGGACAGGAACAGGTGTGCAAACGGCCTAGTTGTCAATGGAAATGATGTAACAATATACGGGCTCTTCAACGAACATTTCCAGGAATACCAGACACTATGGAACGGCGAAAGGGGCAGGCTGTATTTTTACCAGAGTGAAATGCCTTATGATCCGCCTGCAGTGGATGCGTGGAAACATGACGGCACTTACGGGTATGCATCTTACAAAGTTGCTGATAATGTAAAAGACCATGAGGCTTGGGGTTTGGGTATCTACAATGTTTTTTATGATGCACCGGTAATTGTCGATAATGCAATCGAGACCCCTCCTTCCCTGGAAGGGAGGATCCATAATAAGATCATATTCTGGCTGAACGGAAACAAGGAAAGCTATGTTAAAAGTATTATCAACGGCAAGGGCGGAAGGATAGATGTTGATCACAGGAAGGCAGCGATGAAGTAGCATGGGACAGGGAGCAGCGAGCTTTGGGCAAAGAGATGAACAGGCATGTGCGCAAGGATTGGTGGGTTTAAATCTGACAGATGAATTCAAGAATTAAAAGTATCGATATTACGCGAGGCCTTGTAATGGTGATCATGGCGCTGGATCACGTGAGGGAGTTCTGGCATAAAACTTCCATGACGGTCAGCCCCACCGACCTTGAAAAGACCACCACAGCGCTGTTTTTTACAAGATGGATAACTCACCTGTGCGCCCCGTCCTTTGTATTCCTGGCAGGCGCCTCCGCTTATCTTTCCTTTAGAAAATACGGTGACATCTCTTTCAGCAGAAGATTTCTCCTGACAAGAGGCATCTGGCTTGTAATGCTTGAATTCACACTGATCAACTTCGCACTATGGTTTGATATACATTTCAGGCTTGTCATTCTTGAAGTGATAGCAGCAATCGGTTTCAGCTTCATCATACTTTCATTTCTGCTGAAACTGAAGCCGGCTGTTATCGGTACGATCGGGCTGATCATTATTTTCAGCCATAATCTGCTTCAGTCAGTGCCGATTCCCGACGGAAAATTTTTATCCATAATCTTTTCATCACTGTTCAGACCCGGGATGACTGAGCTCACGGGAGGACATGCATTCTTTTCTGCATACCCCGTAATCCCCTGGACCGGGATTATGCTTACAGGATTTGGCTGTGGCATTTTCCTGGATAAACAATCCAAAGATCGCAGGAAGTCTTTCCTTATAGCCGGGCTCGCGGCGCTTGCGGTTTTTCTGATCTTCAGGTTTATAAATCTATATGGAGATCCTGCCCCGTGGTCAGTTCAGAAAAATCAATGGTTCACTTTCCTGTCATTCATAAATGTGACCAAATATCCTCCTTCAATGCTGTTTTCGCTCCTTTTTACGGGATTTGCATGCCTGTTCATAGCGTTTTTCGAAAACACGCTGAACAAGATCACCGATTTTCTTTCAGTATTTGGGAAAGTGCCGTTCTTTTATTTCGTCATCCATCTCTGCATAATACATGCACTCATGTTTGTGATGCTCTTCATACAGGGATACGGTCTCAATGATTTAGTATTCGGAGTATTCAGGAACGGCAGGCCCGAAACAGGAGGTGGTGTGAGCCTTGCTGTTGTTTACATTATATGGGCATTGGTTGTCGCCGGCCTTTATCCGGTATGCAGGTGGTATTCAAATTACAGGTCGGGACACCCGGAGAAATGGTGGCTGAGATACTTGTAGCAGGAAGCAGGTTACGCTTTACGCTTTACGCTCAACGCCGCTCAACGCTCAACGCTCAATACTTCAGCGAGTTCTCTCTCCCTTTCGCGTATCTCAGGTATTAGCTCCCTGCCCGCGAGCCTGAACTTTTCAGGTTTATCCGGCATGGTCAGCCATACATATTCACCCCGGCCAAGTCCTTTTTCGATGATTATGTTCTTATCATTGGCATCACCGAGCACGACTATCTGCTTCTTGCCGTCCTTTGTATATACATAAGGTACGCTGTCCACTCCTGCGTGGACGCTTTCATTGGGGACAAATATCACATCGTCGAATGTTTTTAAGATAAATTTATTCCCTGTTGTCATTGAAGGCCGGAGAGCAGGATCATTGTCGTCAAGCTTAACAAGTACCTCGAATGATTTGGTGTCAGAATTCTGGAGCTGCTCCCCGATATTGGCTATGGAATATACATTTCCCCTGAAACTCTTGTTCCTGAATGCGTCTATAGCGATTTGGACAGGCATTCCCCTGCTGATCTTGTTGATTTCAATTTCACTTATATATACTTTCGACAGCATCGATGAGAGATCCGGCAAAGTGGCAACAACCGGGTCAAACGGATTTATGGTTGCACCTGCGACGATCCTTTGGCCCAGGCGGTCCTTTTTATAGATCAGCATGCCGTCCGCGGGAGCCCTCACAGTGAAGGAAGCGAGGACAGACTGGAGATCATCGACAACGCGCTGCTGGGTGTTGACCTGTGCTTTCAGAGTCTGCAGCTCCGCTCTCACCTGCGCTTTCTTGAGCTGATACTGCTTTTTTTTCTGTTCGAGTGTCCGTTTTGATTTATCAAGATCGATCTCGGCTTTTCTCTGCGTGGCCGGGGGTTCGTATTTCGACTGGGCAAGTGTAACTTCGGCTTCTTCGGCAGTATAGCTCTGATTCCTGATCTCATCCCGCAACTGGCTCAATACCACTGCACTGTCGAGAACCTTGGAATCATAATTCGTCTGGTTGGTCCTGAGCTCATCCTGTTCATCCTTGAGAGAATTCGTATAAGATGACCTGTCAAGCTCCGCAACAAAATCACCCTTCCTGACAATTGTACCTTCAGGGACCATATCAGTGATCTTCAGGGGGGCAGCCCTGAGACGCCGGTTCCCAACCAGGTTGGGTCCCCTGATATCGACTGAATTTTCTGCAATTAGCTCTCCTGTCGCATCTACGGAGATCTCGAAATATCCCTTGCTGACTTCTGCAAAATTTTCATTCTTGTTTTTATCCGTGAGCTTAACAAATATGACGAGCGCCATAACTGATACGAATACAATAACGGCAGTAATGATCAATGATCTTTTCATCCTGAAAATGTTTAGGCAAAATACTGATGAACATCGACTTTCATACAAAGAACAAAGGGATAGCCCGGATGTTCATTTAACTTCCTTTCCCTTCTGTCTGCCCCATCTCCCCAGGGGAGCGTGCAGATTAGTCCCCCCTGGGAATAAGGGTAGTTTGCATGAAGGTTAACCAGCCAATTTTCTGTTCATGACATTTGACTTGCAAATTCCACATTCTTCTTTTTAACTTTGCCTCATGAACTGGCTTACCGAATTGATACTCCGCGACACGGTCGCCCATACAATATTGGTTTACAGCATCATAATAGTGCTTGGGGTTATGCTGGGAAAGGTCAGGGTATTCGGTATTTCCCTCGGAATAACGTTCGTTCTTTTTGCAGGAATAGCTGCCGGCCATTTCGGATTGACTGCAAACCGCTCCGTCATCGATTTTGTGAAGGATTTTGGCTTGATCCTTTTTGTCTTTTCTATCGGGCTGCAGGTTGGACCGGGGTTCTTTTCATCTTTTAAAAAAGGCGGACTTTCACTCAATCTCCTGGCAATAGCAATTGTCTCACTCGGCATAATTACAACGGTATCGATCCATTTCTTAACAGGAACTTCCATTCCTGTCCTTGTCGGCGTCATGTCCGGTGCGGTTACCAACACCCCCGGGCTGGGAGCTGCCCAGCAGGCGCTTGACCAGGTTTCGGGAAACAATCCTGTACCTCAGATCGGGCTTGGCTATGCTGTCGCATATCCATTCGGCGTGCTTGGAATAATTATGACAATTTTCCTTGTGAGGAAAGCTTTCAGGATTGATGTGCAGAAAGAGCTTGACGCCTTCAGGCAGCATCAGCATCCGAAGGAACTGATGCCGGAAAAGGTGAGCATTGTTGTCAGGAACAGGGGAGTCTTCGGCAAAAACATAAGTGAGATCACCCGGATGATAAGATATGAATTCATCATTTCCCGGATAATGCGGGATGGTCAGATAATTCTTGCTTCATCAGATTCTGTGCTGAATGAAAATGACATAATTCTTGTGGTCACCCAGAAGAAATATGTTGACGAGATCCTCAGCACCATCGGGCAGAAAAGCAGAACTGACATTTCTTCTGTTACCGGGACGATCACCACGAAGCAGATACTTGTAACAAATAAAAAGATCATCGGTAAAGATCTTGCTGACCTCAGGATACGTTCCAGGTACAACGTGAACATTACCAGGATATTCAGGTCAGGAATTGAAATTATTGCAATTCCGGGGCTGAAACTTCAGGCCGGTGACAAGCTGACCGTTGTGGGTGATGAGATATCGCTGGCAAATGTTGCTGCCGAACTGGGCAATTCCATAAAAAAGCTCGACGAGCCAAACCTTGTCCCGATATTCATCGGGATCCTGCTGGGTGTACTCCTGGGAAGCATCCAGGTTCACATTCCTGGAATCGTAAGGCCCATTACCCTTGGCCTTGCAGGAGGGCCTCTCCTTGTTGCAATTTTCCAGAGCCGTTATGGTTATAAAGTTTCGTTGATATCATATGTTACGCCAAGCGCAAACCTCATGATACGGGAAATCGGCATTGTGCTTTTCCTGTCAAGTGTGGGAATCACAGCCGGCGAGAAATTCATCCCGACCCTCCTCTCAGGCGAAGGTTTTGTCTGGATGGGCTATGGAGCCGTTATTACCCTGCTCCCGATCGTCATTGTCGGATTTTATGCCAGGAAAAGAGGCAGGAACTTCCTTGAGATATGCGGCCTGCTTTCAGGCAGCATGACAGACCCTCCCGCCCTTGCATATGCAAACAGCCTTGCCGACTGCGAAGCCCCGGCCGTAGCCTATGCCACAGTTTATCCTCTGGTTATGTTCCTCAGGATATTTGCGGCCCAGGTGTTGATCCTGTTGTTCTGAGAGACAAATTACATAAGTCACCTCCCTTGTTGGGGAGGATGGGAGGGGCAAAAAGGCTTTGCAGCATCAAAAAATTTATGTAACTTAGTATTAAATACCTCAATATGAAAAGAGTATTGTCGCTTTTGTGTCTCTTTCTTCTTGTAGCTCATTCTTCAGCCCAAACCGCTGGAAAACTTACTGTGGAAAAAGTAATCTTCTCAATTATCGATAAGGTGGGCGCCGGTAAAATACCTAATACTGTGGATGTGATAAAAGAAGGCGATCCTCAGACACAGGTGAAAGGCGTTGTCACAACCATGTTCGCCACCATGGATGTGCTGAAAAAAGCAGTGGAGAAGAACTGCAATCTCATTATTGTCCACGAGCCGGTGTATTATAATCACCGTGATGAAACAGGAAATCTTTCAAATGATCCGGTTTTTCAGCAGAAACAGGAATTCATCCGCGACAACAAGCTGGTGATCTGGCGTTTTCACGACTACATACACAGCATAAAACCGGACGGAATTGAGCAGGGCATGGTCGAAAAGCTCGGCTGGAAGAATAATATGGTTAAAGGGCAATATGACAACTTTACCTTCCCGGAAATGACTCTCGAACAGCTTCTCTCCAATCTCAAAAAGGTGTTTCCAACGAATTGTTTTTATGTTGTCGGAGACAAAAACATGAAGCTTAAAAACGTAAGTCTTGCCCCGGGCGCTCCAGGCAGCTCTGCACATATAAAACTTCTCGGGGACAAAAATGTCGACGTTGTAATTGCCGGTGAAGCACAGCAATGGGAAACATACGAATACGCACGCGATATGGTAAGCCAGGGAAACAAAAAGGCAATCATCTTCCTGGGTCATATTCCTTCCGAGGAAGCAGGAATGCAATGGGCGGCATCATGGCTGAAAGGATTTATAAAAGATGTGCCTGTTTATTTCGTTGAAAGCGGCCCCTCCTACTGGTCATATTAATATTGACTTTCTGTTCCTCTGTGCTCCTCTGTGTCCCTCTGTGTAACTTAACTTTATAAATACACCAGACATGATCAAATATCTCAATCTCCTCCTCTTCACCGGAATGATCGTAATGAATTACCTGGCAAATGCCCTTCCTTTGAACGGCAAATCAACGGGCGAGCTCTCAGACATGTACCCGAACCTGTTTGTCCCGGCAGGACTGACATTCTCTATCTGGGGTGTGATCTATCTACTGCTGGCGGGGTACTGCATAGTTCAGTTCACCGGCTCCGACCAGATTGCCATAGCATCAATAAGCTGGTTATTTGCGGCAACATGCGTTTTCAACGCCCTCTGGATCGTTGCCTGGCATTACCAGAAGCTCCCCGTTTCGCTGATAATGATGCTGCTTCTTCTTGTTGCACTAATCATGATCAACATTCGCATCACTGATCTTAACAAAGGGCTTATTAAAGCAACATTCGGAGTATACCTGGGATGGATTTGCATCGCAACAATTGCGAACGTTACTGCCCTCCTGGTCAATTATCACTGGAACGGCTTCGGCATTGCCGATGTTGCCTGGACAATCATAATGATTGCAGCGGGAACGGTTATCGTGTCACTTTCAATCATGAATTTCAAAAATCCATACATCGGCCTTGCAGTGATATGGGCATTTACGGGAATTATAATAAAGAGGCAGGCTGATTACCGGTCGATAGTTGTTGCAGCAGCAATCGGAATTGCAGTTGTCGCAATAGTGACAGTTATTGGATTTATAAGGAAAGTTTGAAATCTCACTTTGTGCCCTTTGTGCAAAACTTTGTGCCCTAACCACAAAGGACACTAAGGTTAACACCAAGGAACACAAAGGAAGAATAACAATTATTTTACTATCTGGAAATTAAAAGCCCCCGTATTAAGAACTCCCATGATCCTTACCCAGATCAGAAGAAATGATTCCTGTGCGCGTGCAGCCGATATGTCTCCCAGGTCAAAGATGTTTTCATCTTTCCATCCAAACTGCCTGATCAGTTCCCTTACCATTCCTTTTGCCGGTACATCATTACCTGAGATGAAATTCACGTGATTGCCCCCGCCAACAGAGTTTGGGTCAACCATCAGGTAACAGTTCATGGTATTGAAAGTCTTAACGACCTTTGTTTCAGGGAACTCCTTCTGTATCTCTTCACCCAGTGAGTTGGTATTGTTGACTCCGTCAAGCAGTGAAGGTGGCATGCCATGACTGAAATCAAGAGGATTTGAAACATCGAGGAGCACCTTGCCTGAAAGATTTTCCTCGGCGGCAAGGTCGAGCGCATTGAGGGAATTCGCACCATTTGTGGCATTTATGATCAATTCACCGAATGCGGCAGACTCTGCAAATGTGCCCAGTGTCACCTTTTCATTCCTCTTAAGCCATTCTTTTAGCGGAGGGTTGCCGTACATGTCGTTGCTTTCCTCAAGTAGCTTTTCCTGGACATCCCTGGTGCCCATCATTATATCATGACCGGTTTCGATAAGCTTTACCGATAGTGTCTGACCGACAACTCCTGTCCCCAGTACCGAAATTCTCATTTGCTATTTTTTAGATTGTTAGTGCATTAGTGAAACTGAGACGCAGGGCTTTTGTTCATATGTTATACAGTTTCATCACAATCTTTTTTAACCCACCCATGTGCCCCGTGCTCCTTGCCCCATGCTAATACAACGGCCTCACTACGTACCTGAATTCAACCCTCTGAGGCATTACCTGGTAAGCAGGGAATACCGACCGTGCAGTGCATCCGACACCGCTGGTAAGGTAATCGAAGTTGAATGTGATGCCATCTGAAGGATGCAACTGGTAAGTGTATAAAGCTTTTGTAAGGTTATCATCACTGTATGGATGAGCGCTGAAGTTGAAATATTTTTCACTCCGGAACTCAAGCCCTGCACCGGATTCATCTGTCATCCTCACCCACCTGTTATCGCACCGCAATCCGTAATCCTGCGGTATAAGGTAGGGCTCATACATATCCTGAACCGTCATCTTCCATTCTCCTGTCTTATAACCTGATTTCCTGTCGGGATAATTCTCCTGCGGACCTCGTCCGAACCACTCAACATTGACCAGAGTTTTAGCAAGTATCCATTCATTGCCTATCCTTGGCAGCCATGAGGGCATGTCACCGTCTGGACTGACAGAATGATCTATTGCCATTTCACCATTTCCGTCAACCGTATATACATAATGGTTCATAAAGGCACCGGCTCCGGTTGCGAGACAAACTAGGTTCTTCACATCGACAACAACCTTGTTGTCACCCCTGGCTTCAAAAGAAAAAGAATCCATTATGAGCTTTGTCCTGTCGAGACCTGCCGAGTACCATTCTGTAGATGCTGACCTGCCAAAGCCATCAGTCCTGTGCTTTTTATTGGACGACCCGTATCCCCATTCATCTGTTTCATTGGCAAGCGGGGCACGCCATAAACTGAGCTCCCCTCCCCTGCCGATCAGCTCTTTTCCGTTTACCTTCATGGAGGATAGAGTTCCCGTGTTCTTATCGAACCTGTATATAAAGTCCTTTCCGGTAATGGTTAAAGCACCCGTATCATCTTTTACGGTCAGGGGACCTGCTTCCATTGCAGGTTCATTTGAGTTGCCTGCAGACCAGGGCAAAACGAGCTGATCCCATGCAATTTCGTATCCTTTACCGGCCCAGTCAGTTTTCTCTTTCAGGATAAAGCTCAAAGTAAGTGTATACTCTGTACCGGGCATTAGTTCAGGTTTTTTAAAGGGGACTGTTATAGCATTTTTTGATTGCGGGGCCAGCTTCAGGTCAAATGATCCTTCCTGGATCTTTTTGCCATTTGCCTCAAGTATCCACCGCGAATCAACTTCAGAGAGATCTGTGAACAGGTACCTGTTTGTGATCTCAACCTCTCCCCTTTCTGCGTCGATAAGCTTTGCGCTTACGGGCTGACCCGACTTTTTGAACTGCCACATTTCCGGCTGTGGCCTGCGGTCGGGCCATATCGAACCATATGTTCTGGCGCCTATTCCATAGCTGTAAAACCACCCGTTCTCCGTCATTTCCTCAAAGTCGAGCCATAAAGCGGCATTGCCGGGAGTGGCATTTCCGTATACTTCCTTTTCAGGAATGAACCTGTCGAATATCCTCACCTGGTCGATAACAGCATCGCAGATGTACACCCGCGTTTCCTGCCCGTGTATTTCGGCATCGCGGCCAATATTAACAGGAAAAGGAGTGTTCCTGATGTTTCCTGAAACAGGTACGGGTTTGCTCCTGTTTCCATCGATAGAAAGTGAAATTTCTTTCCCGTTGTACCCTGCTATGACTGTATGCCATTTGTTTTCCCAGTCAGCAGGAAGAGCCGCTTTCACCTTGTTTTTCTGCCTCGTTGTGAGGTAGAACTCCAGGGAGTCGCTTCTGACCTGGTGTATCCCGAACTGCCAGTTGCCTTTGGTGATCAGCGTCCCGGAGGAGCTGCTGAGCTTTCGCGGAAAAACTTTCAGGGCAAGGGTGAGCTCGCTGCCGCTGATCTCAAGTGCGTCATGGCGGTATACTTCCACCCACTGGTCATGACCGTTAAGGTCGATACCTTTTCCCTCTGAGCCGGGTACAAGCTTTGCCCTGCCCATCGCATTTACCTGGATGTTATGTGAAGACCCATCCCGCAGTACTCTCACAGGTTCTTTTATGCCGGTGCTTACGAAATCCCATATTGCCCCTCCCATGCTCCGGGGGTGACTTAGAAAAGCTTCCCGGTAATCATCCATTGCTCCTCCTCCGTTTCCGGTCACTGCCAGGTATTCGTCGAGGAATGAGGGCCTGGGATCCTTGTTTTCCGGAACAAGAAAGACATCAGTGATAAGGCTGTGTATTGAGGGATATCTGGGTCCTATAATGTCCTCGCATTTATGTGCGAATGCATTGCCGCCATACATCCAATATCTTGTTTTGTCATATTTCTTTCCTTCATCGATAACTGCGCATATGTTATCACCTTCACCGCTTTCATTTCCGGCGCTCCAGAATAAAATGCACGGATGGTTGCGGTCACGGAGGACCATGCGCCTAGCCCTTTCACGGTACATCTGCTCCCATTCCGGCAGCCTCGATACATACTCCGTGGCATGCGATTCATCTCCTGCCTCATCGACAATGTAAATCCCGTACTCATCGGCAAGCTCGAGATACCTTCTTACAGGCGGGTAGTGAGATGTCCTCACGCAATTGATGTTGAATTGCCTGAATATGCGCATATCCTTTCTGATCGTTGCCTCATCCATGGCGTGTCCGGTCACAGGATGCTGCATGTGGCTGTTTATGCCATTAAGCTTTACAGGAACACCATTCAGGTAAAAAACCTGGTTGCGGATCTCAGTCTCCCTGAATCCTATCCTGCCCGAAATTGCTTCAATTACTTTCCCACCAGCATCGGAGAGTTCAAGTGCTATGGTATATAGATTGGGCTTTTCAGCAGACCACTTCTCAGGATTTTTGATCTCGGATGACAGATTTACAGTTTCGTGCCCGGATGGTTGTAGGGAAACATTCCCGGTAATTAACTTGATTTCCTTTCCCGTTTTATCCAGCAGAATTGCTTTCAGTCTAAGATTATTGGCCGGCTGATCTGTTAAATTATTAACAGTGATGTCGAGATTCAGGTCAGCATTGATATATTTCTGATCCAGGTCGGTAACTGCATGCCAGTCGAAAATATTGATCTTCGGCGAGGAATATAGCCATACATCGTCGAATATGCCGGCAAGCCTCCAGTAATCCTGTCCTTCGAGGTAGTATCCGTCGGAGTATTTGTAAACATTCACTGCAATGGTGTTCTTTCCGGGTTTGAGAAACTTTGTGATGTTATATTCGGCAGGTTCCTGGGCTCCTTCATTATATCCGACCTCTTTGCCGTTGATCCACACGAATGATGCCGATGCTGTCTTTTCCATCCTAAGGAACACTTCATTATTTTTCCATGAAGCAGGCACAGTGAAAGTTCTCCTGTAAGAGCCTGTGGGGTTGTATTCCCTCGGGATCCTTGGCGGATCGGGTTTGAACGGTGAAGTGACATTCCTGAAGATAGGGTCACCGAATCCCTGCATCTCCCAGTTCGAAGGGACATGGATAGTGTCCCAGCTCCTGTCATTGAAACCCTCATTGAAAAAATTTGCTGGGGTTCCTTCCGGTGTTTCGGAATAATGAAATTTCCAGGTTCCGTTCAGGGATAGAAAATTTCCGGACGAGTTTTTGTCGTTCTTAAGCGCGTCGGCAACCGATCTGAAGGGTACGGACGGAGTATGCCCGTCGACCTGGTTTGTCTCGAAAACAGAGGTGTTTTCAAGGTAATCGTAAATATGTGAAAGGAACGGTTTTTCCTGGGCTTGGAGCATCAGAGCGAATAACGAAAATACTGTAAGGAGAGAAGGCTTTTTCATGGTCAGAGCTGTTAATATATTAAAAATAAGAAAAAAAATCTTGTCTGCCCCTCTAAATCCCCCCAATTGGGGGGACATAAGATCGCTTACGTCAACACTCCTCCCCATTTGGGGAGGTCGGGAGGGGAAAAATCAGCAGAGATGCTGCCTCTTTATTCCAGCGTTCTTTGCGTTAAAAAGAATAATATCTTTACTTCCATAAATTTCAGAACATGAAAAAATCCCTCATTTACAGCAACATCGTACTACTTCTGCTGATCGTAATTTCTTTCAGCAGCTGCACAAGGAAAGCTTCAGATGAGAAGCTCAGCATTCCATACGAGAAGTACACAATGCCTAATGGGCTACAGGTGGTTCTGCATGCGGACCATTCCGATCCGGTTATCTCATATGCCATAATGTACCATGTCGGCTCCAGCAGGGAGATCCCCGGGCGAACCGGCTTCGCCCATCTCTTCGAGCACCTTCTTTTCAGCGGCTCGGAAAATGTACCCAATGGGAAATTCGACAGGGTTATAGAAAGCATGGGAGGCTCGAATAACGGCTTCACTTCAAAAGATGTAACGACATATTTTGAAATCTTCCCGAAAAATGCTCTTGAGAAAGTCCTCTGGCTGGAATCCGACAGGATGGGATTTTTCATCAACTCGGTAACCCCGAGGCTGCTCGCAATCCAGCAGAATGTAGTCCAGAATGAAAAACGTCAGGGTGAGGACAATTCGCCATACGGGTTTACCGACTATGTTATAGGAAAAAACCTCTATCCTTCTGATCATCCGTACAACTGGGAAGTGATCGGTGAAATGGAAGACCTCAAAAATGCTTCAATTGGCGATGTCAAAACATACTACGATAAATTTTACGGTCCCAATAATGCAACTCTCGTGCTGGCCGGTGATTTCAATCCTGATTCCGTTAAGATTCTTCTTGATAAATATTTCAGTGAAGTAAAATCGCACGGGGATGTTCCTTCAAGACAACCCATGATCCCTTCACTCGATAAAACAAAGAAGCTGTATCACGAGGATAATTTCGCGAATGTCCCGGAGCTTACAATGGTCTGGCCCGTTCCACAGTCTTATTCAAAAGAAGCCTATGCGCTTGATTTTCTTGCAAGGATCCTTGCTGATGGCAAAAAAGCGCCTCTCTATAAAGTCCTGGTAAAGGAGAAAAAGCTCACATCATCAGCGAATGCCTTCAATAACTCGCAGGAGCTTTCGGGTGAATTCACCATTTCAGTGAGGGCAAACGAAGGTAAGAATCTGAAGGAAATAGAAAAAGCTGTGAATGAAGCTTTTGCAAGGTTCGAAAAGGATGGAATTACGGAAAAGGATGTCGAAAGAGTGAAGGCGTCTATGGAAAAAGGGTTCTACAACGGCATTACAAGCGTTTACGGGAAATCGATACAGCTTGCCTTCTATAACACTTTCCTGAATGATCCCGGCTTCATCGAAAAGGATATTCAAAACATCAAAGCAGTCACGATCGACGACATCAAAGCTGCATATGCGAAGTACATAAAGGGTAAGCCTTTTGTTTCCACAAGCTTTGTTCCCAAAGGAAAACCGGAGCTGACGGCAGACAATTCTGTGCCGGCCGGTGTGAAGGAGGAAAATATTAGTGACGCAACACAGGTTGAAATTGCACAGAACGCCTCTGACCAGGTCGCCCGGACGTCATCTGCTATTGACAGGACAGTCGAACCGGCAGCCACTAAAGATCCCGTGGTTAACACCCCGGCTGTATGGAAAGCGCAGCTTGAAAACGGCATCAATATCATGGGGATTGAAAATAAAGAGCTTCCTCTTGTTGAGATCCGCTTATCGATAGATGGCGGGGTGAAGCAGGACAGGCTTGAACTGCCCGGGGTGGCCGTGATGGTCGCCAGCGTACTGCCACAGGGAACAAAGAACAAAACCCCTGAGGAGCTTGAAGAGGAGATCCAGCTGCTGGGTTCATCGATTAACATGTATGCCGGGAAAGAAGAGTTTTCAGTTGCTGCAAGCACTCTTTCACGCAATTTCGCAAAAACGGTTGAGCTGATGAAGGAGATGCTTCTTCAACCCCGGTGGGATTCTGCAGAATTCTTGATCGCACAGACAAGGAACCGCAACAGGATCATCCAGGCTGAGGCTCAGCCGAGAAGTGTCGCAGGACTGTTATTCAACAAGCTCCTGTACGGAAATAATAACATATATGGTTTCAATTCCCTGGGCACAAGGGAATCCATCGACAAAATAAAGATTGAAGATCTCAAGGCCTGGTATGAAAATAATTTTTCACCCTCAGTCACTACCATTCAGGTCGCAGGCAATGTCTCCCGTGAAGCTGCTTTGGAGGCATTCAACGCTCTTGGAAAAGAATGGAAGGCCAGGGAGGTCAGAATAAAATGTTATCCTGTTCCGCAGAATCCCCTGAAATCCCAGATCTGGTTCTTTGATATTCCCGGATCGCGCCAGTCTGTGATCAGCATAGGATACCTGGCATTGTCAAGGAACAGTCCTGACTACCCGAAAGCTGATTTCGCCAACTACAGGATTGGCGGCGCCTTCACCAGCATACTTAACCAGATCCTGCGTGAGCAGAAAGGATTCACTTATGGCGCTTCGAGCTATTTCCAGGAAATGAAGGAACCTGCACCTTTCGTCGCTTCGACAAGTGTCCGTTCCGATGCAACGCTCGAATCGGTTCAGATATTCCTGAATGAAATGCGCAAATACCGCGGGGGGATTTCGGCAGAAGATCTTCAGTTCATAAAAGATTGCATGATCAGGGCTGACGCACTGCGGTTCGAGACAAACGGCTCGCTGGTCGGAATGCTCGCAACCATAGCAAAATATAATCTGCCGGATGACTATGTGCAGAAGGAGGAAGATGTTATCAAAAATATGACTGTCGAAGAGCATAGAGCCATAACGAACAGGTATATGGATCCCGACAAGATGTATTTTGTAATTGTGGGAGATGCAGCCACCCAGTTGAAACCGCTGGAGAAAGCAGGGCTGGGGAAACCGGTCCTCGTTAACTCAAAAACAATTGACAATATAAACTCAATTATTCTGAGCGCACATTAGGCTGTTTTTTTAACGCAGAGATCGCAAAGAAAAACGCAGAAACGCAAAAGGCCGTACCTGATCGAAACTTTTGCGTCCTTTGCGTCTTTATCGTTGCGTACTTTGCGTTTTGTTTTTATTATCTTCCTGTCATATTCATCTCCCCTGCATAATAATCGGGATTAACAGTGATCACTGCATTTTCAGTTTCAAGCATTACGCTGTTGAAGTCAGTAGTGGGATTAATCCTGATCTTTTTCCCTGATACAAAAATCTCCAGCGGCATATCGAAATCGCGTACACAGTTTGTCCACCTGAAAGTGAGCTGCTTTCCTTTCACTGAATATTCGAAAACAGGCACCCTGACGTCCCTGAGATACTGATTAAAGAATGGTTTCAGGTCAAGCCCTGTCGTCTTAGCCAGGTATTCCTCAATTTCTGATCCCTTTACAACCTTGTGGTAAAAATCTGTATTCAACCCCCTGAGAATGCTCCTCCATTTTTCATCATCATCCACGATCTGCCGGAGTGTATGCAGCATACTTCCTCCTTTATAGTACATGTCTCCGGAACCCTCGTAATTCACGTTATAAATGCCGATAATCGGCCTGTCATTCCTGATATTCTGCCTCGAGCCACGCAGGTATTCAGCCCCGGCTTCCCTGCCAAAATAATACTCGACGTAAAGGCACTCCGAATAATTTGCAAAGCTTTCGTGCACCCACATGTCTGCAACATCCTCGTAGGTGATGCTGTTGGCGAACCATTCGTGTGCAGATTCGTGAATGATGATAAAATCGAACTTCAATCCCCATCCTGAGCTGCTGAGGTCAGTTCCGCGGTAACCGTTCCTGAATCCGTTGCCGTATGTGACAGAGCTCTGGTGCTCCATGCCCAGGTAAGGAGCCTCGACAAGCTTATAGCCGTCCTCATAGAAAGGATAAGGCCCGAACCAGTGTTCGAATGCCTTTAACATCATCGGAGCCTGCTTAAACTGCTCCCTGGCTTTCTCGAGGTCTTCTTTCAGGACGTAATAATTGCAGTCAAGCGGACCTTTCTCTCCGTCGTAAACTTCCGAGAAATGTGCATAGTCGGCAATATTGATGTTGACACCGTAATTATTTATCGGATTTGCAACAAACCAGTGATAAGTCTTTGTTCCGTCTTTTTTCTTTTCCACACGCCTGAGCCTTCCGTTTGAGGCATCAACCAGGTTGCCCGGCACATTAACGCTAATAAGCATGCTGTCGGGCTCGTCGTACATGTGATCCTTGCATGGCCACCAGATGCTTGCACCATCGCCCTGGTTTGAATTTGCAATGAATGGCATTCCCTTGCTGTCGGTTCTCCAGGTGATCCCTCCTGACCATGGCGGACGTCTTGAAACCACAGGCTTGCCTCCGTAATAAAGAACAATCGAATATATCTTTCTTGCCTGCTGGTTTTCACCGATGTCGATCCAGTATACATTTCCTTCCCTCCTGAATTGAAGATCCCTGCCACCAAGCACGGCTCTTGATATTGCCATTGGTTCCTGGAGGTCTATCTGCATAGTGCCATATGGTTTCAGAACCTCATAAACAACAGTATTGGAACCTTTTATCGTACTATCTTCCGGATTCACGACAACATTAAGATGATAATACTTAAGATCCCACCAGGATCGTTCGGGTGTTATCGATCCTCTCAGTGTGTCCTTCCTTGTAAACACAGGGTGTTGCTGGGAAAATAATTGAACGAAAAGAAAAAAGATTAATATAAAGGTGGAGAACAGTTGTTTCATAACTTTTGAATGTTGAAGAACAAGGATTAATGGTTTGTGAATTGTGGCATGAAGACCGAAGACCGGAGAGTAGTTTAGGATGTTTCCGTCGTCCGTTTTCCGTCTTCCGTCTATTCTTCCTGGATTATGGTATAATCGTACCTTCCTGATTTCAGATCAAGAATGTATTCTTTATTCCTGTCCTGATGAAGCTTTTTACCGTTCTCAATCACTTCACCGGCCTTCAGGGTCAGGGTTGACGTACTGTTGGGAGGCACTGTTACTTCATACAGGATCTTATCACCATCCCTTTTCCACGAAGAAACAATTTTCCCGTAAGGGCCTTCATGCTCGGCTTCAAAACTGTCAAGCCCGTTAACAAAATGAGGCTTGAGGATCACATTTTTGAATCCGGGATTATTTTCATCCGGGAATATTCCGCCGGCGCATTTATACATCCAAGCACCGATCTCGCCGAACATAATATGATTCATCGATATATCTGATTTTGAATCGATGGGCCAGTTTTCATAAAGTGTTGTTGCGCCGTTCTTAATCCACCATCCCCATGAAGGAAAGCTGTCGCGTACGGCAAGCCTGTATGCCAGGTCGGCATGGCCGTTTTCGCCCAGGGCATTCAGTATGGCTTTTGTTCCAAGCAGGCCGACATCCATCTTATCGCCATTATCATGGATCGCCTTTGCCAGGTTATCAGCAACTTTCTGCCTGAGGCTGTCCGGAACCACTCCCCACTTAAGTGGAACGCTGAGCTCCGTTTGCAGGCCCTTTCCATAAATACCAGTCGAAATATCCAGGTATTTTGAATTGATTGCTTTTTTAATTTTATCAGAAAGCGCGGTATATTTCCGGTAATCAGCTTCATTTCTGAAGAGTCTTGCAGCCTTTGCAAGTATGGAAGCATCAACAAAATAATAAGTTGAAGAAGTAAGCTCCCGCGAAGCACGGGATTTGATAGGTATCCAGTCACCGAGTCCCCAGTCAGTCAGTCCATCATGGCTTATCTCAGTTATATGGTCAACATACCTTTTTATATTGTCGTAGCAATTCCTTAACAATTCCTCATCGCCGTAAAAAAGGTAAACATTCCATGGAATTATGGCTATTGTGCTTGTCCAGTCCGGACCATTTGCCCAATGGTAGCCCCACCCGCTTGTCGGGATGATGGCCGGCAGCACGCCATTCGGCTGCTGTTCATCCTGATGATCTCTTAACCATTTTTCATATACGGTAATGCCGTCGAAGTTGTAAAGTCCTGTTTCGGAAGCAATATGGGCATCACCTGTCCAGCCGTTCTTCTCACGCTGGGGACAATCGGTCGGGTATCCGTATAAATTGGACAGGTACGAATTATTTGTCGCTTGCCATATCCTGTTCAGCAGTTCATTTGAGCTTTGAATTTTACCTGAAGGAGGAACATCACTGTGAATGAAATATCCCTTGAGGCTTGATTCATCGACAGTAAGAGGTTTGTCAGAAGTCACCTCCACATACCTGAAACCCTTGTAATTGAACCGGGGCATGAAAGTCTCCTCCCTATCTCCCGATATTATAAAAATGTCGGTCTGAAACGGATCGCTGTCATCAGTCGGCCTGTAATGCACATCAATGTTCGACTGGTCAGCCCTGCCCTTCTCATCGACTTTTTCAGCATGCTTCAAACGGATCACTGTCCCTGGCTGACCAAAAACTTTAAGGCTGCTTACGCCTGCAATATTCCGGCCAAGGTCAAAAACCCAGGTCCTGCTGTCGGGATGGGTCATGGTCTTTACGGCGACTTCAGTATCGATCCTGATTGGTTGCATCGCCTGTGCGGTGATGTTGGCTGAAGGAGCCGGAACGGCAATGGCATTCTTCCACTTTGAATCATCGAAGACCGGTGAGTACCATCCCGGTTGTTCAAGTCTCGCATCGTAATGTTCACCTGTATAAATGCTGTTGAAAATGACCGGGCTCAATGACGTCTTCCAGTCGGTTCCGCTGCAAACAGTTTCGACACTTCCGTCTTCATAAGTTATCCTGAGGTCTGAGCAGAAATTTGGTCTCGCCCTCCATGGCGCTTCATGAAAAAACCACACTGCCGTTGACTGGTGATTGTACCAGCCGTTGCCGAGAAGAACGCCTATGGTATTTTCTCCTTCATGAATGAATGGTGTAACATCATGAGTGACATAAAGAGTGCGCCTGTCAAAACGCGTGTATGCCGGGTCCAAAAACTGGTCGCCGGTTTTATGGCCATTGAGGTACAATTCATATAAGCCTGCAACTGCAATATACTCACGTGCAGATTTCACTTTCCCCTTTAAAGTGAACGACTTTCTGAAATATGGTGCTGGTTTAAGGTTAATATCCCTTGAATCACTTATCCATGTCCCTTTCCAGTTTGAGGTGTTCATCATGCCGGTTTCAAAAAATGAAACAGGTGATGCATGCGATTTCCTGATTTTGCCATCCCAGGCAGTCACCGACCAGTAATATCTTGTAAAAGGCTTTAATGAACCATCATATCTCACAATAATCCGGTCCGACCCGACCGTTCCCGAATTCCATACTGCTCCGTTTCCATTTGCAACATCAGATGAATCAGTGCCGATTATGATCTTATATGCTTTCTGCTCAGCCCCTTGCTCCTCACCCGAAAGCTGCCAGGTAAGCCGTGGATGAGGTGCATCTATTCCAATCGGGTTGATCATGTACTCGCATTTAAGATTGACAGGGGTGATCTGTGATCCCGAACATGAAGCAAAAAAGATGACTGATACTGGAATAAAAAATGCCGGAAGGTTTTTCATAAAATGAAAGAATAAAAGGGAAACTAAGATAGGTATAATGCTGAAAATACCATAAATCCGGAGTAGACATCAAAACCTTTTGTGCAATCTGTGAACACCTCTGTGTACTATTATATAATTTACCCCTAAATCCCCCAAGGGGGACTTTCCTGCGCGCCCCCTTGGGGGTCAGGGGTGGACAGAGTGGAGGAGTTATTCTGGTTGAAGTTGTCTGATTTGGAAATCGGACGGTCCACTTTGTGGTTAAACATTGCATGACACGTATGAACCGGATAAATCAGTTGAGAAGCTTATCATATTTTTCCCTAACTTTATCGATCTATTAACCCTATCATAGCCATGAAAAAATTCTTTTTTACCTCAACTTTTCTGCTGTTATGTTATTTATTAAACGCCCAGGATTCCCACAGGACAAAGGAATCATTCAATGAAGGCTGGAAATTCGTCAGGTATTTCAACGCATTCAGCGACAAGGCAACCACCGATAAAGAACCAGCCAACCTTCAGCAGTCCGGATTTGACGACAGTAAATGGAGAAGTGTTGATTTGCCGCATGACTGGGCAATTGAAGGTCCTTTCAGCGATACCCTGGAAAATAACACAGGCCTTCTTCCATGGAAAGGTATAGGCTGGTACAGGAAGCATTTTATGGTAGCAGGCAATGATAAGGACAAACGTTTTTATATCGGTTTCGATGGAGCCATGGCCAATTCACAGGTATGGCTCAATGACAAATATGTCGGCGGCTGGCCTTACGGATACACCTCTTTCGAGCTCGATCTCACCCCGTACATAATTCCCGGGAAAGAGAATGTTATAGCAGTGAGGCTCGATACAAAAAACTGGGATTCACGATGGTATCCTGGCGCCGGATTGTACCGCAACGTATGGCTTGTAAAGACTTCGGGCCTTCACATCTCGCATAACGGGGTATTCTGCACTACACCTGAGATCAAAAAGGAAAGAGGGATGCTGAGCGTGCTGGCTGAAGTTGAAAGCCATCTTGACAAGCCTGTGCCTGCCACCCTCAAGGTAGCAGTGTATAAGCTTGGGAAGAATTTCGAACCCGAAGGCTCTCCAGTTGCTGAATCAGGACTGATCACAGCCCTGATTCCGGCAATGAATGGTCATGATTTCAGGATAGACGTCCCGGTTCCGAATCCTGTCCTCTGGAATGTTTACGCACCTGAGCTTTACAGGGTTGTTGTCACAGTTCAGAACAATGACCAGGTTACAGACCGTTATGAAACTAATTTCGGATTCAGGACAGTCGTTTTCACACCCAGGGACGGCCTGCTTGTGAATGGGAACAGGGTTGAGATAAAAGGTGTCTGTAATCACCATGACCTCGGGGCGCTCGGCGCTGCTTTCAATACCCGAGCTGCGCAGAGGCAGCTTGAACTGCTGAAGGAAATGGGATGCAATGCAATCAGGACAAGTCACAATCCGCCTGCTCCAGAGCTTGTTGACCTTTGTGACAAAATGGGCTTCATGATGGAAATTGAAGCATTCGACACCTGGAGGATGGGAAAAAAGAAAAACGACTATAACAAAATATTCGATGCATGGCACGATGAAGACCTGACGGCAATGGTCAGGAATTTCAGAAACAGCCCGTCAGTGTTCCTTTGGAGCATCGGCAATGAAGTCCCGGACCAGAGAAATCCTTACCTCTCAACTGCTCTCAATGCCGTCGTTAAATCCGAGGATAACACCAGGCCTGTAACATCCGGCTGCAATGATGCAAATTCCGGCACAAACGGTTTTCAGAAAACTATTGATGTATTTGGAATAAACTACCATCTCGGTGATTATAAAAGATTCTTTGATCTTCCCGATAATGCACTAAAACCAATCCACTCAAGCGAATCCGCATCTACGGTAAGCTCAAGAGGCGAATATTTCTTCCCAATTGTACAGGGAAACCTTATGAACAACCTCCCGGGACATGGAATTTTCCAGGTTAGTTCGTATGATAAGGCTTACCCGGCATGGGCTTCGACAGCCGATCAGCAATGGGAGATCAACGACAGGTTTCCGGCTGTGATCGGTGAATTTGTATGGACAGGTTTCGATTACCTTGGCGAGCCGACACCTTACTCGGGTGATCTGACCGGCCAGGGCCCGCAATCGAGAAGATTTGAAGAGACCAAAAAGATGCTCGACGACAATGGCGTTACTGAGGTGCCTTCAAGGAGCAGCTATTTCGGAATACTGGATCTCGCAGGTTTTAAAAAGGACCGCTTCTATCTGTATCAGTCTCACTGGAGGCCGGAATTGCCGATGGCCCACATCCTTCCTCACTGGAACTGGCCGGAAAGAAAGGGGCAGGTCACTCCCGTGCATGTTTACACCTCAGGCGATGAAGCGGAACTTTTCCTCAATGGCAAATCGCTTGGCAGAAAACATATCGAACAATATGCTTACCGTCTTGTGTGGGATGATGTTGTTTACCAGCCCGGGGAGCTGAAAGTGATAGCTTATAAAAACGGCGAGAAATGGGCTGAAGACGTCGTTCGCACAACAGGCAAAGCTGCGATGATTTCAATGGAAGCTGACAGGGAAGCCGTCAATGCTGATGGAAGCGACCTTATATTTGTCACTGTAAGAATTGAAGATAAGAATAAGCTTCTTGTTCCGAAGAGCAATAACCAGGTAAGCTTCAGCATTGAAGGGCCCGGGAAAATTGTTGCAACGGACAATGGCGATGCCACGAGTCATGAGCTTTTCCAGGCATCATCGAAAAAAGCTTATAACGGTATGTGCCTGGTAATAGTGAAAGCAGAAAAGGGAGCAAAAGGATCGTTCACAGTCAAAGCCGATTCAAAAGGGCTGAAAAGTTCATCTGTGCAGATAAAAATTCAGTAGAATACAAGTTTCTGTTTTTAACGCAGAGAGCGCAGAGAAGGAGCGCAGAGTACCCAAATTTCTGCGCTCTTTGCGTATTTTCTTTGCGCCCTTTGCGTTTTATTCTTCTTTATCCGATTCTCTTGGTGAAGAAAACCTTATCATCCCCCATCGTATAATAATCCTTTATACGGGCTTCGAGCTGGAATCCGGTATTAAGGTAGAATGCCCTTGTAGGCTCATAATGAGGTAATCCTGAAGTTTCAGCAATAAGGATCTTGCAGCCCATTTCCCTCGCTATCTTTTCCGTTTCTTCAAGAATCTTCTTGCCGATACCCTTTCCCCTCAAATCATTGTGCGTTGCGATCCAGTAAAGGTCCCAACAGGTCTTTGACATGACATCAGAACCGAAGCAGGTGTATGATACTGCTTTACCATCAAGGTCGGCAAAGACAAAATAATAACCCGACTCCTCTCCCTGTTCTAGCCGTTCCTTAACAAGCTCGGCAGCGATTTCAACTTCATGATCGTAAAAGAATTTAGTTGAAAGGATTATTTCTCTTACAGCTTCAATATCAGAATGCTTTGGTGTTGTGCGAAAAGTGAGATTGATTTTTTCCGGCATGTCAGTTAAGAATTAAAATAAAATGATAAAGTTAAATAATATTCGGATCAAGCGCTTTTAAATCTTTTCAACACGGCAGCACAGGGAGCACCGTGGTTCACCGAGATCCTATTCATAACTCCGTGCATCTCTGTGTCCTCCGTGTCTCCGTGTTTAAATTTAAATTGCTTAATTTGCTGCCATGCTGAAAAAGATTCCACATACATACGTGATTGTATTTTATATAATTGTCTTCTGCGCAATCCTTACATGGATTGTACCCGGAGGAACATTCGACAGGCATATTGTGAATGTTAATGGCATTGACAGGAATGTGGTCATTCCCGGAACATTTCATTACACCGGCAACCAGCCACAGACATGGCAGGTTTTCTCTGCACTGTTTGAAGGCTTCGTCGATAAAGCTGATATAATTGTCTTCATCCTGATCATTGGAGGAGCGTTCTGGATAATGAATTCGAGCAAGGCAATCGATGTGGCTATCCAGTCTTTTCTCAGGTTCAGCAGGAAGATGGATAAAAACGCAGTAATTGCCGGGATCGGTTCTGATAACATCATCTTCTTTTTCATAATGCTGCTTTTCAGCATTTTCGGAGCAGTATTCGGAATGAGCGAGGAGACGATTGCATTCGTCGTTATCTTTGTTCCCCTTGCAATATCAATGGGGTATGACTCAATCATGGGAGTCTCTCTCTGCTTTGTTGCAGCTGCACTCGGGTTTGCAGGAGCCATGCTTAATCCGTTCACAATCGGCATAGCCCAGGGGTTGTCAGACCTGCCCCTGTTCTCAGGAATCCAGTACAGGCTGTTTTGCTGGGTCGCCATCAATTTCGCAGGCTTCATTTACATCTTCAGGTACGCAGTCAGGATCAAAAAGGATCCTTCACGATCGCCTGTGAGAGAGGATGATAAATACTGGCTTGAAAAGCAATCAGATGATTCCGTGGAAATAACATATTTTACTCCTGCTGCAGCATGGGTTTCATATGTGATCGTACTTGCAGCCATTGTGATTTTTGCCATTTTCTATCCTGAAACAAAGCTTTCCGCAGGAGAGAGCTCAGTCTCATTGCCAGTGCTGCCTGTTCTTGCAGCATTTTTTGGATTATCCGGTTTTCTTTCGCTCAGGAAATCAGTTCATTTCTTTATCATCCAGTTGCTGATGTTCACGATCCTGATCCTCATCACAGGGGTCATGGGATACGGATGGTACATCAGGGAAATAGCCACGCTTTTCTTTGCAATGGGAATTGTTACCGGCATCGCAATGAATTATTCGGCAAACAACATTACCAGGCTTTTCCTTGAAGGCGTAAAGGACATCCAGTCAGCAGCTATTATAGTGGGGCTTGCCGGCGGCATCATCATCATCCTTCAGAACGGCAATATCATCGACACCCTCCTTTATAAGCTGTCCGGATCAATTTCGGGAATGGGCAAAATGGCTTCAGTAAGCATGATGTATGTCGTGCAGAACCTGATCAATCTTGTGATGCCGTCAGGGTCGGCCAAGGCTGCGCTTACCATGCCCATAATGTCCCAGTTTTCCGATCTGATCGGCGTATCGAGGCAGGCAACTGTTATGGCCTACCAGCTGGGCGATGGATTCACGAACATGATAACTCCGGTTTCCGGAGTCCTGCTCGGGGTCCTTTCGGTCGCAAGAATTCCCTATGAAAAATGGTTCCGGTGGGTTCTTCCCCTTATGGTAATTCTGATTCTCCTCGGCTTCCTGCTTCTTGTCCCGACAGTTTATATGAATCTTAAGGGATTTTAAGAAAAGTTCCCGCAGATATCGCTGATTGTCGCAGATAAAAACGCAGATTTATTTGCAGCATAAATCTGATCAGCAAATGCGTGGATTTTAATCTGCGCGATCTGCGGGAAAAAATCATGAATCCGGATACTTACTTCCACTCTATTACCATAGTCTCTTCCGGTGAAATGCGTACAGAAGTTCCAAGCACCGATCCCTTCATGTTTGCATAAATAATATTCCCTGAAAGTTTATTTCCGGGGAAATCAATCTGAACCTCTGAAACCTTTTCACTCTTGCTGACCAGAATAGTAATGTAGGACTTTCCGGAAACAAGAGTTTTCATCAGCACATCCTTGCTGAAGGATCTGAATTTCGGAACAGGCTTATTATGGATTTCCTCAGAAAGCAGCTTTGAAAGCGGCAAATAATCTCCTGATAATCTTGCGCCCATACCCAGCAAAGATGGAACCCACAGTACTTCTCCTTTGCCTGCCTGGTTTCTCAGTGCACTTGGCTCGCCATTTCCGGCAGCAGCTTTCCCGTTTTCAGGTCTGATAAATCCCTTCCAAAGGTGTGAAGGCAGGGTGTAACCTTTCCATTCATAACTGAAAAGGTTATCGATAAGCTTGAATTCACTTATGTTCCCGCCGAAAACCCCTGCGTAATCAAAACCTGTATTCATCGTGTTCTGCAGGTTCTCATCAAAGAAGGCTGTAAGCCCGTCAACGATCAGCTTCCCTCCTTTCCTTACATAATCCTGGAGGACAGCAGCATACTCTGCAGGCATCGACACCTGGTGTGCAAGGATAATGGTCGTCCCGGAATAATCCTCCCTGCTGAAATCGAATTCATCGAAAGCTTTGAAATTTACATTGAGCCCCATCTGGCTCAGAGCCTCAAAGTAGCCCAGTGCAGACTTCATGACGCCGCCCTGTTTCCTCGCCTCATAGTTCTGAGCCGATCCTGAAGCCATCTTCGCTTCTGCCCAGAGCGACTGACGAACATAAAGAATGTTTATGCCGGATTCAGCTTCCCTGCTTTTTTCAAACAGTTCCCTGTTTTTATCCAGGGTTGAAGCTATGGCAGCCGCCCCTGTCATCCTGTCCGAAGGCTTCCCCTGGAAATCCAGCAGGGCCCATTCGCCTGCCTCGATTCCTGAACTCCGGGGATTGAGCGTCCAGAAGATGCCTCCTTTCCCTTCAGTGGCGTAGATGATCCACAGCCACTGGCTTATTTCCTCTTTTGTCGGGCACATCGGAGCGCCTCCGCTGTACGTATTGTTCCCGCCCTGCAACTCCGTCATAAGCCATGGAATATGGCCCGCGCCTGAACGCACAATTTCACTGTTTGCCGACATTGCAAGTGCATATTGCTGCCTTGTAAAATAGCCAAAGTGCCAAGCTGCATGGGCAGAGCCTCCGAGACTTGTAAGGAACTTCGTCCATGCCGGGAAATCATACTCGGCACAATTCTGGAACATCTGATGATTGTTCACATGCAGCTCATGTATCTTGTCATATTTCCTTATTTCATCAGCAATCCACTTCAAATACCATGTATTCAGATCATAAAGGAATTCCTGTTCACCGAATTCAACAAGCACAGGATAGCCGTTATCGGCATATTCTTTCTTCGCATGATCTTTCCTCCAGACGGAATAAAGGCTTCTTGTAAGGTCATTCCAGGGAACTTTTCCTCCTGTTCCGGGTTCGTTTATAAGCACCCATCCATAAAGGGCGGAATTATCCTTGTAATGGTTCACCAGGTCTTTAATGAATAATGCGACGGAATTCAGATGTGCCTCATCACGGGGGAATTTAAAGCCTCCTATGTCAGTCTTTTCGGTGTAGGGGAAGATTGTTCCGAAAATTTTTATTCCAAATTTTTCTGCTGACCTGAATGCATTGTCAAACAGTGAGAAATCCCTCTGACCGTTCTCAGATGTCATGTATGATTCAAACAGCCTGATTCGGCATCCCTGGAAGCCATTCTCCTTCATTGTCCTGAACCATGAATCAATTTCAACGGGAGACTGTCCGGGTTCAATGAACACCTGGGCGCCAATAAAAGGAAATTGAATCCCTGCATCTTTTAGATTGCCGGAAGATGCTGTCTGCGCATGGCAGGTTATTGCCATCATGCCCAAAAGAAGTAAAAAGATTTTTTTCATTGCTGTTTCAGATATATTAACCAGTCTTCAGACGTGGGTGGTTTCAGAATTGAATCTTTCAGGTTCCCGACAGGCATTCTCACGGCAGGATCAGAGCCTTTGATCCACTCACCCTCATACGACTTTCCCCCAGGGTTGAACCGGAAAGCCTTTCCTTCAGGTGAATAATACAGGTAGAGGCTGTCTCCGTGATTAAGACAATAAGCATTGTCAGTTCTTTCCGGTGAAGGACTCATAAGGTACCATGGGATCGACTCAAAAAAATCCCACACTCTTTTAATGATCTCATGCTTGTCCTGGTGCCTGTCGTTCAAATTGAGTGTCCCTGTGAAACCAGTCGAGCTTGTTCCAGCATTATCGCCAAAATTGAGCGCTCCTGCCGACATCATTATCGTGAATGCATTTTTCCTGAGCTGTTCATCCGAATAATTCTGCTGATATATATTCCCATACCACAACACTTCCTGCGCATAAAGGGGCTGATTGGGATTCCTGCCCCTCAGTAAACCATTATAAAGCGTATCGGTGTTTGTGGTGGTCGGTCCCTGGAGGCATTGGAATGATGCCCAGGGGGATTCCCTGAACGGGTTCTTGCTCTTCTGATTATGCACGGTAAGCAGGTGCTGATTATTGTCTGCCGCAGAAATAAGTTTGCCAAGACTTTCCAGCTTATCTTTTGAAAACAGCTTCACATAGAGCGGTTCAGGACCGGCTACATTGTAGAGTACGTTCCAGTACGAGTCAAGGCGCGAAAGCGTGTAATTAATATAGAGGAGCTGGTCAAGTGAATCCTTGGGCCAGGCGGCGCTCTGTCCAAAGAAGCCGGCGAAGGGGAATACGATAATTTTTCTCTGTGCCAGGTCATCAAGAATTTTTTCCATCCTGTCGTACCCGGCCGGATCAGGACACGAATTCTCTTCATCCCACAGCCCAGGAGTTTCCCACCCTCTGCCCCTGCTCTCAGAATTCCGGTTCAGGTAATGGCTCGCGACTGAAATTGTATTGTATTTGTTTTCGGCAAGCCAGTCGAGAAAGGCCGTCCTGGCTGAATCACTCCAGTTTGCTGCAAAAAAGCGGTCCCCGCAATGAAAACTTCGTATCAGGATATGTTTGCCTCCTTTGAAGCCGAACCATGCAGGATTTTTCTGATCAGATGAAATGAGTCCGGGAACATCTGAGGCTTCACATTCAAATCTGCCTGACTTCCTTTGTCCTGAACCATCCGAAAAAGCGGCTTCATACTCCCAGGTACCTTTCAGGTCAGGCATTACCCTTACTTTCCATACATTATCGCCGGCAAAAAATCCTGCCTTTACAAAAGAGCTGCCATCAGGCCTGGTGAATTTTGCCGTGAAGTCAACATCCCTGAAATTATCAATGTAGCTTCTTTCGTTTGTTGCACTGATTTCATATTCATCCCATATTCCGGTACGATCCGATGAACATGAGCAGATGAAAAAAACAGGAAAGAGCAGGAGTAATACAAACATGGGCCGGTCAGTTTACACCGGCCTAATTTAATGCATTCGGATTGTTTTTTAAAGATGCTGCTGAACCTTTTTCCAGTATTCGGTCGTCATCTCACCTGATCCATTCCAGCTGCGGGCTATAGTTTCAAAGTCATAAGGACCTGTAAGAGAAGCATAATAAAGGAAAATCTTTTCTGCAATACTGTAATTGTACATGTCCCGGAGCTTATATGAGTTGCCTGTTCTTTTATTGTAATCAGCAAGCCTTATCGGACGTATCTGGAAGTAACCCGTTGCTTCCTCGAGAGGATTGTAGGCAAGCGTATCAAGGTTGGTCTCGACAATGCCGATTGCATGGATGAGGTTATGGAAAGGATTAATCGGTTCACTGCCAGGTATGGTGACAGACTTGTTTACAGGAGCAAAAGCATTGTAATTCAAAAACAACAGAAGCTTGAACAAAATGAGTTTTTTTAATAAACTTCTCATACGATTCACTCGTTAATTATAACATGGACAGGTAGTTATCCTGTTTATTCCTGGTATTATCCCCTTATGTCATCAGCGTTACTGCTGTCTGACCTATATCAAACAACCGACAACTGAATTTGTTTAACTTTTCAGTTCAAAGTCGTACCACGGGACTAAACAAAACATACACATACCCGTTTAATACATTAATAATCAATATGATGCCATTTTAAATCTTATTATTATCTTTGATAAAAAGAACAGAGGTATGTACAGCAGGGATTATATCCTTAGAATGATAGAGATGGTAGGTCAGCTGATTGCTGCTATCCTGGGCAAGATCAAAAAGGGGGAATATAATGCTGCCGAGGACCTGTTAAGCAACCTGTATTATGATGTGCTGAAAGAAGATGCAGCTTATTTCAGGAATATTCCGGAAGAGAAGCTTACAGGCGAGCTTCTGGAAAAGCACAATTACACAAACGGTCACCTGGAGATACTTGCAGAGCTGTTCAATACCGAAGCCATCCTGAGCCAGGCACAAGGCGATAAAAAGAGCGGTCTTGTCTATTCAGGGAAAGCTTTGATCCTTTTTGAATTTATCGATTCGGAAACGAAGACGTATTCGCTGGAGAGAATAAATAAAATGGAGTCGATACGGAAGAGGATTGAAGACCTCTCCTCCTGAATCCTCCCCGCTTATGCGGGGCAGGCTTGTCGGCAATAAAAAAGGCCCCTTCCGGAGCCTTTTTACATACTTTAATTATCCTTATTTCTTATCGTAAACCCTTGTGAAAGTTCTTTCTCCATTCTGGGATGGCATTGTGCTGGTTATTGTAAGAGCAGAACCATTCAATTTCCATACCTCTGTCGAGTTCATTGTCCTTGACTCTCCATTGAATTCCATGGTTCTCGTTGTCTTGACAGTAAGGCTGCCATCAGGTGACCATGTTGCAGTCGATTTGCTGTCGCCGCGTTGTGATGTATTGACGCTTTCTTTTCCATCGAGCGTATAATTCATTGTGGTGGTTTGCGGTTCTCCACCATTCCTGCCGGGCCTGGTTGTTGCAACGCTAAGTGTGTTGCCATCCTGCTTCACAACCATGTCGCCGCCGCCAAAGCCACGTCCGCCACCCTGTGCGTTCTGTGCGTTCTGTCCCATGTTACTTTTTTCAGCGTTGAAAGCCCACGTTCCTGAAAAATTGGTTTTGCCGGCCTGTGCATGCATTGCGGAAGAAACGAAAACAAGCACCAGAGCCAGTGATAAAACATTCATAATCTTTTTCATATCAATATTTTTTTGGGTTGATTGGTAATTAGACAAACCAATATACACAAATATTCCCGTGATAATATTGTTTTTAAAGATTATTAACATTAAATATCCTTGAAATACAGCGATAATTCATGTAAATTTGATCAATGTTCTTTCACATTTAAATGTAAGGCTATGAAAAAAATAATTTTAATTCCTGCGTTTCAGCTTTTGCTGATCTCCCTCCTGCAGGCCCAGCCTGTTACAGACTACCTTTATAAACTAGATAACGGTATCACAGTGAAAAACGAACATGCCTGGAACCAGGTATGGGTTCAGCAAACCTATTCTCCAATTTCTGCTGCTGATCAGAGTCCTCTCACGGTCAACATCCGCACCCTTGGCGATCTGACATCAGGGCTGACATACACTCTCATGAGCAAGGGAAAAGAAGTGAAATTGAAAGGTGCTGCACCCGGAACGTATGATCTGAGGCTGGTTTGTAAACTGGCAGCCCAGCCTGGCACAATAAGCTTTTCCGTCGGAAATGTTGTGATCAAGCCAAAAACGAAGACCAGTGTTGCGGTTACACTTTATGATTACCAGGTCTCTGTTTCAGAATCGCCGTCTTCAGCTGCGCTTTCTCCTTTCGAAACCGAGCTTAAGAGGTGCAAACTGACACCTGTCCAACAGAGCCTGTTCGGCGTACCATCCTTCTATACACCCGGGAATCACAACACGCCGTTAAAACCTGATGAAATGACCGGGAACACCAAAGGAAAAATCAAACCCGGCAAATATGATGTCCTCCTCACAGTTGGTATATCAAACCAGAATCATAAGATCTGGCTTGAAGGATTTGAGGTAAAGCAGGGAAAGAGCTACAAGATTGCAGCAAACCTCAATGCCGGGGGCATCGTTTACTCCGGGGGCGACAGGAACGTAAAGGAAATGAGACTCTATCCAGCAGGCACTTCTGCAAAACAGGCCGGGAATGCTGCCCCGGTGAAAAACATGGAAACAATATTTTACACCGATATACTTAATATCAATTGCTGCCCTCCCGGCACATTCGATGTCCTTCTGAAAACAGGCGGCGATAAGTTCGAGTGGAGGAAGAATGTCGCTGTCACCACGGGAACGAAGACTGAAGTGAAGTGAGGCGTCAGAGTAGTAAGGCAGAGGAGTGAGGAGTGAGGAGTGAGGAGTGAGTTAATGTCAGCCTAATAATATGATTAAACTTGGTATTCAAAGCGCCATTCTAGGCGATCTCAGCTTTGATGAAGTAATTGATTTTGCAGCCGCAAACGGATTTGCCTGCGTTGAAATGATGTGCTGGCCATACTCTCCCGACAACAGGCGATATGCCGGGGTAACACATATCGATGTCACAAAGCTCGATGACAATGCCGTAAGCAGAATACAGAAAAAGCTCTCTGAAAAAAATGTTTTCATTTCAGGATTGGGATATTACCCGAATCCACTGGATCCGGACAAAGAACAATCTGAATTCTACATCAACCATATTAAAAAGGTGATCGATGCGGCTGCAAGGCTCGGACTGGGAATTGTGAACACATTTATCGGCGCCGATCCTGCAAGGCATGACGATGATAATTTCAGCAGGTTTCTTGAAGTATGGCCATCCATAATCAGTTATGCTGAAGGAAGAAATATCAAAATAGGAATCGAAAACTGCCCCATGTTCTTCACAAAGGACGAATGGCCGGCCGGGAAGAACCTGGCCCATTCCCCTGCAATATGGAGAAAGATGTTCGAAGCAATTCCTTCTCCGAATTTCGGGCTCAACTATGATCCTTCACATCTCATATGGCAGATGATGGACTATTCAAAACCAATTTTCGAGTTCAGGGAAAAGATCTTCCATGTGCACCTTAAGGACGCGCGGGTCCTATGGGATGAAATCAACGATATCGGCATACTCACCATGCCAAACAGATACCATACTCCCAAAATTCCGGGTCTCGGAGATATCAACTGGGGGAGATTCTTTTCTGCGCTTTATGAAGTCGGATATAATGGCGCAGCCTGCATCGAGGTCGAAGACAGGGCTTTCGAAGGCTCCATTGAAAGCAGGAAACTTGCTCTGATCACAAGCAGGAATTACCTGAGGCAGTTTGTTGCGGAATGACCCACCTGAATCCCCCATATGGGGGGACTGGATCCTGAAATCTGATTACATCACTCTCCTCCCCAGGTGGGGAGGATGGGAGGGGTCAAAACGTATAAAACTCGTACTTTATATTCCACTTCATCTCTTTACCCGGCTCTGCCTTAACTGCAATATATGGTTCCGGGCAGGCTGTTTTCCAGCAGCACCAGAAAGGCAGCCTCACAATGGGCTGGTCACATGTTATCCTCACACCCGCACGCGTTACCGTGTTCTCGATCCTGATGTCATAATCGGAAGCTTCACTGCCATAACCCTTCAGATCGCTGCAGTATGCCGTGCTGTCTTTATCTACATTCTTATTGAAGGATATCTTTCTGCCTGAGATCGTCACATATTTTTCCGGCCCGATACCCAATCCATCACCAGAAATATCGTAAGGGAAAAGGATTTCTATGCCTGGGCCCACGGGCTGATTGTCAATCATGAAAAAGTTATGATCATAAACTGTGGTTTCTATTGTTTTTGTCCCGGTGTTGCGCAGAGTGTGGCTGAGGATAAGCTCGGGCTTTCCCGCTGCCAGGCGAACGTCCTTTTCATAATGATATGAGTACTCTTTGTCCTTAAGTTCATGAATGAAAAGGACATGATCGGGAGATTTCTTTACAGTCCATTTACCAGGATTGGCATTGTCGTAAAGCTTTCTTATTGTATAAACCTTGCTATCGGGTTTAACAAGCATCCCGCAACCGATCTTCAAAAATTGTTCCCCCGGCTTTTTAAGATTGAATTCAACCGGCTGGAAATCTTCAACCGGCCCCATAATTGCGTCATGCACTTTAGGGTCGTATTTTTCAAACCATTGACCGAGAAAAGTATGACCGGCATATTCAAGCTCAGGCATGTTGCCTGACCTGTCAAAACGGACGCCCTGGTAATATCCTTTTTTCTCATCCGGCAAATACAGTTTTGCCTTGATTAGCCCGTTTGAAATCCCAGCTTCCGGAAATTTCGCGAGCGGCATTGCTCCAAGAGCAAGCCCGGATAAAACAATATACACCATTTTCATATAGTGTTAATTAATTAACAATCAGTTGTTTTTGGCTATGGCTTCGATCAGTCCCCTTATATATCCCGCGGCATAAAGGCTTCCCAGTGCACTATACCCCGGGTTGGCATTGCTGTCCCCAGCCATCGTCGGGACGTGGTCAGGCCGCAACGGGCCTTTGAAGCCTGTATCGATGTAAGCTTTCATTGCTTCATACATGTCGATCTGTCCCTCATCATGGAATGTCTCGACAAAATTGAATTTGCTTCCCCTCACATTCCTGAAATGGACAAAGTGAATTATCCCCTTTTTGCCGAATTCCCTTATGAGAGAGGGAATATCTTCACCCATCAGGGAAAAATTTCCCTGGCACATAGTAATGCCATTATTTCTCTTGGGATAAATCTGGTACATTCTCCTGAAAGCATTTGCCGTTGTCATTATACGGGATATTCCCCTTATCGAGTCTACCTGCGGATCGTCAGGGTGCATGGCAAGAAAAATGCCTGCGCGGTCAGCTTCAGGAATGACTGCCTTAAGGAAATACTCAAGGTTGTCCCATAAAGCTTCCTTGGTTATTTCTCCATATGCCGTGAGTGACTTATCCCTGATATTCTCGGCATCGAAAGCCGTTACAAGTGCGCCTCCCCTGCCCGGCCTGTCTGTTGTGGTACGCGCCCAGCTTATAACAGGCATCCAGTTATAACAAATTGTATTTATTCCAACCCTTGACAGGTTTTTCATCAGGGTAATGAAGTTGCTGATTTCCTCATCACGGCCGGGAAGGCCTAGCTTTGTTTTTTCTCCAAGCGCCGGCGGACCTTCAATAACCTCAAGGTTCAATCCGGCTTTCTCCCAGGCAGTCTTTACTCCCAGGACAACTTCATAATCCCAGGGATTCACATTCTTCATTCCGATCATCGAAGGGTTGATTCCCCCGACTGCTCCAAGTACATTGAGCTGTTTTCCGAACTCCACCTTTTGCTTTTCAGCTTCGATGCCCCTGAAATAAGCAAAGCACATTTTTATACCGGCATCCGGAATGAACTTCTTTGTCGGATTCATCCCGCGAAGGACACCACGCTGTGTGTCTTCATCCAGTATTCCCGGAAGCAATCCTCCAAAAGATGCTGCGGAAAGAACTCCGGCACCGGTCCTGATAAAATTCCTTCTGTTAGTCATTTAATTTTTCTTGCAACATTAAAATTAATTAATTCCGTTGACTTTAAGCTCCTGTCCGGGTGCCATGCTTAATAATATTGAGTTTGCTTGCACATCTTTGAATTATTTTCATTAACTTGATACTTCTGAACTTCTTTAAATTCCAAATAACCATTCTATGAAAAAATTATCAAGAAGACAGTTTTTCGGAACCACTGCTTTAGGCATAGGATCAGCGCTTGTTGCCGGTAAGCTCCAGGGCATGATTCCGGATGAACCGCTGGCCAAAAAGGTACAAATGCCGCTGGGCTTCCAGATCTGGACAGTAAGGGAGATGCTGTTGCAGGATTTTCCCGGAACACTTAAAAAGATGGCCGGGCTCGGATACAAAGCCGTTGAAATGTGTTCACCTCCGGGTTATGGTTTCAAACAGCTCATGAACATGAGCGGGAAGGAAATGAAGCAGATTGTAAATGATTCCGGCCTTCAGCTTCTGAGTACCCATTACGGGTTCGGCGAATTCAGGAAAAATCTCGATGAAAGGATCAGTTTCGCCAATGAATCAGGCCAGAAGCAAATGATACTTTCAAGCTTCGGTTTGCCCGCAACTGCCACGATAGACGACTGGAAGAAAGCAGCAGATGAGCTCAATAAATATGGTGCAAAGACAAAGGCAGCCGGTGTACAGATGGGATTCCATAATCATCATGGAGAATTCGCAAAGATCGGCGACACGCTTATCTATGATGTTTTGATGGAGACTTTTGACCCGGAGCTTGTAAAAATGCAGTTCCAGGTTGCCGTCATCAGCATAGGCTACAAGGCAGCAGATTACTTTAAGAAATATCCCGGGAGGTTCATCTCGGCTCACCTTGCAGATTACTCAAAGCAGGAAAACAAGCAGGTCGCGTTAGGCAAGGGAGTTGTCGACTGGAAAGAGTTTTTTGCAGCTCTGAAAACAGGCGGAGTAAAGAACATTTTCGTGGAGATGGATTTCGACACCTTCAAGGACAGCGCTGATTACATTGCCAGCCTTTAAAAAATAAAAACCTTCAACCATTCAACTTTATAAAGAATCAGAAAAATGAAAAAAGGAAAATTAAATCGTCGTGAATTCCTCGGGTCAGCTGCAGCTGCTTCCCTGGCTTTCACAGTTGTGCCCAGGCATGTCATGGGAGGAGCGGGTTATGTTCCGCCCAGCGACAAGCTTGCACTGGCATATATAGGATGCGGTACCCAGGGGCTCAGGGAAATGGCTCCCCTGCTTGCTAATCCCCTGGTGCAGATTGTCTCCGTTTGCGATCCCAACAAGTTCAGCACAAACTATGTCGACTGGTCGCTCAATGATGTGAAGAACACAATCAGGAGAACACTTGGCGACAATGCCTGGGGCGAATCCATCAAAGGAATACCAGGTGGCCGCGACATTGGCCTTGAGTTTGTGCAGAAATATTATGGCAAATCCAGGGAATCAGGAACATACCGGGGATGTACATCGTATGAAGATTTCAGGGAATTGCTCGAGAAAGAAAAGGATATTGATGCTGTGAAGATCATGACCCCGGATCACCTCCATGGCACGGTTGCCATTGCCGCGATGAAGAAAGGCAAGCATGTCGTTACGCATAAACCTATTGCAAACAGGATGTATGAGGCGAAGAAAACAATCGATCTCGCTAAGACATCAGGCCTGGGCACACATCTTCTTGCATGGAGCGAAAAACCTGATAATCTGAAGATAAAAAAATGGCTTACTGACGGGAGCATCGGGAAACTCAAGGAAATACATAACTGGTCGAACAGGCCGGTATGGCCGCAATGGCAGGAAAATCCAACCGACACTCCTCCTGTACCTGAAGGAATGAACTGGCAGCTCTGGCTCGGACCGGTTCCCGACAGGCCCTACCACCCGAATTATACTCATGCAGTATTCCGCGGCTGGTATGATTTCGGAGCAGGCAGCATAGCAGATATGGGACATTACAGTCTTTTCCCGCTGTTCCTGGCACTTGGCATAAATACACCGGCAAAAAGTGCAGAATCATTTGCCACGACAACATGCAAGCTCGACGGAAATGTGTCTGTAGGCGTTAGGAATACCGTATCATTCCCGCTCTCATGCATAATAAGATTTAAATTTGACGCCCAGAAGGAGCTTCCCGCATTTGATCTTTTCTGGTACGATGGCGGAATAAGGCCTCTGGTAAATGATGCTTATGGAATAAGTAATGACATGCTGCCTCGCGAAGCAATGATGTTTGTCGGTGAGAAAGGAATTATCCTTGCAGGCTTCCGTGGCGAATCGCCAAAACTATTCAACGGGACAAAACAGCCGGAAGAAAAGCCGGCAGAAAGGCCGCAGGGCGGAACTGATGCGAACAACATATGGATCAATGCATTCAAGAATAAAACACAATCACCCGGCAGCTTCATTTATGCGACTCCCGTAACTGAGACAATTCTCCTTGGAGCTGTGGCCCTGAGGGCAGGGAAGAAAGTTGAATACGACGCTGCAGCAATGAAGATCACGAACAACGAAGATGCCAACAAGTACCTTGTAAGAGAGTACAGGAAGGGCTGGGAGTTGTAGCGGAAAGCGTAAAGCGTAAAGCGTTGAGCGCTTGAGCGTAGATAAGAGGATATAACTTTTCAGCTTTGATGCTTTGCGTGAAACTTTCATAATCCGGTACGGAGACAACTGTGCCGGATTTTGTTTTTTGGAGAATTTTTAGGAAATTGCAAAACTTTTGAGCCGAAATCATTAACAAACAAATAAATACTTAACTATGATCAGACGTATTTTATCTTTAGTTGCCATTGCTGCGATTATTACATCCTGCAGCAACACCGGTAAGAAAGAAGCATCTGCTTCAAACCAGGATGTTGTAAAAGTTGAATTTGCATCTCTTGTTGCAAACCCTGACGACTACGTAGGAAAGAACATAAAGGTCGAGGGAAAAGTGGTACATGTATGCATGGAGAGCGGCAAGAAGCTTTTCATTGTCGGCGAAAATCCCGATGTAAGGCTTTACATCCAGGCCGGCGAGAATATGCCTAAATTCCCGATGGAGCTCATGGGAAGCACAGTCGAGGTTGAAGGAGTTATCACGAAACCTATGGCCGCCGCGATGACCACTGAACACAAGGGAATGGCAATGGAGGGGACGATGCATGCTGAAAACAAGATGGCGATGAGCGATTCATGTGAAACGGAAACCGCTCTTGCCGGACAGAGTGCGCTCGCTGATCTAATGATGGAGTACAAGAGCCATACGGTTAAATAGAATTTCAAGATAACCGGTAGGCTGCTTCAATCGGTTTTTCCTTTGTGTCCTTTGAGCGTACTTAGTGTCCTTTGTGGTTAATTCTTTTTTTAACACTGAGGACACAAAGGGCTCACGAAGGGCACAAAGGATACTTTGAAGTAGCTTTTCTCTTCTATAATAATTCAGTCTATAATGAATCTCTCAAAATTCAACCGGATCACTCACCGCGACATAGGTTATCTGATTGCCGGGTTGACGATCATTTATGCAATTTCGGGCATTGCGCTAAATCATAAGAATGACTGGAATCCCAACTATGTTTTCGATACCCGCAACTTCACTACCGGGATACCTGTCAGGAGGGATTCATTCAGCGATCGGACAGCTTTTGGCATATTGAAAGAGCTCCAGCTCGAAAATGAATTCAAGGCTTCTTACTTTCCTTCAGGAAAAAAGGTCACCATATTCATTAACGGTGGTGTTGTCCAGGTGAATGCAGCGACAGGTGAAGGAATTGTACAAAGAATCAGCAAAAGACCTTTATTCTACCAGATGAATTTTCTTCACTACAACCCGGGCAAATGGTGGAAATACTTCAGTGATATATTCTGTATAGCCCTGATTACCGTAACAATAACGGGCCTCTTCCTTGTGAAAGGCAGAAACGGGATTACGAAAAGAGGGGCAGTCCTGACAATAATCGGAATAATTCTGCCGCTGGTATTCCTTTTGATATACCATTAATTGTACAGATTTGTGTTTAGACCGAAGACCGAAGTCGGAAGTCCGAAGTGAGCTCAACTTCCATCTTCCGTCTTCAGTCTCCGGTCTTATTTCTGTAACTTTTCTTAAGCTTTTTTTATCGCCTCCAGCACCCTCTCCGGTGTCATCGGGAACCTGTAAAGCCTGGCGCCTGTAGCGTCGAAAATTGCATTTGCCACCACTGCACCGACTGCAACGATAGCCGGTTCTCCGCCGCCGCGAGGAGGTTTGTCCTTCCTGTCGAGAATGACGGTATCCATCTTTGGAAGCCAGGAGAATTTTGGTATGTTATATGTATCGAATCCCCTGTCCTTTGCATCACCGCCTTCGAAGTGGAATTCTTCTGCGAAGGTATAGCCAAGCGCCATCATCAGGCAGCCTTCCATCTGGATGGTTGCACCCTGGGGGTTAACACATAATCCCATGTCCTGGGAACATGCAATTCTTACTAACTGGACCTTGCCGGTGTTCTTGTCGACTTTCACTTCCGCCATGTGGGCAACCCATGTCCCCGCATCTGTGCCCACGGCAACTCCGATTCCTCTTCCGCTGGGGCCTTTGGCAGGTTTGTACCCGAACTTCTCTGCAACAGATTTCAGGCAGGCTATCATCTTCTCGTCTTTCAGGTTTTTGAGACGGAACTCATACGGGTCCATTCCGGCTGCTGCAGCCATGATGTCGATCTGGACTTCACGGGCAAATGTATTATCCTGAGCATTGGGCGCCCTCCATGGTCCAGTCGCAAAAGGATGAAGTGCAGGTCCTTCCCTCTTCGGACTATTGTTTGTTGCCTTCTCATTTGCAACATCATACAGGGTATCGGAACCGCGGGTCCCGGCCATGTAGATATTAAAATCCCACAGCTTCAACATTCCTTCCTTGTCAATTCCTGAACGGACTTTAATGACCGAAGCAGCATGAAGGTTGTCAAAGAAGAACTCTTCATCGCGTGTCCACATTACCAGCACCGGCTTGCCCGAGAGTTTTGCAAGCTTCGCGGCTTCCACTCCCTGCGTGTAAAGGCTCTTTCCGCCAAAACCACCTCCAACGAAAGGAGTTATTACCCGCACCTTTTCCAATGGCAGACTGAGTTCTGACGAGATCCCCTGCTGCATGCCGAAAGGCGTCTGTGTTGCGGCCCATACCGTCATCTTATCATCCTTGAACTCTGCCAGTGCAGTGTGTGTTTCAATAGGTGTATGGGCAAGATAAGGGAACCGGAATTCAGATTCGAATACCTTGTCGGACTGTTGCTTTCCGGCTTCGAGATCACCTTTTGACCTGACCACATTCTGGGCAGTTTCTGATTTGAGAAACCAGTCGTGGATGGTCCTGTCATTTACCGGCATTTCATTGAAGGTGTAATCAGCCTGGATCTTTACATACGCTTCATCAGCCCTGTCGCGGTTCTCATTGAGGACAGCTATAAGGTCTCCTTCATGAATGACAGTTGTGCCCGCGATCTTTTCAGCTGCAGACCAGTCAACCTTCGACACCTTTGCACCATGTGAGGGCGGCCTTAGTATCCTGGCATAGACCATCCCCGGCAGCTTCATGTCGCCTGCATACTTTGCCGCTCCTGTCACTTTTAACTTTGCATCGGAATGGTGATATGGCTTACTAACATATGTGAATTTTGTAAAATCCTCAACCGTTGGTTTCACATCAAGGAATTTTTCTATTCTCTTACCTTTTGCCAGCTGACCATATGATATTGTCTTCTTTGAATTCCCGGTATCTGATATCACACCGTCCTTCACCTGGAGTTGTGCAGCGGGTATGCCAAGCTGCTGCGAAGCCATATCCACAAGCACTCCGCGTGCCTCGGCAGCAGCGGCCCTCATAGCAGGCCCGAACGTCTGTGTTGTTTGTGAGCCCCACGTCCCTGCATCATAAGGACAAAGGTCGGTGTCGCCCATTACAATTTTTATTTTTTCAAGGGGAACATTAAGCTCGTCTGCCATCATCTGTGGGAGGGAAGTTATGACGCCCTGTCCCATTTCGATTTTTCCTGTGAAGCAGTTAATGGTCCCGTCTTCTGCAATCTGAAGGAAAGCATTGTAATCTTTCGGGAGGCTCCTCCTTGCCTGTTCAGCAGGTGATGCTGACAAATCCAGAACTGGCCATGGAGCGATAAAAAGAAATATTCCACCTCCAAGTTTCTTCAGAAAATCCCTTCTTGGAATGGGATTCGATTTTGCTGATTTAAAAGTTTTCTTTTTCATGATCACTTCCCTCCTTTCATTTGGGTTGCTGCAGTTCTGACTGCTTCCACAATTCTCACATGTGCACCGCAACGGCACAGGTTATCTTCCATTCCGGCCTTGATCTGCTCCACAGTGGCATTTGGATTTTTAATAAGGAGGGCTGTTGCATTCATGAGCATCCCTGGTGTGCAGAATCCGCACTGGAGGGCATCATGATCGACAAAAGCCTGCTGAAGGGGACTGAGCTTGCCATTTTTTGCAAGTCCTTCGATGGTGACGACTTTTTTACCCTGAACGTCGCCGACGGCAGTCTGGCACGATCTTACAGCTTCATTGTCGATGAGAACGGTACATGCGCCGCAGAATCCTGTCCCGCAGCCGTATTTTGTACCTGTCAGACCAAAATGATCTCGCAGCACCCAGAGGAGTGTCTGCGATGGATCAAGAAGGGCTTCCGTCTTTTTTCCGTTTAACTCAAAAGTGATTTTTTGTTCCATGGGTCACATTGTTTGGTTTATTTCTCTGATGTATTCATCATATGTGTCAAAGTCCCTCAATATTCCCGGATCGTTTACACTGACTTCCAGTATCTGCTCCGGGTTTTCATTCGTGAGCGCCCTTAATCCGATTGCCGGATCAAGGAACCCGATCTTCCCTGCAAGTTGCCTTGAAACCATCAGCGGATGCCCTCTTTTTCCTTCATGAACAGGTATGAGTATGCTTTTGGTTGTTTCTTCCGCTTCATCAATCATCTTTCCAATTGTTCCAGGCGAAATAAGCGGCTGATCACCCTGGAAGACCATCAGAAACCTATAATGACCAGTGAGGCTGTTTACTCCGCAGATCACTGATGATAACATCCCTTCAGTGTAATTATTGTTCACGCAATAATTTACACCTTTTTTATCAACAAGTCCTGCCAGCTCCTCTTTTTTATGGCCAAGTACAACAGTGATATTTTCAAGTCCTGCAGAAAATATATTGTCAATTACATGCTCAAGCATTGTTGTGCCCCTGAAAGGAAGGAGCATTTTCATTCTTCCCATTCTCCTCGATTCGCCTGCGGCAAGCACGATTGCCTGTATTTCAGATCTCAGATCCATTCAGCACTTTATGACGGGCATGGCTTACTTTTACCGTTGCCGCTGTTTTTGATCATGATCAGCTGGGCAGCTATGCTCACGGCAATTTCCTCGATTGTGCGGGAATTGATTTCAAGGCCGATCGGACTGTGTATTTCTGACCATTGAGCGGAAGTAGCCCACCCATTCTTAATGAACTCATCCCTCAATGCGATTATTTTATGCCTGCTGCCGATCATGCCTGTGTATGCAAGATCCGAGCCGATGCATTGCTTCAGCGCTTCTGCATCGTCCTTGTGCCCCCTGGTAACAATGACAACATACGTATTGGCACCCTTTTTCAGTTCACGCATAGCTTCGCCGATGTCTTTTGCAATTATATGATGAGCTTCGGGAAGATTTTCACGGTTTGCAAATTCCTCACGGTCATCGATTACGGTTACATCGAAGCCAAGCCAGTTTCCAAGATGAGAAAGTGATCTTCCGATATGTCCGGCTCCTGCTATTACAAGCCTGGGAGGCGGAAGGAGCTGCTCCAGGAAAATCATCGAGTTTTCATCCACGGTAAGCTCAATTTCAGCATTTTTAAACTGCTCAGGAGAGTTTGATATTTGAGAAAGCAGTGGTTCAGCTGCCTGCAGTATATCATCAGGAATCCATGAAACGTTGTCATCTGTCAGCCAGTACCTGGATACAATAGTTCCACTTTCAGTAAGATTGCTTAACCGTGTGATAAGGATCCCCTTCCGGTCGTTTTCTATCGAAGACTGAATTTCCCGGAAGACCTTTTCATGCTTAACAGGCTGCCCATCCACGAGAATATGAAGCTCACCTCCACATATGGCTTCCTCCTTCATTGTAATGTCATTGAGAAGGTTGAACTTCAGAAAACCCGATTCCTTTGAATGAATTCTTTCAGCTGCAATCCGGGTTACCTTGCCTTCAACAGCACCACCGCCGACAGTCCCGGCGAGGAGCCCTTTTTCGCCAAACAAAGCAGAGCTCCCAGGCACCTGGGGCCCTGATCCTTTTTTCCCGACAACCGTGGCAAGAACAGGTGAAGGATCATCATTTAAGTGATCCAGTATCTGAAGATAGATATTCTTCATTAAAGAGTTTGCTGATACTAACAAAGATATTGATTTTACCGAATTATTCATAATTTAGGGTCACAACCAGTTAACTATAATGATACTATGAAACGTGCCTCTGAAAAACCTGCCCTGGTAATTGCTTTTATGTTATTTTTTGTGGCATGCCAGGCTCCGGTAAATGAAAAAAACAAACCGGTAAAAGACACACATTGGCTGGAAGAAATGACCATTTCTGACCTCCAGAAAGGTTATACAGACGGAAAGTTCACCATCTCTGACGTTGTAAAAGCCTATCTCGACAGGATAGAATCCATCGACAATAACGGTCCTTCCCTTAATTCGATAATTCTCATAAATCCTGATGCGCTGCATATAGCCGAAGAACTTGACCGTGAACTGGCAGCAGGAAAGAAGAGAGGACCCCTTCACGGTGTTCCCGTTATACTGAAAGATAATATTGACACACACGACAAGATGCCTGCGACGGCAGGTTCGCTGGCACTGAAGGATTCATATCCGAAACAGGACAGCTTTGTCGCAAAGAAGCTCAGGGAAGCAGGCGCCGTCATACTCGGCAAGGCCAACCTGAGCGAGTGGGCCAATTTCCGCGCTGAAATGTCATCGAGCGGGTGGAGCGGCGTCGGCGGACAGACAAGGAACCCCTACGTGCTCGACAGGAATCCCTGCGGCTCAAGCTCCGGGTCAGGAGTTGCAGTATCTGCCAATCTCTGCATGTTCGCAATAGGAACTGAAACAAACGGATCTATAGTTTGCCCGTCAAACAACAACGGAATTGTCGGTATCAAGCCAACAGTGGGCCTGATCAGCCGCTCGGGAATTGTTCCCATTTCATTTACCCAGGATACCCCGGGCCCGATGTGCAGGACCGTTGAGGATGCAGCAACTTCCCTGGGTCTTATGACCGGTGTTGATGAAGCAGATTCAACCACGCTCGAATCAGTGAGGCATGCTGAGAAAGATTACACAAGGTTTCTTGACGCCGGATCTCTCAAAGGCAAAAGGATCGGGCTCCTGAAAAAATCCATGGGATTCTCCGACAAAGTCGACACTCTTATGTATGAAGCTGTAAAATTTATGAAATCCGCAGGCGCTGAAATCGTTGAAGTGGAGTTTCCGAAGGGTGAAAATTATGAGCAGGCTTCATTAAATGTAATGCTTTATGAATTCAAAGACGGCCTGAATAAATACCTGGCGGGCACAGAAGAAAATGTAAAGGTCAGAAGCCTTAAGGATCTGATAGCTTTTGATAAATCCGACAGTACCGAAATGAGGTATTTCGATCAGAAAATCCTTGAGAGGGCTGAAAAGAAAGGCAGTCTCGATGAAAAAGAATATAAAGAGGCTCTTGCAAAAATGCTTAAGGCAACCCGTACCGAAGGGATTGACAAGCTTATGAACACAAACAGGCTGGATGCACTTATATCACCGACAGGTTCACCGGCCTGGAAAACTGATCTTCTCCTTGGAGATCATTTTACCGGTGGAGATTCATCACCTGCCGCAATATCGGGTTACCCGGCAATAACATTGCCAATGGGCTTTGTAGATGACCTGCCGGTTGGAATAACATTTTTCGGAAGAGCCTGGAGTGAAGGCACCCTGATAGGTTTAGCATACAGCTATGAACAGGGAACAAAACACAGGAAAATGCCGCGATTCCTTGTAAGCGACTGAACGTATTGCGGATTGAGGATTTCGGATTGCGGAACTAAGCCCGAATCTGAAAGGATAATCAATCCTTATTGATATCTTCTTCCTTCTTCGTTTCCGGCCTGGTGGTCGGTTCATGAGTCGGCTCATCATCGAGACGTGAGGCTTTCTTGAATTCCTTCATGCCCTGGCCAATGCCCTTGAAAAGTTCGGGGATTTTCCTCCCGCCGAAAAGAAGAACAACAACAAGAAGGATAAGTATGATCTCTGTAGCTCCAAAATTTCCCATGACTGTTTAATTGAAATTTGAATTCGAAAGTTAAGGAATATTTCCGATTTAGGGATTGAGAAAGGATAATTGTTCGGATTTCCCGCAGATTTCGCTGATTTGCGCAGACGTGTTTATTGAATCTGCGCAATTCTGCGAGTCAATCTGCGTGATCTGCGGGAAAAAAGATCACAATTGCAATATTCCCCACGCCAGCAGGATCAGCGCTCCCACAAACACCCAGCTGAGAAGAAACCCTGCAATATCTTCGCGGTATCTTTTATAAAAATTCTCCCATCGTGATTTATGAGCCCACCCGGGCAGATCAAGCAAAAGCAGGTCATCCCCGGTTTCAGCAGCGATCGGCTTTTTACCGTCAGGGCCGGGCTCTGCATCTGATTTTCTCCTCATATTATCAAAAAACCTGTTTATTCTCTCGTCTGATTCAGGTTTGGTGAGAAGACTGACCAGGATAAAAGCCGTAAAACCTGCAATCATGGCAATGCCGAATGGACCGGGAAGCCACTTGTATACAAGCATGATCTTCCCGGCAACCATATAATTTGCAATGTAGTACGCCAGGAAGGAAAAGAAAACTGCTGTTGCCGCACCGTACCTGTTGGCTCTTTTCCATACAATGCCTCCCAGGAACATGATGCCCATGAAAGCTGCAAGGGTTTCTGTAAAAAGGAATGCATGCAGCACATTTTTAATGCTGAGGGCAAACATCACCCCGACAGCTGCAAGGCCAAGTCCCGAGTAGCGTCCCATCCACAGCAGTGTCCTGTCGGTTGCAGCGGTATTAATATATTTCTTATAAAAATTCTTTGTGAATAAAGCACCCGTGTTCACCATGAAGTTGGAGCATGCCGCCATATTTGCAGCGACAATTGCCGCCAGCATGAGCCCCACGAGCCCGGGTTTGAGAAGAATGCTGCATGCATAGCCGAATGCCATCTCGGGATCTTTCAGGGTGACGCCGTTTTTAATCACGAGAGCGCCCACGATCAAACCAGTGAGAGCCCATCCGATCGTGACAAGCCTCTTCACCATCGAGCCGAATGTCTGCCCGATCCTCCCGGCCCTTTCAGTATTGCCTGTTGCGCACATCGATACCATGTGAGGCTGAGCTGTAATGCCCACAATCCCGTTTATTGCCAGCATTGCAATTGTGAAGCCGTCTATGCCGCTTGCACTGTTGAAAACATCGAAGAAGTTTTCAGGCAATACGGCTTTCATGCCCGCGAAACCATTCACTTCTTTCAACCCGAAAGGAATAAGAAGGATTGACAGGATGATGATGAGGAATGCCTGGATGAAGTCTGTATATGCTGCTGTGATCAATCCCCCTGCAAAGCTGTAAATAAGGAAAGCTGCGGTCATGAAGAGCACCACCATTGTCGGGGAGATCAGGTTTCCTGAAGCAACGGAAATGACTTTAGCGGCTCCCTGCAGCATAACTCCCATGTTAAACATGAAAAAACATATTGCAAAAACGGAGTATACAAGCCCCATTCCCTGTCCATAGCGGTCATCGACTATCTCCCCCACTGTCGTTCTCTCGCTTCTGCGGTAAAAAGGAGCTATGAGCCAGTAGAACGGAGTTATTAGCATGTTTTTCCACTGGTACCAGATTGTGGCGAAACCCTGGCTGAAGACTGCTCCTGCCTGGGCAACCGGCGCCTCAGCATGCGTACCGACACCAAATGCCTGCCCGATCATAATGTACCACCTGAATTTTCTCTCACCCCTGAAATACGCATCGCTTGTCCTGGTCTTCCTGGCCATCCAGAGCCCGAAAGCCGTTATAAAGATGAAATAGCCAAACAGTACTAAATAATCCGGTGTACTCATAACAGTTTACCTTCTTTAAAAACCTGCCTTATGTTTATAGAATAATTTTCGATTTCAAAAAGAATCAGGTCTGCAGCATACCCCGGCTTGATTTCGCCTTTGCCTTTCAGATTGTAGATCCGCGCAACATTTTCAGAAGCCATCTTAACAGCTTCGCCCAGAGTCAGCCCTGCGAATTTCATAACATTTCCCACACCTTTCTTCAGTGGAAAGGAAGCGCCTGCAAGACAGTGTTGAGCAATGTTCAAAAGTGTCCCGTCTTCCTTCAGCTCGACATCCATCCCGGAAAAAGTGTACCTGCCCGGCTTCATGCCTGCAAGGTAAACCACATCGGATGTCAGGATTATATTATCAGTCCCTTTTGCTTTTATGAACACTTTCACCTCTTCAGGCAGGAGGTGGTTGCCGTCTGCAATTATGGACGGTATGAGTTTATCGTTAGCCAGCTGTGGCCACAGGGGATTATTATGCCTGTGTATCATGTTAGCACACCCGTTGCCGAGATGCGTCGATAACACGGCGCCGTTCTCCACAGCAAGATCTATTTGCCGCGAATTTGCATTGGAATGACCGATTGCAACAATGATCCCTTCCGAGACACATTTTTTTATGAAATCCA
>DATGWQ010000207.1:0-9477 GCA_035299385.1 Bacteroidales bacterium | reverse complement strand
GGTCATAAGGGCATATTGGTTATTAAGAGCGAGCTGAATAGCTTCCCAGGCTGCTTTTGCTGCGTTTTCCCAGTCTGTGGCACCCAGCTCATTGTTCAGGGGACTTGCTGCATAAAGTAACGCTCTTGATTTATAAGCTTTTGCAGCAACGCCATTCGGAGCTCTCTGATCAGGGTCAGCAAGATGGCCTGCCTGACCCGGTCCCGGGTCCCTGCGGACCTTTCCGGCAAGCTCAAAATATGTGTAAGCTGTATCCATATCTTGTGCAACCCTGATCAGTGTTTCATGTTTAGACAACCTTGCGACATCCCAGACATCATCAGGCCCCATTGCCTTGGTCAGGTATGGCATCGGGCCCCAGATCCTGAAAAGCTCGAAATGACAGAAAGCCCTTACAAAATGGATCTGTCCAAGAAGGTCATTCTTTTCATCTTCGGAGATGTCTTTCACCAGATCGATCTTGCTCTTGGAAATATTGGCAATCCTGATACATGCGAACATGGATTTTAGTATTGGGCGCCTGTTACCGTCATTGATAAACTTGTCGACAAAACCGATTACCGAACCGGCTTTGAAATTATGACCTTCCATATAACGGCCCTGGTCGGCGGCATCAGTTATACCTTCCCAGGTATATTTCTGATCCCAGTAATTGAAATACAGAGGGAAAGCCGGCTTGAGGTTAAGCTCACGGTCATTCCCTGCATACCTGAACTGTCCTTCATAAACTGCATTGAAGAAGAGCCTGAAATTATCAGCATTTGCGAATATCTCCTCCTCACTGAGCCCCTGCTCGGGAGCTTTATCAAGATATTCCTCGCATGACGTGTAGAATACTGCACTCATGCTGATCAGAACTAAAATGATGTATTTTTTCATTTTTCTAGTTTTAACATATTAGAAATTGACCTTCAGGCCCATTCTTCCGGTAGTTATCTGTGGATAGAAACCCTGCTGGAAGTTTGTTGCTTCCGGGTCACCTTCTATAAGAGGAGTGATCGTAAACAGGTTGCTTCCGGCCAGGTAAACTGCGAAATTCGAAATCCCAAGGGTGTTCTTCAGCGCACCGGGTTTGAAAGTATAGCTGATGTAAACATCTTTAAGCCTTATGTAGCTTGCATTCCTGAAGAAACGGTCTTCTATCATGATCTGGTAACCACGGTCTGCCTCGCCACCACCCCAGAAGAGTATAGGTGTTGAAGAAGATCCGGCATAGTGCAATGTCGAGTGGTTAGCAGTGGGATTATCAGGTCTCCAGTAGTCAAGCTGTGAGCTGTGCACCCTCCAGTCGCCTTTGATGAACTCAACTTCATAAAGCTGGTTGTACTGAACGTATTTGCCTTCATTTCCGGTGAACATGAAGCTGAAATCAAGTCCTTTCCAGGTAAATCCGCTAGATAAAGAATATGTTATCGGAGGATAGGTAAGACCTTTGATGGGATATTTATCACCTGCAGGTGTTATCACGCCGTCGGCGTCAAAATCAAGGAACTTGTAATCGCCGACTTTGAGTCCTGTGATATCGATCGGTGTTACATTGTTATGAATGTCATCGACTGAAGTATAGTATCCCGAACCGGTCAGCTGAACGCCATTGATCTCAGTACCCTCGACACCGGCTTCAGCAAACATCATTTCGGTAAGAGGCTTGCCTGCCTGTTGCCTGTGCTCCGGTGCATATTTCTCATCATCCTTGAAGATCACCCTGTTTTCATTGAACCCGAATATACCTTTCACAAAATAGGTGAAGTTGGTAGTCGGGCTTTTCCTGAATTCCGCTTCGACTTCGATACCGTGTTTCTTTACCTTACCGAGGTTGAGCTCCTTGAATAGATTGCCATACATCATCGTCACGTTCTTTGGAGTAAGAAGCATTTTGCTACGGTACTCGTCAAAGAGGTCGACATTAAGAGTGAAAACGTTCTTGAAAAGACCGAGTTCGAACCCGATATCGCGTTTATGTGCAAGTTCCCACTGTGCAGCCTGGTTCGGAACCAGGTCCTCGCGGATGTAGCCTCTCGGGTCTTTGAAATATGAGCTGGTATAAAGCCACCTGCTCCTTGCATAATCGCTACCAACCATTCCATCGGAATAACGAAGCTTGAATTTGTTAACCCAGGGAAGAGCCTGCTTAAAGAAGTTTTCTTCTGAGACAACCCATCCGACAGCTGCTGAGGGGAAGAACCCGAACCTTTTCGAAGGAGCAAATCTCTCAGAACCGGTATAACCTACGTTTAATTCAAGGAGATATTTACGGTTATAGTCGTAAGTTGCCCTTCCGACCCATCCTTCATTGTAATACGGAAAATCCGTAGTGCTGTTCCTTTCCTGCCTGTTGAAAAGCGCAAGGGCAGAGATGGTATTTTTTCCGAATGTATTGGTGTAATTCAGTGAAGCTTCATAATAAAGGTTCCTGTAGTAACCTCCATTAAGTCCTCCCACATTAATATCATATGGCGGCAGTTTATAGTACTCGTTACCCTCACCGTTGCGGTACCAGGGGTTTATCAGCTTACCGTCAGTTCCCATCGTGCCTGCATCAGCAATCTTGTCGTAGTAGAGCTGGTAGTCAGGGTAATCATAATTTAACTCCAGCTGCCTGTTGTTGTAATATGAGCTGAGTGAAACTTTGCCGTTTAATGAGAGGCCTTTGGCGATCCTGTCAAGTTTCTGATTCAGAATAAGGTCTGTAAACATCCTTGAACCTAAATCCCTGTTGAAGTCACCATTCGAAAGACTGGTGTAGGGATTACCGGTATATTCACCAAATGCCTGTGCCCTTCTCATGCCTGAAGCATCGGGATAATCAGGGTCGGGTACCTCATCAAGCACCCATGAGGGAAAGTAAGCAGGGAACCTGGCAGGACCTGTAGAATAAAGGTTCCTCCACGATGCGCTTCCCGGGGTGTTCCTCAGGTTAAGGCTACCCCCGACATTCAGCGCCAGGGATGTGGTTTGAGTTATTGCAAAGTCGAGGTTGATCCTGTATTGGAAAAGCCTGTTCCAGAAACGTGAATCCTGGTATCCTGTCTTCACACCGTTAAAAAAGCTGCCCTCATAGTTATAACCAAGATTAAGAAAGTATTTTGCAAATTCGGTACCCCCGGAAACGTTCAGGTTCGCAACGGTCGTGGGTGCGAAGGCTTTTGTTGTCTCATCGAACCAGTTCACATTAGGATACCTGAGTGCATTCAAACGTGATGATGGGTTCTTGTACTCGTTGAGAACCTTCTGTGAAGTAAGCTGAGAAAAATATGTTCCGCCTTCATTCATATATGCAGTATTGAGCATGCTCATTGTCGTATATGAATCTATATGGTCGGGTATTCTCGTGGCTTTCTGGAGACCGTAAGATACTGAAAAGTCCATTTTAGGTTTTCCAAGGGAGCCGCGTTTTGTTGTAACCACGATTACGCCGTTAGCTCCCTTTGCTCCGAACACAGCAGTTGCGGAAGCATCCTTGAGAACAGATATGGTATTGATTTCATTCGGGTCAAGCTGCGAAAAATCACGCTCGACACCATCGACAAGCACAAGGGGTTGGGAACCATTCCAGCTCGATACCCCGCGGACATATATATCTGCCGCATTGTTGCCGGGCTCGCCTGAACGCTGTATTGTAAGAACTCCTGAGAGCTTGCCGGCTATTGCATTCGTAACGTTTGCAACACCAGCCTGTACAAGGGCTTCATTGCTTACCTGTGTGATTGCACCGACAACACTCTCTTTCTTCTGAGTACCGTAGCCGACGACAACTACTTCCTGCAGCTGCTTCTCTTCCATTGCAAGGGCCACTGTAACATTCGTTCCGGGTGTTGCAGGCACTTCCTGTGCTGCATAACCAATGAATGAAACCTGCAGAGTGACAGGCTGCCGTGAAGCTACAGGGATATTGAAATTACCATTGAGGTCCGTGAGGGCTCCCGTTGTTGTTCCCTTTACAAGAATGGTAACACCAATGAGAGGCTCTCCTGTTGCTGCATCAGTTACCTTTCCCGTAATTGCCTGCTGGGCAGAGGCGGAAAGGCCTGCGACTGTGCAAAGCAGAAACATGATGCATAGTTTTGTAAGGATTAATGGCCTGAGCCATGCATTCCTGACAAAATGCAATCGCTTTACGTTAATTTTTTTCATGCATTATAGATAATTGAAGGGTTAATAATTCACAGGCTTAAGCCTGTATTCGTGTACGTTAACGGAAATGCCGCCAACGTCATCCTGATAGGGTCTTATGATTTGTCATGGTCCAGAGGTTTGGTTAGTTGTTGGTTAATATTTGGTTAGTTCCAGTTATTCAATCTCTCTTCTTTCCCTTTCTGTACATAAAAAATATTTTAATCATGTCTTCTGCATCCTGAGTCAGACAAGACACACTGACAATAATTATTATGTACTTCACCATTTGCCGGATTCTTTCACAGGGTTATCAATGTTCTGAATTATCCGGTCTCCTCGGCAATATTAAAAAATAATTCAGATCATAACAACCATATGTTAAAATTTTTTAAAATTTTTTAGGAACTTGGCTGTTAATAAATGCATGGGGCATGGAGCATGGGGCATGGTATACCTTATTATATATAGAGCCAGTGTGAGGTTCAATTGATCGTAGGGACATGCCATGGCGTGACCCTACAGGAATCGACTGTAACAATTTCCTTTTTTAATCTTATTTCTTATATTTATTGCCAAACCATAATTCAACTTTGTAACTCTAACTTCCATAGATATGAAAAGAAGCTTACTCGCATTTGCAGCATTTCTTTTATTATTCCAGGCAACTACCGCCCAGCAGCTCCCCCGTGACGAACGAATGGCGTGGTGGCGCGAAGCACGATTCGGCATGTTCATACACTGGGGCGTCTATTCGCTTCCGGCCGGCACCTGGAACGGTCACCAGATAGGCAGCATTGGGGAATGGATAATGAACCGCGGCAAAATTCCCGTTGCTGATTACCAGCGGATGGCTAAGGATTTCAATCCTGTCAATTATGACCCGGACGCCTGGGTCAAAATGGCAAAGGATGCAGGAATGAAATATATTGTCATCACTTCCAAGCACCACGATGGCTTTGCCTTATTTGAATCAAAGGCAAGCCCGTGGAATGTCGTGAATGCAACAGCGTACGGGAAAGATCTCCTGAAACCGCTTGCCGATGCATGCAAAAAATACGGAATCAGGCTTGGATTCTATTACTCACAGGCACAGGACTGGAATAACCCGGGCGGCTCTGCAGCCCGCAAGCTCACCAAGGAAGGCTGGGCAAATCCTGATTCGGTCATTATCGATGCCTATACAAAAGAACACAGGGGCCACTGGGACCCTGCACAGGAAAAGAAAAGCTTTGCACAGTACATCGACGATGTCTCTGTTCCCCAGGTTAAAGAGCTTCTTACTAATTACGGGGACGTCGCAGTACTGTGGTGGGACACTCCCACTGACATGACCGACGAAGCCGCAACTAAGCTGCAGTCGCTTCTTGCGCTTCAGCCGAACATCATTACCAACGACAGGCTCAAGCGGCCGAATTTTCCGGGTGACCACAAAACTCCGGAACAGAGAATCCCCAACCTGAAAGATCTTGACGGTACCGACTGGGAAACGTGCATGACCATGAACGGCACCTGGGGCTACAAAAGCTATGACCACAATTATAAAACTCCCCAGACTCTTATCCGCAACCTGATAGATATCGCATCGAAAGGCGGAAACTTCCTTCTTAATGTGGGTCCCACAGAGCTTGGCGAATTCCCGCAGGAGAGCGTGGCGCTTCTTTCCGAAATGGGTAAATGGATGAAAGTCAACGGTGAATCCATCTACGGTACCAAGGCAAGCCCCTGGGGATTATTCGACTGGGGACGTTGCACAAAAAAGGAAACCAAAAACGGAACATCTCTTTACTTCCATGTTTTTGAATGGCCGAAAGACGGCAAACTGACCATCGCTGATTTTAAAAACGCTGTCGTTTCAGCAAAGCTGGTTGCCACAGGTGCCAAGGTTAAATCAACAGTTTCAAAGGATAAGGTCCTTACCATTCAGCTTCCGGCAACAGCACCTGATGCGATAGCAACGGTGATCAGGGTGGATGTAAGAGGAAAAATCTGATCATGATTTTTACTTTGTGTCCTTTGTGCTTTTACTTTGTGTCCTTTGTGTTTAATTTTTTTTACCACGAAGGACACTAAGGTTTGCACGAAAGGGCATAAAGGGAAATGAACAAAAATTACAAGCAAAATGATTAAAATACTGAAAAAGACATCATTTGTCCTGCTCCTTTTCTCTCTCAACTTAATCTCAGCTAATATAAATGCCAAAACAGTCAAGGTGAATTCAGTCGCAGGATTAACGGAAGCTGTCAATAACGCAAAAGCAGGTGACAGGATAATCGTTGCAAATGGCAGATACGAACTGAATGAGCCTATAATAATAAAGGTACAGGGCACTGAAAAAGATCCTTTATTTATCCAGGCTGCAAATACAGGTGCTGCAGAGATCTCCGGTTCAGCCGGATTCCAGATTGCGTCCGGTTCAAGGTATGTTGTAATACAGGGATTTGTTTTTACTCACAAATCAGGAAAATTCCGGATCGAAACAGATGCAACACATTGCCTCATCACAAGAAATATTTTTGAATGTGTTCCTGACGGATCAAAGGGAAGCAAACCATACCTCAATATCTCAGGCGATGATAATGAGATAAGCTACAACGAATTCAGGAACAAGAAGGATGAAGGACAGATGATCTCCGTCCAGGGTCCCGGCGGAGATAAAATGGCAAAACATGTCCTGATCAGTCATAACTACTTTCATGATTTTCCGAACATAGGACTCAACAACTGCTCTGCCATACAGATCGGCCTGAGCGGCAGAAGCATGGACTCAGCCTTTTGTGTTGTCGAATACAATCTCTTCGAAAGGACCGAAGGCGAAAACGAGGGAGCAATCTGCCATAAATCCTGTAGTAATACCATCAGGTTCAACACTTTCGGAGAACGAAGCGAAGAATGCTCAATAAGACATGGTAATAAAAGCCGGGTTTATGGTAATTTCTTCATAAACACAACCGGGCTCAGGTTCAGCGGTGACGATCACCTCATCTTCGGGAATTATTTCCTGAATTGCTCCAAAGCAATCGTCTGCCAGAATGGGGATGGCGAGGTTAAGGACGGATCAAAGCTCACCTGTCACGATCGTGCGGACAGGGTCGAGGTTTCAGGCAATGCAATCATCGATTGCAAAATGACATACCAGATGCCTTCGCGCGAGAACGGGCTTGGGGCAACAAATATCGCCTTCAAAGGCAACCTGATCCGCGGAGGAGCTCCCGTTTCGGTTAAAGGATTATATCCCGGGGCAGTATGGAACAATAACATTGTCTGGAACACCACAGGCGGGGATATGCCTGGTTCAGGGTTCAAAGCAATGGATTCGAAAATATCGAAGCCCGGGGGTTTCAACAACCAGGATTTCCCGGGTTACCCGGAAATTCCCTCATCGAACAGGCCCCTGACTCCTGATGAGGTCGGTCCCGGCGCCAAATAGATTATACCATGAAAAATGTATTGTTGATCTCAGTATTATTTTTTGCGTTCTTCAGCAATGTGAATGCAAAGAAGACCTATGATTTGTCAAGCCCTGATGGCAAGCTGCACTGTATACTCAATGCAGATAAAAACCTAACTCTGTCGGTTAACCTCGATGGAAAGTCCGTTATCGAGCCTTCTGTCCTGTCAATGATCGTTGATGGTAAGCCTATTACTGAAAACATAAGGCCCGGGAAAGCGACCAGGACAGTGATCAATGAAACATTCCCGCTGAAAGGGCTTCATTCAACAGGCATGAATCATTGCAATGTTCTTTGTATCGATATTACCGACAGGGCATCGGCCCTGAAGTATTCGCTGGAGATCAGATTATTTAATGACGCTGCAGCATACAGGTTCATAATTCCCGGGAATGAGACCGTAGAGAGATATCCTGATGAGGCTACAGTTTTCAGGCTGCCCAGTAAAAGCATAGTCTGGTATCATGACCTGTATATGCATTATGAAGGAGTACATGCAAAAAAGCTTATCGACACTGTTCCGGCAGGTCAGTGGGCAGCACCGCCACTGACCTATAAACTTGCCGACGGTTCGGGCTATACAGCAATTACAGAGGCAGATCTCACCGGATATGCAGGTATGGCCCTCGTTTCGGACGGGAAGAATGGTTTTGAACTGAAGCTCGGGCACAGTCATCCTGTGTCGTACCCATATAAATTGAGATACAGCAGTGAAGATGTTGCCAGATTATCCCGGATAGCATCTGTAAAAGGAACCATAACAACACCCTGGAGAGTTATAATTTCCGGAAAAGATCTGAACACCCTCGTAAACAGTGACGCTGTTTACAGCCTCTGCCCTGCCCCGGATAAAAAGTATTTTCCGGAAGGCGCAGAAACAGAATGGATCAAACCCGGACGGGCTGTATGGAAATATCTTGACGGAGGTGGTGACGGTACATTGACTGTGATGAAGAAATTTTCAAAGGAAGCTGCCGACCTTGGATTCGAATACAATATTCTTGAAGGATTCTGGAGCAGGTGGCCGGATGATTCGATCAAAGCGCTTGTTGATTATTCATCCGCCCTGGGAGTGAAGATCATAGTCTGGAAACATTCCAACACCCTTCATGATCCTGCAGCAAGGCTGGAGCTTTTCAGGAAATGCCACGAACTCGGGATTGCCGGTCTGAAAATTGATTTTTTTGATCATGAAGCAAAAGAAGTTACAGACCTGTACGAATCCATTCTGAGAGAAACGGCTGCAGAGCATCTTGTCTGCATTTTTCATGGTGCCAATAAGCCAACCGGATTATGGAGGACCTGGCCGAATGCAATGATCTATGAAGCTGTAAAAGGAATGGAAGCAAGCAAGCTAACGGACCGTGCCACACACGAGACAACAATACCGTTCACCAGGATGATAGCGGGTCCGGCGGATTATTCAGTCTGCCACTTCGGAACAAGAAGACAGAACACCAGCTGGGTCCACCAGGTTGCAACAGCTGCCATCTACTGCGCCCCGGTAATTACATATGCAGCCACGCCTGAACATATTCTCGGAAATCCCTGTGCAGAAATGATCAAAAGCATTCCTGCAGTATGGGATGAAACAATTGTACTTCCTCCCTCAGAAATCGGCGAAGTCGCTGTATATGCACAGAGGAGCGGAAAAACATGGTTTCTTTCAGTGATAAACGGACTGCAGCCAAAAACGCTCAGCATACCACTGAACTTTCTCGATAATGGAAATTATAGTGCATTGCGGCTTAAGGATGATAATTCAGCTCCGATCGGTGTCATTGTTGTTCATGATAATGCATCAGCATCACAAATTGTCACTCTGAATCTTGCTGCAGGCGGAGGATATATGGTAAAGTTTGATCCGGAATAAACAATTTTGTTTAAGATAACTGCACCAAAATTTTATAAA
>DATGWQ010000206.1:0-37255 GCA_035299385.1 Bacteroidales bacterium | reverse complement strand
TTAATCAAAACTTATATTATGGCTGATCAGGAACCTAAAAAAAGGGGAAGAAAAAAAGGCAGTAAAGTTGTCAAGGCACAAAAAACAGGAAGAATGCCGAAAAACCTGGAATTTCTGAATTTCGAGCAGCTTCAGGCTCTGAGTGCAAAAGTATCTGAACTGATTAAAGCAAAAAAAGAAGAACAGATCAAGGTTCTCAAGGAAAAACTTTCAGAACTGGAAAAGCTCTAACTGCTTTGAGGTCCGGATCCCTCCGGCAATCCTCGGTAATCATATTTGTATCATGCAACCACATATGATCAATGTGTTGGTTTGTGATATTTTTTTTGTTTATATTGCCGATGTATTTTAATGATCGTAATGCCTGTAAGTAATTATATATCTGAAAGATATCTTTTCGTTGTAGCTCTGAATGTCGGGTTTCTGAAGAGATTTGCAGGTCTTTGAAGGCATGGGGCAGCATGAGGCAAGGGCAAGTGGTAAACAGCGTAAAGCGTAGAGCGTAGAGCTTACTCAGCACCCGGTACCCAGCACCCAGTAATAAATTTCGTATATTTAATCATCTTATCATTTTTCATTATTTCACTTGTAATGATTCATCCCAAGCTGATCAACCCTGAAAGCATTGTTGTAATAGGAGGATCCGATGATCTTTTCAAACCGGGAGGCAAGATTGTAAGGAACCTGAAGGATGGTAATTATCCGGGGAGTCTTTACGTTGTCAACCCGAAACAGGATATCGTGCAGGGTCTCAAATCGTATCGTAACCTCAGGGACTTGCCTCAGACAGATCTGGCAATTCTTTGTGTTGCTCAGAAATATTGCTATGATGCTGTTGAAATTCTGGTGAAGGAAAAGAATACGAAAGCATTCATAATAATTTCCGCAGGTTTCAGTGAAGCGGGAGAGGAAGGAAAAGCAGCAGAGCGGAAAATTGCGAATCTGATCGGCGAATACGGCGGGTCTCTTATCGGTCCTAACTGTATAGGTGTAATAACAAGGAACTACTCCGGAGTTTTTACGACGCCTGTTCCCCGGCTGAGCCCTTCCGGCTGTGATTTCGTGTCGGGTTCCGGTGCAACTGCTGTCTTCATCTTCGAATCCGCGATTTCCAAGGGACTTAATTTTTCGAGTGTTTTCTCAGTAGGCAACAGCGCACAGACGGGTGTTGAGGAGATCCTCGAATACTGGGATAATAATTTCGACGAAGAAACAAGTTCAAGGATCAAGCTGATCTATGTCGAAAGTATACATGATCCGGACAAGATGCTGCATCATGCTTCGTCCCTGATAAGGAAGGGTTGCAGGATAGCCGCCATAAAGGCAGGTACTACCGAAGCCGGAATGAGAGCTGCTTCCTCACATACAGGTGCAATGGCCAGTTCAGATTCAGCTGTCGAAGCTCTCTTCCGAAAAGCCGGCATAGTGAGGTGCTCGGGGCGTGAAGAACTCACCACTGTGGCTTCGGTATTCTTTCACAAACAGATGAAAGGCAAAAATATAGCCATCATTACTCATGCAGGCGGCCCTGCCGTAATGCTCACCGATGCACTTGCCGCAGGGGGAATGAACATTCCGAAAATCACTGGGGAAGATCATGATGAACTGGTTGCAATGATGAATCCCGGCTCTTCGGCGATAAATCCCATTGACATGCTCGCTACTGCAACCAATGATCAGCTCGAAAAGGTGATTGATTATGTTGACAGGAATATGCCGATGTTCGACGGCATGAGTGTAATATTCGGAAGCAACGGACTGAATGATATCAAGGAGACCTATGATCTGCTTGACAGGAAAATAAAGGAGTGCAATAAACCGCTTTATCCGATACTGCCTTCTGTTATAAGTTCATCAAGGGAGCTGGAGTATTTTCTTAACAAGGGACATGTGAATTTTCCGGATGAAGTAGTTCTGGGCAGAGCCCTTATAAAGATTTTCAACACTCCATATCCCGCAGAGGAAGAAATTTTCCTGAGAAATGTCGATGTCCCGCAGATAAGACAGATCATTGATGAAGCGCCCAGCGGATATCTAGAACCTGCGCTCATTCAAAAGCTGCTCGCCGCAGCAAAGATTCCAATTGTGAGGGAAAATGTTGTGACAACACGGGCAGATCTTATGTCAGTTGCGGAAAAGACAGGATTCCCTCTTGCTTTGAAAGTTGTGGGCCCTGTCCACAAATCGGATGTTGGCGGCGTTACCCTCAATATTAAATCCTTCAGGCATCTCGAAGCGGAATTCGGCAGGATGATGCAGATCCCGGGTGTGAAAGCCGTGCTTGTTCAGCAGATGCTCACCGGGACAGAGCTGTTCATCGGTGCGAAATACGAGCCCCGGTTCGGCCACGTCATACTTTGCGGTCTTGGCGGAATATTTGTGGAAGTCCTTGGTGATGTTTCCTCCGGCCTTGCCCCGCTGACATTTAACGAGTCAGAATCAATGATAAGAAGCCTGAGAAGCTATAAGATCATTCACGGCACGAGGGGCAAACCCGGTATTGACGAACAGAAATTTGCCGAGATAATCGTCAGGTTGTCAAGCCTCCTCAGGTATGCTACCGAGATAAAGGAGATGGACCTGAACCCCCTGATAGGCAGCCCTCACAGCATTACGGTTGTGGATGCACGGATAAGAGTCGAAAAGTGATCTTAATCGTATTGTTATATTCGTAACAATTAAAATATTTATCTTCGAAGCTCAATTTTTTACAGCTAAACAGTTAAAGAAATGATAATCCAGCAATTGTCTGTTTTTCTTGAAAACAAATCGGGTCGTCTCACCGAAGTTCTCGAAGCGCTGGGAGAAGAGAACATCAGGATTACTGCGCTTACCGTGGCTGATACTGCGGAATTCGGGATCCTGCGCCTGATAGTTTCCGATCCGGCCCGGGCAAAAGAAATACTGAAGGAGAGATCTTTCACCGTCAATATCTCCGATGTAATTTCTGTCATTGCGCCCAGCGAGGCCAGGGATTATGCAAGAGTGCTGAAAATTCTTTCCGATAAGGATATCAGTGTCGAGTATACCTATGCGTTTCCTTCAGGAAAGAAATCAGTAATAATCCTGCGGTGCAGCAATACTGATGAAGCCATCAGCGAGCTCAAGAAAAATGAATTGGAGCTGATGAAGGCAAGTGATCTGTATGAGATATAATGAAGACGGAAGCCGGAAGACCGCAGACGGAAGGCAGGTGCGACGGGATTCCCTTCTCCGGTGAGGGCAGGGGTGGGTTAAAAATGAGTGAGGCTTGGGTGTGAGGAATGTATGAATAGTGGTTTTATTAGATATAAGATGTGAAGGCGAAAATATCTGAAATATGGAATCCTCATTTCGAGTGCATGGACCGGGAGGGTCTGAGCAAGATCCAAAGTGAGAGGCTGAAGGAGACCGTTGAAAGGATCTACTTCAATGTTCCTTATTACAGGCATAAAATGCAGGAGGCAGGTCTCGGACCTGAAAGAATAAACTCAATTGAGGATATTTCAAAGCTTCCTTTTACCACAAAGAACGATCTCAGGGAAAATTATCCTTTCGGACTTTTTGCCGTTCCCATGAGCGAGATAGTGCGTGTGCATGCTTCTTCAGGCACAACAGGCAAACCAACTGTTGTCGGATATACAAGGCATGATATAGCCACCTGGTCGGAAGTTATGGCCAGAACACTAACGAGCGCAGGTGCCAACAGGCACGATCTTATACAGATTGCATACGGGTATGGTTTGTTCACGGGTGGACTGGGTCTGCACTATGGAGGCGAAAAGATAGGAGCATCCGTTATTCCCATCTCAGGCGGAAACACTTCCCGCCAGATCCAGCTGATGCACGATTTCGGCAGCACTGTTCTCGCATGCACTCCATCTTATGCCCTTTACCTTGCTGAAGCCATAAGCGAAAGCGGTATAGAAAGGAAGGAGCTGAAGTTGCGGGTGGGAGTTTTCGGAGCGGAACCCTGGACTGAAAATATGAGGAAAGAGATAGAGTCGAAGCTGGGCATAATGGCTATCGACATTTATGGACTGAGTGAAATAATCGGCCCTGGCGTTGCAAGCGAATGCACCGGTCAGGATGGATTGCACATAAATGAAGACCATTTTTATCCGGAGATAATAGATCCTGAAACTTTTCAGCCCTTGCCTGAGGGAAGCATAGGGGAGCTTGTTTTTACAACTTTGACGAAAGAAGGGCTGCCCCTTATACGTTACAGGACAAGGGACCTGACAAGGGTAAAATATGAAAAATGCAGCTGTGGGCGAACGATGGTGAGAATGGAGAAATGCCTTGGAAGAAGTGACGATATGCTCATAATCAGGGGCGTGAACCTCTTCCCCTCACAGGTGGAGACGGTGCTTCTCGAGATGAGCGAGACAAAGCCGCACTACCAGCTCATTGTCGACAGGGTTAATAACCTCGACACTCTTGAACTGAAAGTTGAAGTCGATGAGGCATTTTTCCTCGACAGGATCAGCCAGCTTGAGTCCCTGAGGCAGAGGATAAAAGGCAACCTGGAGGATGCAACAGGACTTGGCATAAAGGTTACGCTGGTTGAACCGAAAGCGATTGCAAGAAGCGAAGGCAAGGCAGTAAGGGTAATTGACAAAAGAAAATTTTAAAAAATTTTTATTGATTATCTTTGAAACACGATGGATGAATTAGCGCATTCCGGACATAATAAAAGAGTCCTCCCCGATAGAGGAATTGTCTCGAAGATCATTGATGAAAGCGGCCTGGTTTCATTCTCAAGGGCAAGCATAAGAGAAGTGGCAAAGCTGGCCAGCCAGATTGAAGCAGCTACAGGAGTCAGGTTCGTCAGAATGGAGATGGGAGAGCCCGGGCTTCCATGCTCAGACATTGCCGTTGAAGCAGAGATCCAGGCATTGAGGAAGGGAGTGGCTTCATCATATCCCAACATAGAGGGAGTGAAGCATCTCAAGGAAGAGACTTCACGGTTCATAAAGCTTTTTCTCGACCTCGACGTGAAACCGCAGGGCTGTGTTCCGACTGTTGGTTCGATGATGGGCGCCATGGCTGCCTTCCTTGTTGCGAACCGGAATGACAGGTCCAAGGAGGGAAGCCTGTTCCTCGATCCCGGGTTCCCGGTGCAGAAGCAGCAGGTGAAAATGCTGGGACATGACTATTATTCATTCGACATATTCGAACATCGCGGCAAAAAGCTAAAAAGCAGGCTCGAATCATTCCTGAAGCCGGGAAAGATTTCATCCATCGTATATTCTAACCCTAATAATCCCACCTGGATGTGCCTTACCGAGGATGAGCTCGAAATTATCGGGGCTCTTGCCAGGAAATATGATGTTATCGTGATAGAGGATCTCGCATATTTCGGCATGGATTTCAGGAAAGATTATTCTCATCCGGGCGTACCTCCGCATCAGCCGACTATCGGAAAATATACTGACGACTATATCCTTCTGATCTCAAGCTCCAAGATATTCAGCTACGCAGGTCAGCGGATCGGGATGATGGCTGTGTCAGATCATTTGTTCAGCAGGCAATACCCTGATCTTCAGCGTTATTACTCGACACCCGGCTTTGGCCATTCAATTGTTTATGGTGCACTTTACGGGCTTTCGGCCGGAGTGGCTCATTCAGTGCAGTATGGACTCGCAGCGATCCTCAAGTCAGTGAATGACGGAAAATATGATTTTATAAAAATAGTTAAGGAGTACGGCGACAAGGCAGGGATAATGAAAGGATTGTTCACCTCGAACGGTTTCATCATACCTTACGACACCGATCTGGATGATCCTGTTGCAGACGGATTCTATTTCACTATTGCGTACCCGGGAATGACAAGCAGCGAACTGGTGAATGAGCTCCTCTATTATGGGATCAGCGCCATTTCACTCGATATCACAGGAAGCAAAAGGAATGACGGGCTTAGGGCATGTGTATCGCATGTTTCAAGAGACCAGTTCGGAGACCTTGAGGAAAGATTGAAACGTTTCAGGGCGGATCACCCTGTAAAATGAAATAAATTAATTATGGCAAAGATAAGAGGCAGTATTGTAGTGAATATTGAACGGTGCAAAGGATGCGAAATATGCACGGTTTCATGCCCGACCGGCACCATTGCAATGGCCAAGGAAGTAAACGGCAAAGGTTATAATTATGCATTTCCGGCAAATCCCGATTTATGCATCGGATGTGCCAGTTGTGCCATGGTCTGCCCCGATGGTGTTATAACAGTCTATAAAACCAAAATTTAACGTCATGGAAAAAGAACTCAGGTTAATGAAGGGAAATGAAGCTGTGGCCGAAGCTGCCATCAGGGCAGGAGTTGACGGGTATTTTGGCTATCCTATCACACCCCAGACCGAAGTAATCGAATATCTTATGGAAGCCAGGCCTGAACAAAGGACCGGCATGGTCGTGCTCCAGGCAGAAAGCGAAATAGCGGCAATAAACATGGTTTATGGCGGCGCAGCCTGCGGCAAAAAGGTCATGACATCATCTTCATCTCCCGGCATAAGTCTTAAACAGGAGGGTATAACATACATTGCAGGTGCTGAGCTGCCCTGTCTTATTGTAAATGTGGTGAGGGGCGGTCCCGGACTGGGAACCATCCAGCCCGCACAATCGGATTATTTCCAGGCGACAAAAGGAGGCGGCCACGGCGATTACCACCTTATTGTGCTTGCACCGGCATCAGTGCAGGAGATGGCTGATTTTGTGGAGCTGAGCTTCGATCTGGCTTTCAAATACAGGAACCCGGTGATGATGCTTTCCGATGGTGCAATCGGCCAGATGATGGAGAAAGTTTACCTTGGCCCGCAGAAAGAAAGATCCAAAGCTGTTCCCGAATGGGCAACAACGGGAAAACCGGCAACAAGGGAAAGAAACATAATCACATCCCTCGACCTCGACCCTAACGCACAGGAGGAATTCAACCGCAAGCTTGTTGCAAAATACGAAGCGATCAGGAATAATGAAGTTCGTTATGAGGAATTCCAGACGGAAGATGCAGAATACCTGCTTGTCGCCTACGGAACAAGCGCAAGGGTTTGTCAGAAATCTGTGCAGCTGGCACGGGAGGAAGGTATAAAGGTGGGCCTGCTCAGGCCGATAACCCTCTATCCTTATCCCACAAACAGGATAAGTGAGCTTGCAGGTAAGGTAAAGGGCATGCTTTCCGTTGAAATGAGCGCGGGACAGATGGTCGAAGATGTGCTTCTGGCTGTGAACGGCAGGGTGCCGGTATACCATTTTGGAAGAATGGGCGGGGTCATTACGGCTCCTGAAGAAGTAGTTGAAAGTTTGAAACATCATTTTAAAGGTTGAAAGATGGCTGTAGTAACTGGAATAAAAGAAATTATAAAACCTGAAAACCTGGTTTATCAAAAGTCAAGGCTGATGACGGAGAATGTGCTGTCATATTGCCCGGGGTGCGGGCACAGCACTGCAAACAGGATCCTCGCAGAGGTGCTTGAAGAAGAAGGACTTCAGTCAGAGACCATAGGTGTTTCACCGGTTGGGTGTTCGGTGCTTTTGTATAATTTCATCGATATTGACTGGCAGGAGGCAGCTCACGGACGGGCACCGGCTGTCGCCACGGGAATAAAGAGGCTTCTGCCTGAAAAATTCGTCTTCACCTACCAGGGTGACGGCGACCTTGCTGCAATAGGAACCGCAGAAACAATACATGCATGCAACAGGGGAGAGAATATAATGATAATCTTCATCAACAATGGCATATACGGAATGACCGGCGGGCAAATGGCTCCGACAACAATTCCCGGTATGGTGTCTTCAACATCGCCTTATGGCCGTGATGTGAAGACGATGGGTAATCCCCTGAAGATCACCGATATTGTTGCCACCCTCCCCGGAACATATTATGTTACGCGCCAGAGTGTCCACACTCCTGCAAATGTCAGAAAAACGAAGAAAGCAATAAGGAAAGCAGTGCAGTACCAGAAACTCGAAAAAGGAACCTGCCTTGTTGAAATAGTATCGAACTGCCCTTCCGGATGGAAGATGACGCCGGTACAGGCAAACAAATGGATGGAGGAGAACATGTTCCCGTACTATCCTCTCGGAGACCTCAAGGTTCCTGAAGAAAAAACGGTAAAATCTGAAAACTAATTCCTTGAAAAATGACTGAAGAAATTATCATAGCAGGATTCGGCGGACAGGGTGTTCTTTCGATGGGTAAAATATTGGCTTACTCAGGCGTGATGCAGGATATGGAAGTAAGCTGGATGCCATCGTACGGGCCCGAAATGAGAGGTGGCACGGCAAATGTTATTGTTATCCTCAGCAACGAGAGGATCAGCTCTCCGATTATAAAGAAGTTTGACACTGCGATCATCCTCAACCAGCAGTCAATGGATAAGTTCGAGCATTCGGTCAAGCCCGGAGGAGTGCTTATATATGACGGGAACGGAATTACAAGACATCCTGAAAGGACGGACATTACAGTTTACCGGGTCGATGCGGCAGCTGAAGCTTCAAAAATGAACAGCCCTAAAATATTCAATATGATCGTTCTGGGTGGATTCCTGAAAGTGAAACCTGTCGTTAAGATTGAAAATGTTGTCAAAGGGCTTAAAAAATCCCTTCCTGAAAGATATCATAACCTGATTCCCTTAAATGAAAAAGCTTTGCACATGGGGCAGGAGATCATAAAGGAAGTCAAGGCGGTTACGGCCTAAATGAAGAGAGGCACGGATTTGCAATGCGTGCCATCGCCTTTCATTTTTCGTAGAAATGCATCTCCTTTATATACTTCCACGTTGGCCCCGGCACATAATACGACATGTTTTTCCCTGCTTTGATGCCTTCCCGGATGAAGGTGCTTGAGATTTCCATAAGAGGGGCATTAACCTTATAGACCATTGCCTTAGAGAGGATGCTGTCGAGTGCAGTGTTCTCGGGACGGATGGAAAATGGCCTGGGATAAACATAAATCCGATAATTGGTTATAAGCGCATCGATATTTTTCCATTTATGAAGGGTATACAGGTTGTCTTCCCCCATCAGCAGGCAGAATTCTTTCGATTTATGCCTTTCTTTCAGGTATGCAAGAGTGTCGATCGTATATGAAGGAATCGGAAGCTTGAATTCGATATCGGAAGCTTTCAGCTTATCATTGTCGCCCACCGCAAGCCTTGTCATGTGAAGCCTCTGGTGGTCGGGGAGGAGGGTCTCCTTGTTTTTAAGAGGATTATGCGGACTGACAACAAACCAGACCTGGCTGAGTTCCGTGAATTCGGTCATGTATCCTGCTATGGCAATATGGCCGATGTGAACAGGGTTGAATGAACCGAAATATAAGCCGACCTTTTCCATTATCTTATTTGCTGGACAGGAACGAAGAAACCATTGTCAGGACCTCTTCTTTGGCAGTATCAAGTACTTTATTTACGATTATGGTGTCAAACTGGTTTGACAGCTTTATCTCCGCTTCAGCTTTCATCACTCTCATCCTTATCTTTTCCGGAGTCTCTGACGCCCGGAGCACAAGCCTTTTTTCGAGATCTTCAATTGACGGGGGCATTATGAAGAGTGCCATGGCTTTATTGCCATACATCTTCTTAAGATTAATGCCTCCCCTGACATCGACATCGAACAGCACGCTTCCGCCGCTGGCCCAGATCCTTTCAATCTCACTTTTGAGAGTTCCGTAACGAATGCTCTCATAGACTTCTTCCCATTCAGCAAATTCACCGGACTCGACTTTCATTTTGAATTCTTCAGGCTCCAGAAAGTAGTAGTCGGTGCCGTGTTTTTCGTTGGCCCTTGGCGCGCGTGTTGTGGCTGAAACTGAGAAATAAAGGTTTAATCCGCTGTTGAGAAGATGTTTGACAATGCTTGTCTTGCCTGTACCTGACGGACCTGAGATTATTACGAGTTTACCGGGCATAATTTCTTGCATGTACTCACCCCCCGCCCCCTCTCTACTTCGTAAAGAGGGGGTGAGATCCTTCCCCCTCTTTGCTGTGCAGAGAGGGGGAAAAAAAGGGGGTGAGTTCGTGAAAATTCATAATACATTCAATGTCTGTTCCTTTATTTTCTCCAGCTCATCCTTCATTTTTACAACGATCTTCTGGATCGAGGCGTCATTTGCTTTTGAACCTATCGTGTTTATTTCACGCCCGATCTCCTGGGCAATGAAGCTGAGGACCTTGCCGTTTGGGGACGGGGTTTTCATGGTTTCGGTGAAGTAAACGCAGTGAGTGCGCAGCCTGACTTTCTCCTCGTTGATGTCGTATTTTTCGAGATAAAGGATAAGTTCCTGCTCGAACCTGTTCTTGTCAATGTTCTCGCTTCCCATGTTCTCTTCGAGTATAGACATCAACTTCTCACGAACTTTCTGAATGCGGCCGCCCTCAAACGTGCTCACTTCATCCAGGAGTGAAAGTATGCGTTCTATGCATTTCTGCATATCGTTGTATATGGAAACTCCTTCCGTGGTTCTGTAAGCATCAAGCTCGTTCACCGATTCCTGGATTTTAAGCCTGATAAGCTCCCATTCATCATCCGGGAGCTCCGGCCTTTCGGTTTTAAGCACATCGGGAAGCTTCATTATCGCAGTGAAGATCTGATCGTCGAGGCTGATATTAAGCTCGGCAGCAATCTCTTTGAACTGCGAATAATAACCCTTTACGGCTGATTTGTTCAGAACTGTAGCCGCCTCATCATCCAGCGAATCGAAATACACCAGGAAATCAATTTTGCCCCGGTCGAGTTTCTGGCTTATGAGATTTCTGATTTCAGGTTCTTTCTCCTTGTACAGCCAGGGAAGCTTGGTATTAAGATCGAGCTGCTTGGAATTAAGGGATTTTATCTCGATCGTGATTTTTTTCTGCGGAGTCTCGGCAATTGCTTTGCCGTAACCCGTCATTGATTTGATCATCTGGAGTCAGTTAGATTAAATAAAATTACGATTTTTGGCCGTATTTAACAACAGCCATCTTTTTCCACCTTCCTGTTTTATAATACATCCATGAAAGGGCGAGCCCCACAATCCATCCCGCTGGTATGGACCACCATATTCCCACAGCTCCCATTTTTCCGGAAAGGAACCATGCCACAGGAATCCTGATCAGCCATAGCGACAGGAGCGAGAAGAACATCGGGATCAACGTATCGCCTGCTCCCCTCAGGAGACCGGTATAAATAAACATCAGGCTGAAGACCATATAAAATGAGCTTATGATCGTCAGGTACTGGTCGCCTGCTCTTATCACATCGGGATCCTTGGTAAACAGAGCCATAAGCAGATGGCCTCCAAGCAATACGGTAAGGCTCGTAATTACAGTTACAAGTCCCGACATTTTCAAAGTTGCTATAAGGCCTGTCCTTATTCTTTCAGGTCTGTTCGCCCCGATATTCTGACCAACAAAAGTGGACAGGGCCTGGGAAAAGGACATTGCCGGGATCATAGCCATTGCATCGAGCCTGCTCGCAACAGAATACCCTGCGATCACATTTGTCCCGAACTTATTGACAATGCCGAGAAGGGCGAGTCCACCAATCGCAACGAGGGTCTGCTGAATCCCTGTAGGAAGCCCTATGCGTATACTCTGTCTGAATGTTTCCCTGTCAAAGTGCATGCCGGTAAGAGAGATCCTGATGATCTTATGTGTCCTGTTCAGCCAGTAAATTGCCAGCCCGAAAGCGATCGCATTTGCCACCAGTGTAGCGTACGCTGCTCCTGCAATTCCCCAGTGAAATACCGCAACGAAAAGCAGCACCAGGATGATGTTTGCAACAGTTGCTATTATAAGGAAATACAAAGGTGTCTTGGAATCCCCCAGTCCCCTTAGCACGGCACTCGTCCCGTTGTAACCGAAGAAGATCAGCATTCCTGACAAATATATCCTCAGGTACTGGCTCGCCTGGGGCAATATGTTTTCAGGCAGATCGAGCAGCCTTAACAATGGTTCGGCAATTATGAGCCCCACGATTGTTGAGATCACACCCGCAATGGCGCTGTAGATGTACATCGTATCGATTGCCTTTTTCACCCTGGCAATATCTCCTGCGCCAAAATATTGTGAGATAACGACTGTCGTTCCCATCACAAGTCCGATGATCATGGAGACCATCACGAAGATCACCGGAAAAGATGCGCCGACGGCTGCAAGAGCTTCCTTGCCGATAAAATTGCCCACGACTATGCTGTCGACAATGCTGAAAAGCTGCTGAAAAATAGTACCGAGCAGCATTGGCGCTGCAAATTCGAGTATCAGTTTGCTCTCTTTTCCCGTTGTCAGATCTTTCATCGGAATTCTGCTTCAGCTATCCTTTCTAAAAAATGATTTTTTCCAATTTTACGGTAAAATGCCTCATGATGGGCGCTTCCCAGGAAATTTTTAATCCGTGTTTTATATCTTTTCTTCTTTCATAAACATTTGCTGCAGCTGCGGCAACATACTCCATGTGGTTATCAGTGTACACTCTTCTGGGGACTGCCATCCTTATCATGTCAAGTGCAGGGAACCTGTTCTCTCTTGTTTCAGGATCCCTGTCAGCCATCAGCGTGCCGATTTCGGCGCACCTTACACCCCCCTCGAGATACAGCTCGCATGCAAGTGTCTGTGCCGGGAATTGGCTCCTGGGAATATCCGGAAGAAACCTTAAAGCATCAACAAAGATGGCATGACCGCCGAACGGCTCCAGCACAGGTACTCCGTATTCCTTCATTCTGCGCCCCAGCAGGGCTACCTGGTTTATTCTCGATTCGAGATAACTGAACTCAGTAGCTTCATACAGTCCTGTTGCAAGAGCATTCATGTCCCTTCCTGACATGCCCCCGTAGGTTATGAAGCCTTCAAACATGATGTTGTATACTGAAGCCTTCCTGAACAGCTCTTCATCGCGGAAACCGATAAAGCCGCCCATGTTGACGATGGCATCTTTCTTCGCGCTCATGGTCATGCCGTCTGCATATGAAAACATTTCCCTCGCAATATCCCTGATGTCCTTGTGTGCATAACCTTCTTCACGGGTTTTGATGAAGTAAGCATTTTCTGCAAAACGTGCTGAGTCGAGAAAGAATTTAACACCATACTTCCTGGCAAGACGGCTTGTTTCCCGGATATTTTCCATGCTCACCGGTTGTCCGCCTGAAGTATTGTTTGTGATTGTCACGATAATGCAGGGGACTTTTTCACGGGGCGTATTTTTAAGAACTTCTTCAAGCTTAGATGGATCGACATTTCCCTTGAAAGGAAGGATGGCTGTCGGATCTGCGGCATCTTCAACGGTGCAGTCAACGGCTTTTGCCTTCCTGAACTCGATATGGCCTTTTGTTGTATCGAAATGTGCATTTCCGGGAATGAAGTCGCCTTCCCTGATAATGGTCGAGAAAAGTACATTCTCAGCTGCTCTTCCCTGGTGAACCGGAAGGAAGTATTCGAAACCGGTAATATCACGGATTGCATCTTTAAGCCTGAAGTATGATGAAGCGCCTGCGTAGCTCTCATCGCCGAGCATCATTGAAGACCATTGGGCATCGCTCATTGCACCGGTACCCGAATCGGTGAGCAGGTCAACATATACCTGGTCGGACCTGAGATTGAACAGGTTCCAGTTCGCGGCCTGTATCCAGCCGGATCTTTGTTCCCTGGAACTGTTATATATTTTTTCGACCATTTTTATTTTAAATGGCTCTGTTGCCGGTAATTGCATTTGAATTTATTTAAATACTGGAAAGATAATCTGTATCGCATACTTACCGGGAACCATTGTTATTGTTCAGCGCCCGGTAATAATTAAAAGTTGAATATGGCACGTTTAATAATAAACGCTGCCGGGACGACGTTATATAAAAGGAGAGTTATAGCCGTGAGGGAAGGCATCCCTGTTCTTGATATTTCTATATATATCGTAAGGGATCTGTGGTATGAAAATGAATTTCTCCAAGAAAATTTTTATTTGTAAAATTAGCAGTATTTGTGATAATTTCAACGCCTGAAAAAAGCCTGATTATTATGCCCTCTACCGGAATGCTTTTTGGCCGTTTATCGTCTGCGGTCATTCTATTCTTTTCTCTGTGTTTTGCCGTCGCGGCACAGGAAACTTCTGTTAAGCCTGCGCAGTTTGAACAGGTGCTCGATTCACTTAAAAAGAACGGAGTCATACCTTATGAGAACAGGAAATCACCCCAGATAAAGCTGACAACCGAGCAGTCGATCAGATTTCTTCAGCAAAGGACAAGACCTTCATACTGGTTAAACCCCGATGATCCTTTCAGAAAAGCTTTAAACCACCTTTTATTCGAAGCATCGACCCAGAAATTTGATTCCGTTGAAAAATTTCTCAGGAAATATCAATATGATTCACTGTCCATTCCATGGGATAAATTCTACATATGGGAGCCTATGCGGCTCAAAATTCCGGTTGTGCCGGAGACTGCCATGCATGTTTCTCCCGACTCACTTATGAGATCGGACAGCCTGAGTTCTGCCGTTCAGGACTTAGGCAAAAGCTTGCTGAAGGACACAACAATAATGGTTCTTATCGACACTGTCAAAAATACCACTGCCGCATCACAGTCATTCCCTTTCCGTTACTTCGATTATCCTTTCCAGGGCGATTCCATAAAGGTTGCGGTGCAGTCTTTGCTCGACTATATCGAAAAGAGGGACTCCACAATAATTAATATTACAGGTTCCGACGGTTCTTCAGTGCCTGTCTGGGTAAACTCCGGATCAAAAGGAACCATGCGGCGATACTGGCTTAAGAATGAATTTGCCGATTCAGTCACTGTATGGATCGGCAATGAAGGCAAAAATACTCTTGGACTGTACCTTGAAAAAGGTATCAATTTCAGGAAACCGGTGAGGCAGACGGATTATTCAGGGCCGAGAGTTGATGTTCAGAAAATTGACAGGTCAAAGCTGGAGAAACAAAATATTGTTGTCAAAAAACATTATTGGGATTATCGCACCGAATCTTCCCTCGTTTTCAGCCAGTCGGCACTGTCGAACTGGGTCAAGGGTGGGGAGAACAGCGTCTCGACTGCCCTGGATATAACAGGCTATGCCGATTTCAAGAGGCCTGAGCTCAAGCTATCTTCGAATAATTTCGCCAGGCTGAAGATGGGCTTTATGGCTTCCGGAGGGGAGGAAGTCCGGAAGAACCTCGACCTGCTCGAAACAAACTCCAAGCTCAACCACAAGGCATTCGGCAAGTTTGACTTCAGCGCCATCATGCTGTTCAAAACCCAGGTAGCACCCGGAAAAACTTTCACAAAAGTTGCAAAGAGAGACACCTCCTATGTTGTTTCAAGATTCATGAATCCAGCAACGCTCACAATAGGTATCGGGCTTGATTACAAACCCAATAAGGAAACTTCAATCAACTTTTCACCTCTTTCATATAAAGGGACATTCGTGCCGGCAGCAGGCAAGATAACTGCTGACTCGCTGATTCCGGGCAAGCTTGATCAGACGCGTTACGGGGTTCCCCTGGGCAGGAAATCAAAACATGAGCCGGGGGCCAGCTTCATGATAAGCAGAAACAGCCGTCCTTTCAAGAACCTGGCACTGACAAACAGGCTTCAGTTATTCACAAATTACATTGACAACCCGCAGAATATCGATATTGACTGGGAGATGATCGCTGTTTACAACCTTAACTGGTTTACTGATCTCAGGCTCAATACTCACCTGATCTATGACGATAATACCAGGACAACCCTGATGAGAGGAGGAGCACCGGTATATCTCGAGGATGGAAAAACAGAGAAAAAGACTGCAAGGTCCCAGTTCAAAGAGTTGTTCGGGGTATCGCTTGTGTTCAGGTTCTGAGAGGTTTGACGCTGTACGCTTAACGCTCAAGTCTTCTAAAGATCTTTCTGATAGATCCTGAATTTCTTGACGACGTTCAGCCCTACTCTTTCGTACTCGGCTCTCATTCGTGCATTGTCCTCAAGTACAAGATGGCTGTCGAGTATGGTCATCCTGTGCCTGATGGCGGACTGGAGGATCTTGACTCCCATCAGCACATCCAGACCTTTGCCGCGGTACTCCTTCTTCACCCCGCCGAGCATCATCAGGAGCTTCCTGGTACGCCTGGAATCGGCAAGGATCTTAAAGATGCCGAAAGGCAAAAGCTTCCCCTTTGCATCCCTGATACCTTTGCTGAAATCGGGCATGCCTATCGCAAAACCGACCAGGTCGCCTGAAGTAGTTTCAACAAGCTTGATAAACTTGGGATCGAGAACAGGCATGTATCTTGCCGCAAATTCTTTTTTCTCTGCGTCTGTAAGCGGGACAAAACCATAAATTTCCTCAAATGTTTCGTTCATAAGCTCGAGAACTTTCAGGATATAAGGCTTCAGCTCTTTTTTGTTATTGAATTCAACAATATGATAATCAGGGCTTTTCTCCATTCTCGAGAGAACTTTCTCATAAACTTCGGGAAAGACCTCAGGCAAGGGCCCCATATAGTTAACCAGGTCAACTTTCTTCTGATAGCCTTGTTTCTCGAGCATCACCGGCATGTACTCCGAATTGGTCGGGGACGTCATGAACTGAGGATACTGGAATCCTTCGATCTGGAACCCCTGGGGATCCTTGTCGGAGAAACCAAGCGGACCAATCACCTTCACCATTCCTTTTGACCTGAGCCATTCCTCGATCTTCGAGATCAGGGCATGGAATACTTCGGGATCATTGAAACATTCCATGAAGCAAAATCTTCCGTGGTTCTCGTTATGCAATGAATTGTACCTGTTATTCACTATACCCATTATCCTGCCGGCAGGTTTGCCGTCTTTGTAAGCGAGCAGAAGGAGTGCATCTGCATATTTGTACGATTTGTTTTTCTTTTTATCGTAAAGAAGCCATTCGTCAGCATAAATGGGATAAAGCCATTCCGGCTCATTGCTGTGCACTCTTTCAGGAAGATAAACGAAGTCCCTGAGGTCTTTGCGCGTTGTGACTTCTTTTAAGGTAATTTCCCCCATAACAGATCAGGTGAGTTTAAAAAATCGAACCAGGTTATCAAAAAACCGGGGAAATATAATATAAAAATTCAGAAAAACAGGTCGGCTATTGTGAAAGCTGCAAATATGATGCTTGCCGTTCCATTGGTCGTGCCGAATGCCACATTCACCCTGTTGAGATCGTCCGGACTGACAATATAATGCTGATAAACAAGGAGGATCATAAAGATCACAGCGCCTGTCCAGAACAGGTACCCCTGGCCATTCAGAAGTCCGGCTGCAACAACAAGGATAAAAGTTATCAAATGAACCAGGGCTGAAATGATCAGAGAATTTCTTCTCCCCGCAAGGGAAGGTATTGAATGAAGCTTGTTTTCCCTGTCGAATTCATCATCCTGGAGCGAGTAGATTATGTCAAAACCGCTTACCCAGCTTATGACTATCAACGAGTATAAAACAGGAATCAGGTTAAAATGCCCCGTTACTGAAATATATGCGCCGACAGGAGCAAGGCTGAGGCCCAGGCCCAGGACAAAGTGGCTCATGGAGGTGAATCTTTTCGTGTAGCTGTAGCCCAGCACCACCAGCAATGCGACGGGTGACAAAAACAGCGTAAGCTTATTAATGAAACCGGCTGCAGCGATGAACAGAACTGAATTTATGACAACAAACAGGATAGCAGCTGCAGGGCTGATCTTTCCTGCCGGTATTTCCCGGTTTTTTGTCCTTGGATTCAGTGCATCGATTTTCCTGTCGGCAATCCTGTTGAACCCCATGGCTGCATTTCGCGCAAAAACCATGCACAATATTACGAGAAGCAGGAGCTTTAAGCTGAAATTAAACCTTTCATCGGCCACAGCAAGCGAAAAACCGATGAGTGCAAAAGGCATGGCAAAAACAGTATGGCTGAATTTGACGAGTGAAAAATATTTTGCTATGGAATTCATGCCGGAAGTCATTTATAAAGAAGCTTACTGTAGATCTTGTGGCTTTCATCATCATGAGTGACAAAGATGACCTTTTCAGGAAGGCCATTTTTTCCCAGGAATCTTTTTGTTTCACTTACCGCAATCAGAGCTGCCTCTTCTTTCGGAAATCCATATGCCCCTGTTGAAATGCAGGGGAATGCAATGCTTTTTATATTATGTTTTTTTGCCAGGCTGAGAGATGTTTTGTAGCATGAGGCAAGAAGCATATGTTCATCCATATGACCGCCATGCCAGACAGGTCCTACAGTATGAATGACTTTTGCGGCTCTCAGCATATACCCTTTTGTGATTTTTGCATCGCCTGTTTCGCAGCCATTCAGTTTTCTGCATTCTTCAAGGAGTTCCGGTCCTGCTGCCCTGTGAATGGCTCCGTCGACGCCTCCGCCTCCAAGTAAAGTGGAGTTTGCTGCATTGACTATCGCATCAGCATCGATCTTTGTGATGTCGCCGTCTATGAGTTCAATCCTGTCTGGCATCACCTTATCTGTGCATTGATCTCCTTCTCGTATGCCCGGATGAGATTATTCATCACCTTCTCGATATTCTTGTCGGTAAGGGTCTGGCGGTCATCACGCAAAACAAAGCTGACAGCGTATGATTTTTTGTTGTTCCCCAGGGTGTCGCTCTCATAAACATCGAAGAGCCCCACTTCCCTGAGAAGATTTCTTTCTGTCTTTAAAGCAATATCACGTATCTGGCTGAATTTTACGCTCCTGTCAATCAATAGCGCCAGGTCGCGCCTGACTGCAGGATATTTCGGAAGCTCATGGAATGAAATTGAATAATTCTTTACCAGGTCCATTAGGATATCCCATTCTATGTGTGCATAATAAACATCCTGCCTGATATCGAATTTCTGCAGGTATTTTACTGAAATTCGGCCAACTTCCGCAACCAGCCTGTTTTTGCTGAGGTAAGAAATGGATTCGGCGAAATATTTTTTGGTGCTTTCACCTGTCGCCAGGCTTTCAGGCTTCAGCCCGAGCCTTGCAAAGATCATCTCAGCGAATGATTTTATCCTGAAGAAATCCGAAGGTTCTGTTTTATAATTCCAGCTTTTCCTGTTGGTGTTGCCGGTGATGTACAAATCAAGACACTTATGTTCGGTATATTCCTGCACAACCGGGTAGGGGGCACTCTCAGATTTGTTATAGAAATAGATGTTCCCGAATTCGTAAAGCTTAAGGTCCTGGTTCTGGCGGTTTATGTTCCATGCCACGGAGCTCAGGCCGCCAAACAGGAGAGACTGTCTCATCGCATTAAGGTCGGAGCTCAGCGGGTTTGCAAGGATTACAAGCCTGCTCCTGTCAAAATCATCGCTCTGGCGGTACCATTCGGCTGGATTGAGGGAGTTGCACATTATCTCTGCGAAACCATTGCCCGAGAGCATGTCTGAAACAGTATTCACCAGCTTTTCCCTGTCGGGTTTTTCGGTGTAAGTCAGTGATGAATTGACATGTGTTCCGATCTCGACATTGTTATAACCGTAAATCCTCAGGATCTCCTCTATCACATCAGCTTCCTTCTTCACATCAACCCTGTAGAGCGGGATTTCCAGGGAAAGAGCCTCCGGTGTTTCTTTTTTAATCAGGATATCAAGAAGGGAAAGGATCTGTTTGATTGTTGAAGGATCAATTTTCTTCCCGATCAGCCTGCTGATATGTGCGTAGCTGACTTCAATGACTTCTCTCTTTACAGGATCAGGATAAACGTCAACAATTTCCGACGAAATCTTACCTTCTGCAAGCTCACGCATCAGCATTGCAGCCCTTTTAAGAGCCCATACCGTTATCTCCGGATCGGCTCCCCGTTCGAATCTGAATGAAGCATCAGTCTGCAGTGAATGCCTTTTTGAGGTTTTCCTTATTGAAACAGGGTTGAAATAGGCGCTTTCAAGAAATATATTTTTGGTTGAAGCGGTAACACCAGTTTTTATCCCTCCGAAAACCCCTGCAATACACATTCCTTCTTCAGTGTTGCATATCATGAGGTCTTTTGACGAGAGCGATCTTTCAACTGAATCGAGTGTGACAAATTTGCTCTTGTCAGGAAGGTTCCTTATGATGACTTTTTTGCCAGTGATGGTATCAGCATCGAAAGCATGGAGCGGCTGACCGATTTCATGCTGAACGAAATTGGTAATGTCAACGATATTATTGATTGGATTCTGGCCAATCGCCTTCAGCCTGTTTTTAAGCCATTCCGGTGATTCCTTGACAGATACGTTGCTGATAGTTATACCGGTATACCTCGGGCAGGCATCCCTGTTTTCGATGATGACCTGGTACGTGTTGTCACGATTATCAGGTTTGAAATTGTCAACTGAAGGGCGTAATGCTTTTCCTTTAAAGCCACTATTGATGGTCAGCCAGGCGGCGAGGTCACGCGCTACACCGAAATGTGAACCGCTGTCGATGCGGTTGGGAGTAAGGCCTATTTCGAAGATGAAGTCGCTTCCAACTTTAAAATATTCCGATGCAGGCGTTCCGACAACGGCATCCTTATCCAGCACGATGATTCCCTGGTGATCGGTTCCGAGTCCTATCTCATCCTCCGCGCAGATCATACCTTCAGAGATCTCGCCGCGTATTTTGGTCTTCTTAAGCTCTAATCTTTCATCACCATGGAATACCAGTGTTCCGGCCGGCGCAACAGCAACTTTCTGCCCTGCTGCGACGTTTGGCGCACCGCAAACGATATGAAGAGGCTGGGGGCCCCCGATATTGACCGTTGTTACAGAGAGCTTGTCGGCGTCGGGATGCTTTGCACAGGTGAGAACCTCACCTATGACAATACCTTCAAGACCGCCTTTGACCGAAACCCATTCTTCGGTCCCTTCTATTTCAAGGCCGATGCCTGTCAGTATTTCAGCCACCTTATGCGGATCGAGGTCGATTTTAAGATAATCCTTCAGCCAGTTGTAAGAAATTTTCATGTCTTAAAATTCAATAAGATGCAAAAGTATATATTTCGGGTGAAAAAACCGGATGCGGAATCTAAAACCTTGTTGTCGCAACTCATGGTTTCAGGATTGCTTATGTGCTCTTTTAGCCACCAGGGCTCAAAGGCACCAGGGCGCTCAAAGGCGTTCGCCAAAATTTATTTTGTGGGACTTGGTGTAACTTTGTGTCTTTGTGTCTTGGTGGCAATGTTTGAAACTCTAAAAAATCAGTTATATTTTTCCTATCTAATGGAGTATATAATTATAATAGCATGATTTATCTATATTTGCACTCAAACATCTGATTATGGTTGTTGAAGAAGGAGACAGGCTCATACTGTTGACAAACGATGACGGGCTGTATGCGGCAGGACTGAAGACCCTCCTTGAAGTGATGGAGGAGTTCGGCAAAGTGGTTCTCATTTCGACTATCGAGAGCATGTCGGGGATGTCACAAGCCCTTACTGTCAAAGTTCCTTTGAGGGTAAGGCTGATCGAAGAAAGCGAGAAGCATAAAATTTATGCCTGTAACGGCACACCGACCGACTGCGTTAAGTTAGCTGTGAACCAGCTTCTCCCAAGGATGCCCGACTGGGTTGTTTCAGGAATCAACCATGGCTCGAATGCTTCAGTCAGTGTGCTTTATTCTGGGACGATGGCCGCCGCCATCGAAGGCTGTCTTTACGGAATCCAGTCAGTTGGTTTTTCATTCAATGATTTTTCGCCTTCAGCAGATTTTTCGGTATGCAAAAAATATGTAAGGACCGTGTTGAAGAAAATGGCATCAAACCGGTTACCGGATGGCATCTGTCTTAATGTGAATATTCCGTCAGCAAAGAAGGATGAGATCAAGGGGATTAAAGTCTGCAGGCAGTCAAAAGGAAACTGGAAAGAGGAGTTCGAAAAAAGAAAGGACCCGATGGGTAAGTCATATTATTGGCTTACAGGCATCTACAGGAACCATGAACCTGATGCCACAGATACTGACGAGTGGGCGCTTGCCAATAATTATGTCTCGATCGTACCTGTTTCGATCGATATGACAGCTCACGGTTACCTTAGTCAGCTCAGAGGAATTTTCAAAAAATAACAATGGCAGAAAAATACGACAAAACAATCGTGGGCGTCCTTTCAGGCATATTGTTGCCTTTTATCATCGGACTGCTCATTTTTCTTTTCAGCTCACACGGCATGTCTTTCACTGAGTACCTGGCAAAGCTTTCCGAATCGGGGATAATAACACATTCCATTTCGATCTGTGTTTTCCCGAATGTTGTGATCTTTCTGATCTTTAACAGGTTCGATATGCTGCGTGCTTGTCGCGGTGTTCTTGCCGTAACTATTATCTGGGCAGTGATTGTGTTTGCAGTAAAGTTTTTCGGATGAAGTATTTCATTATTGCCGGAGAGCAATCCGGCGATCTCCATGGGTCAAATCTTGTCAGAGGATTGCAGAGGAAGGATAATTCTGCTGAGATATCCTGCTGGGGCGGAGACCTGATGGAAGAAGCCGGCGCAAAGCTGCTGATGCATTATAAGAAGACTGCCTTCATGGGCTTTGTAGCCGTCGTGAAAAACCTTGGAGCAATAAGGAAAAATCTTGAATTGTGCAAAAAGCAAATACTTGAGTTTAATCCCGATGTTGTGATCTTTATAGATTACCCCGGTTTTAATCTCAGGATGGCTGAATTTGCAAAGAGATCAGGTTTCAGGACATTCTATTATATATCTCCTAAATTTTGGGCATGGAACGAGGGCAGGGTTGAAAAAGTGAAAAAATACATCGACAGGATGTTCATAATCTTCCCTTTCGAAACCAACTTTTACCGGGTTCACGGTATTGAGACTCAGTACCTTGGTAATCCCCTCGTTGATGAAATTTCCAGGCAGTCTGCCCTGTATTCAGATAAAACCAGCCTGAGCACCTCACTGGGTTTGGAAAATAAGCCTGTCATTGCTCTGCTGGCAGGAAGCAGGCGTCATGAAATAGAGCATGTCCTTCCGGTAATGATGAAAGCCGTTACCAGGTTTCCTGAATATCAGTTTGTGATTGCAGGCGTAAAGAATATCGACGATTCCGTTTACACATCAATAACTGCAGGCTATGATGTCAAGCTGCTGAGGAACAGAACCTACGAGCTGCTGTACATTGCGGAAGCGGCCCTTGTCACATCCGGAACGGCCACACTCGAAGCTGCACTTCACGGCACTCCGCAGGTAGTGTGCTATAAAGCCGATTTCCTGTCGATGCTGATAGGGTGGATGGTAATCAAGGTGAAGCACATTTCGCTTGTAAACCTGATTATGAATGCCGAAGTGGTAAAAGAGCTGGTCCAGTATGACCTGAATGAAAAGAACGTCATCGATGAGCTCACCGCAATTCTTCCCTGCGGTTCCCGAAGAGAAAAGATGCTGAGCGGTTATGCAGAGCTGCGTAACATTCTCGGGCCTGCCGGCGCATCCGACAGGATTGCCTCCGAAATGGTGAAGGATCTGATTTCAGAACATAAGCCGGCTGCAGTTTGAGAGTACTTTTTTCAATACTGTTTCTACTTGCCGGCCAGGTACTGCCCGGCCAGGTCAGAGTCCGTGTTTTTGCGGACCGTAAACCGGAATCAGTAATTTTTTCTGTTTCAGAAGGCAGTTTTGTGCTTGATACATTCACTGATTCAATTGTCCTCGAAAAAGGAGGAATGGCTGTTATTGCCGGTTATAACGGAAAGCTTGCAGTCAGGACCAGGAATGCCCCCGGTTTCGTCATCGATTCACTTGTGTTCAGGCAATCTCATGGCAACTCATCATTTTCCCTGATGGTCAATGATAATGATCCTCAAAGAAGAAAATATTCTGGTGACCTGTTCTGCAAGCCGGACCTTGAAACAATTGTTATGATCAACATTCCTCTGGCTGAGGATTATGTTGCCGGCGTTGTGATGGCAGAAGGAGGCAGCGGAAAGAATATTGAATATTTCAAGACTCAGGGAGTGCTCGCCCGCACTTACATGTACAAATACATGAACAAGCATGCCAACGACGGTTACAATCTGTGCGACAATACGCATTGCCAGGCTTTCAATGGCACCTGCACGGATCCTGAGATCTTGACTGCTGCGATGCAAACAACCGGGTTGGTGATATTCGCACCTGACAGCGCTCTCATCATCTCGGCTTTTCATTCCAATTGCGGCGGTGAGACAGCTGATGCAGCCGATGTATGGCTGACTTCAGTCCCATACCTGAAGAAAGTAAAAGATCCGTACTGTTCAGGGACAAGGAATTCCACCTGGCAAAAATCTCTTTCTTCAGACGAATGGCTTGGCATGATCAGAAAAAGCAATCCGGGAAAGGAAATCTCTATTGCTGAGGCCGGTTTCATCCAGCCATCCAGGGTTTCAGATTACAGGATCGGGACAGCTAGAATATCGATGCGCGATATACGGTCATCATTCAACCTAAGGTCAGCTTACTTCTCGGTTTACCCGCAGAATGACTCGGTCCTCCTGAAGGGCAGAGGTTACGGTCATGGCGTAGGCTTATGCCAGGAAGGTGCCATGTCGATGGCCTCGAAAGGATTCAGTTACGACCAGATAATCAAATTCTACTACTCAGGTATTTTAATATCAGACATCGGCAATGCAAAACCGGATAAAGGAATTGAATGACCATTGTCGCCTGAAAATCAATTTTTTTTACCCCAGTCCCAAGGGGAGTGAATTGATTTTCTTCGCTCCCCTTGGGGTCGGGGTATATCGAAGAAAATCAATTTCTATTTGAGTCTCCATGTTCAAAGCAATTTCACTCAGGTCTTTTGAATCATTAAAAAACTAAATTTGCAGGTCACATATTTATCATGCTCTCAATCTTCAGAAAAGAGATAAACGGGTTTTTCAGCAATCTCACCGGGTACATGGTGATAATTATCTTCTTGCTGATAAACAGCATGTTCATGTGGGTGTTCCCGGGTGAATGGAATATTTTTGACCGCGGATATGCAGGGCTCGACACCTTATTTTTCATTTCACCATGGGTCTTCCTTTTTCTTGTCCCTGCTGTGACGATGCGGATGATCGCAGAGGAAAAGCGCTTGGGAACCATCGAGCTCATCTATTCAAAACCCGTTTCTGAAAGAGCAATTGTATACGGCAAGTATTTATCATCAGTGGCCCTTGTCCTGCTGGCACTCATCCCGGGTTCAATCTATTACATATCGGTTTATTTGCTTGGTGAAGTGCCGGGGAATATTGACAACGGAGGAACATTCGGAGCATTCATCGGGCTTTTCTTCCTGGCTTCGGTCTATGCGTCTGCAGGCCTGTTTGCTTCATCCCTTTCGGACAACCAGGTGGTCGCTTTCATTACGGGCGTTGTGATCTGTTTCTTTCTTTTTGCAGGGTTTGATTCATTTGCTTACCTGCCGGGACTGAAGAAGCTCGACGAATTCGTGATCCGTCTCGGCATCAATGAACATTACAAATCGATGAGCAGGGGAGTGATCGATTCGAAGGACATAGCATATTTTCTCGGAGTCATTGCTCTGTTCAATGAAATAACAGTTTTTAATCTCGAATCAAGGGCCTGGAAGAAAAAAAGCTGAAATGGGGAATGCTTCTCAGAAAATATCAGGATTAAATGCTTTCACAAGGCTCGCGGCAATAACAGCTTCCATTATAATTGTTGCCTGGGCAGCATCTCTCATCAGGTTCCGAATCGACCTTACGGAGGACCACAGGTACACTCTTTCAGCCCCGACAAGAAAGATCCTTTCGGGGCTCAAAAATGACATTTATATTGAAGTGTATCTCGATGGCGATATACAGATTCCCCTGAAAAGGCTCAGGCGCTCAGTTATGGAAACACTCGAGGAATTCAGGATAGCCTCAGGGAGAAAAGTCGATTACAGGTTCATCAACCCGATGGAGGGCAGCTCCGAGCAGCGTAAGAACATGGCTGAATCGCTTGTTAAAAAAGGACTGACCTACGTCCGCGCTGTATCGAATGACCAGGAAGGAGGTTCTTCGGAGAAATACATATTCCCGGGTATGATCATTAATTACAACGGCATAGAGGTGCCTGTAAATTTTCTGAATAACAACAGCGCAATACCTTACGAACAGAGAATCCTCCATTCTGCCGAAGCTCTTGAATATAATGTAATTCAGACTATTTCAACGTTAAGCTCGGATACAATATACAAAGTTGCGTTTCTTGAAGGTCATGGTGAGCTGTCGGAGGTCGAGACCGCAGACATAACGCTCAGCCTGGCTAAATACTTTACCGTAGACAGGGGAACTATAGGAGGACGGCCTGGGGCTCTCGACAGGTACTCCGCTGTTGTGATTGCAGGACCAAAGGATGAATTCAGCGAAGCCGACAAGTTCGTGATTGACCAGTATATAATGAAAGGCGGCAGGGTCCTCTGGCTGTTCGATGAAGTGTATGTAAATAACGACAGCCTCGCGCTGGGCGAAACAGCGGCGATTTACAGGCCGCTTAATATCGAAGATCAGCTTTTCAGGTATGGTGCAAGGGTAAATCCGGCCATCGTGAGGGATGTCGATTGCCAGATGATCAGGATCAAAGTTGTCGGCAGCAACGGCAATCAGCAATATGTACCTGTTCCATGGATTTACTATCCGCTGCTTTCGCCTTCATCAAAGCATCCTCTTACACGAAACCTTAACAGGATAAGGGGAGAGTTCGTCAATTATATAGACACGGTGGGTCTCGATACCTCAATAAGGAAAACTGTCCTGCTGCGTACTTCGAAATACACCCGTCTTCTTACTCCTCCTGCACTGGTCAGCCTGAGTGAAACACAAACATACCCAGATGAAAAGGAATACAATCTGTCATACCTTCCGGTTGCATTATTGCTGGAAGGCAGGTTCTCCTCAGTGTTCAGGAACCGCATGATAAGCAGCTTCATCGATGTGAATCAGGGATCAATATTGAACAAGAGTCCCTTTACAAGGATGATTGTCGTTGCCGATGGCGATATAATCAGGAATGAAGTGAGGCATAGCGGCAGAAATGAAGTTCCCCAGAGGCTTGGGCAGGATCCTTTGTCCGGTGAAATTTACGGCAACAGCGATTTTATTGTGAACTGTCTCAATTACCTGGTCGATGACAAAGGTTTAATGGAGCTTCGTTCCCGCGAGATGAAGATCCGCCTGCTGGATCCTTCGAAAGTGAGATCCGAAAGACTGAAGTGGCAGCTTATTAATATTGCCTGCCCTGTTCTCCTTGTTCTCATTGCAGGATTCCTGTACAATTATTACAGAAAGAGAAGATATACAGGATGAAAAAGAGGAACCTGACAATTTTTGGAGTGCTGATCACCGTTTCATTGGTAATGATCGTATCAGTGAACAGGTCACCTTTCGGGGAAAAAAATACATCTCTTGCCATTCCGGCAGAAAAAGAGATCACCCGCATCGAGCTATCGGATAATAATACAAAACTGGTGCTCAGGAGGAAGGATGAAACATGGATCCTGAACGATAACACCGATACCAGGAGAAGCAGCATAAACTTTATCATCCGGATACTGAGGGAAATGACAATAAAATCTCCGGTCTCTGCCGATCTGTACAAAAAGGAGATCAGGGATGCAGGAATAACTCCGGTCAGGGTCCGCATTTACGAAAATCATAGATTGCTCACTGATTTCCTCGTGTATAAAACACAATCAAATGCGTATGGGAACATCATGAGAAAAAACGGCAGGTCAAAGCCTTTCATCTTTTATGTTCCGGGCCATGATACTGATATCGGCTCTGCATTCACCCTCAATGAAAATTACTGGCAGCCTTATACAATTTTCAATCTTATGCCATCAGAGATAAAGGAAGTAAGATTTGAAAATATTCCGGACTCTTCAAATTCTTTTGTGATACGGAACACCGGAGGGAGATGCATTCTTACAGACGGAAGCAGGGAGCTAAGATGCGATTCATCTGTTGTGAAACGATACCTTTCGTATTTTACATTTATACCTTTTGAATCATGGGCAACAGGCCTGAAAGAAGATGAGAAGTCAGCTATCTTTAATAGCAGGCCGCTTTACAGGTTAAGTGTATCTTCCGTCACGGGGAAGGAACTGAGTCTGACCTTGTGGGAAAGGGTAAATGAAACAGGCGAAAAGGACAGCGACAGGCTGTATGGAATGACCGGGAACTCGGTTGAAATATTCGTTGTACGTTATTTCGATATCGATCCGGTGCTGAAGAGGAGAGAGTTTTTCGGTGTAAAGTGAACTGTGACGCCCCCTTCCGGCTTCCTCCAAATGGGGGAAGAGTCCTATGGAAGCAGATCCTTCAAGTATACAGAATTTAAAGTCTCCCCATCCGGGGAGATTTAGATGTGCAACAAGTCTGTGGATATCTTTTATTTCGGAGAATAGTTTTTTTTTGTAATATTGGTACGCAGGAAAAAATCATCTTTCAGGCATCAAAAAAGCTCATAAACACTGTATTGCGAAAAAAATTGATCGACATAAACCAATTTAAAAAGGTACCGTTATGAAATTTGTAGTATCCAGCTCGGAACTTCTGGCGCATCTGCAGGCAATCAGCAGAGTAATCAGCTCAAAAAACACTCTACCGATACTCGATAATTTCCTTTTCAGCCTCGATGGGAATGATCTTGAGATCACTGCTTCAGACCTGGAATCAACACTGATCACAAGGATGAAGCTGGAAAACACGGATGGCTCAGGCACCATTGCACTTCCCGCAAGGATACTTCTCGATACGCTCAAGGAATTCTCGGCACAGCCGCTCACTTTCGATATAAACACCGAAACGATGGCTGTGGTGATCAGCTCAGAGAATGGTAAATTCAACGTGATGGGCCAGAACGGGATAGACTTTCCAGCGTTGCCGGCCATAAAGAAGGACAAAAAGATAACTTTCACCATCAATGCCGATGTACTGCTTTCAGGGATCAGCAGGACGGTTTTTGCGACCGCCGACGATGAACTGAGGCCTGTAATGGGTGGAATATTTGTGGAAGCTGCAACTGATAAGATCACATTCGTTGCTTCCGATGCGCACAAGCTGGTTCGTTACCAGAGGATGGATGCCCATGCAGATGACAATGCATCCTTTATCCTTCCCAAGAAACCGGCTTCATTGCTGAAGAATATTCTGCCAAGGGAACAGGGTGCAGTAACTGTCGAGTTCGATGATAAGAATGCATTCTTCAACCTGAGCGATTACAGGATCGTCTGCAGGCTGGTTGAAGGCAATTACCCGAACTACAATTCTGTAATTCCCAAGAATAATCCCAGGAAGATCACCGTTGACCGTGTCGAGTTTTTCAATACGCTCAAGAGGGTTTCAGTATTCTCGAACCAGGCCAGCAACCTCGTCAAGCTTCAGCTTAAAGGAAACCAGATCACTGTCTCGGCCCAGGATATTGATTTTTCCATTTCAGCATACGAAAGGATCAAATGCCAGTATGAAGGCGATCCTATTGAAATTGGCTTCAAGTCTGTTTTCCTCGTTGAGATTCTTGCAAATATCGGCTCACAGGATGTTATGATCGAGCTTGCTGATCCTACGAGAGCAGGCCTTTTCCTTCCTGTAAATACCGAAAGCGATTCTGAAGATCTGCTTATGTTGCTGATGCCAATGATGATAAATGCGTGAGAATTGGATCTTATACTAAAAAAACCAATAGCCTTTCTTGATCTTGAGACTACCGGAATCAATGTTACGTCGGATCGTATCATTGAGTTTTCGATACTTAAGATTCACCCTAACGGGAAAGAGGAATGGATGACCTCCCGGATCAATCCTGAAATGCACATTCCCCCCAAGAGCACAGCAATCCACAGGATAAAGGATGAAGATGTGGCAAGCTGCCCCACATTCAGGGAAATGGCAAAAAACCTGTCGAATTTCCTCGAGGGGTGTGATCTTGCAGGATACAATGCCATAAAGTTCGATATTCCTTTGCTGGCAGAGGAGTTCCTCCGGGCAAATGTCGATTTCAACTTCAGGAAAAGAAGATACGTCGATGTCCAGGTGATATTTCATAAAAAAGAGCAACGCACACTTGCAGCGGCTTACCTGTTCTACTGCAAGAAGGAGCTTGCAGGGGCACATGGCGCCAAGGCCGATACTGCCGCAACATTCGAGGTCCTTAAATGCCAGCTCGACAGGTACACGGATCTCGAAAATGATATCGAAAAGCTTGCTGACTTCAGCTCATTCAACAACAATGTCGACTTTGCAGGCAGGATAATACTGAATGAAAAAGGGGAGGAGACATTCAATTTCGGGAAGCACAAGGGAAAAACAGTCGAAGCAGTCTTTGCCGAGGAGCCTTCATATTATTCCTGGATGATGAATGGTGAGTTCCCGCTTTATACAAAAAAGGTGCTTACCGAAATAAAGCTTCGCTCGTTCGGAAAGAAGTGCTGATATGAAGATCATCTGCATAGGGTTGAATTACAGGAAACATGCTGCAGAGATGGGATGGCAGCTGCCGTCAGAACCTGTTGTCTTCCTTAAACCTGATTCTGCCCTTCTTAAAAAAAACAAACCTTTTTTCCTCCCGGACTTCTCTGAAAACATTCAGTATGAAGTCGAGATCGTCGTTAAGATCACCAAGCTCGGTAAAGGCATCGAAGCACGGTTCGCCCACAGGTACTATGATGAGGTTACCGTTGGCATAGATGTCACGGCACGCGATATTCAAAGCCGTAATGCAAAGGCTGGAATGCCCTGGGAGCTTTCAAAATGTTTCGATGGCGCTGCGCCTGTCGGGGAGTTTGTTCCTGTCAACAGCATAAAAAATATTAACGATCTTGATTTCAGGCTGGAGATCAACGGAAGAACAGTTCAGAAGAGCAACAGCTCGGATATGATTTTCAGTATAGACCGGATAATTGAATATGTCTCGGGGTATTTCACGCTTAAAACAGGCGACCTGATATTCACAGGTACGCCATGCGGTGTCGGTCAGCTCAGGAGAAACGATAACCTGGTTGCTTTCCTGGGGGACAAGCCCCTGCTCGATTTTATGATCAAATGACCCTAAAATAATCAATCATGAAAAGACGAAGCTTTATTCAGAAGTCGGCAGGAGCAGCAGCCCTGCTGAGTATGCCTTCCATTATTCCTTCACGGGCTTTCGGTGCCAATGATAAGGTAAGAATTGCAGTGCTGGGCGTCAATGGAAGAGGGAACTCGCATATTGAAGGGTTTTCTAATCTTCCTGATGTTGAAGTTGCCTGTCTTTGCGATCCGGATCTTGTTGTTCTTGGAAAAAAAGCAAAAGAATTCGAGGAAAAGTACGGCAGGAAAGTCGATCAGAAACAGGACCTCAGGAAGGTTTTCGAAGACAAATCAATTGATGCTGTCAGTATTGCCACGCCCAACCACTGGCATGCGCTCGCAACAATCTGGGCATGCCAGGCAGGCAAGGATGTTTATGTCGAGAAACCGGGAGCCCACAACATCTTCGAGGGACGCAAAATGGTCGAGGCAGCTGCCAAATACGACCGCATAGTTCAGCATGGAGTCCAGCTTCGAAGCTCAGTGGCGGTACAGGAGGCAATAAAACACCTGCGCAACGGGCTAATCGGCAATGTTTATATGGCCAGAGGCCTTGTGTTCCGCTGGAGAGATGATATCGGTAACAAAGGTACTGAGAAAGTTCCTGAAGGACTGGATTACGATCTCTGGACCGGTCCGGCTGAAATGAGGCCATTCTCTAGAAACTATGTTCATTACAACTGGCACTGGACCTGGAATTATGGCAATGGCGATGTTGGCAACCAGGGAATTCATGAGACTGACCTTTGCATGTGGGGCCTTAACGTCGGATTGCCTGAGAAAGTGACTGCAGGCGGAGGCAAATTCCTCTTCGACGATGCAAAGGAAACACCCGAGCTGCTTGCTTCAACGTACTATTATCCAAAAGAGAAAAAGATTATCGAATTTGAAGTGCGTCCCTGGATAACCAACGGGGAGAACGGCGCTGAAGTCGGTAATATCTTCTACGGAAGCGAAGGATATCTTGTTGTTTACAATTACGACAGGTATGAATCATTCCTTGGAAAAAAGAAGGAGCCGGGCCCAAAGAACAGGGCAGGTGGCGATCACTTCCTAAACTTTGTCACCGCCGTGAGAGCACACGACAAGAAACTGCTGAATGCACCTGTCGAAACAGCCCATTTGTCATCAGCCCTTGCACATCTTGGCAATATCGCATACCGCACAGGAAGGACCATCAACTTCGATCCTGCAACCGAGAAGATCATCGGTGATGAGGAAGCCAGCAAGCTGCTGACGCGGCCTTACAGGAAAGGATACGTGGTGCCGGATAAGGTATAGAGATACATGGATTCGTTCTGGTAGAGACGCGCAACCTGCGCGTCTCTGCATTTTTATTATGCGGGTACACGTAGAGACGCGCAATTTGCACGTCTCTACCTTCCATATATTAAGGTAACACATAAAGACGTTGCATGCAACGTCTCTACCAGACACTATTATGCAGAAGGCCCGTTGCGTGCAACGGGCGTACAATCATTGATCCCAGTGCGGATACAAAAAGAATTGGCTCTGTTCTATTTTATAAAGCAATAGATTTCATTCTTTGAAGTTCATGAAGTGCTTTTATTGTTATTGATAACCAGAGCCACAGCTTCAATTTTTCGTTATCTGCCATCTTATTGACTTTCGCAAGAAACCAATAAAGGTAATTTTGTAAATACTTGGAAGACACTCCATTAAACTTACTTAAATGCTCTCTCAGTTCTTTATGTAAATTATTTACTGTCTGGATATGATATGCCTTATTCTTTTGTATTGGCCTGCCCAAATGGGTCACCGCTTTATGATTCAGACCATCCTTTTTAGCTAAACCGATATAAACTTTATAACTATCTGTGCATAAAACTGCAGACTTATCAATCTTTCCGCTTAATGCTTCAGAAAGAGCTTCTTTCCTCATTGTACTTCTCCCGACTACTCTTGCAAGCTTATGACCGCTTCTATCGGCTGTAACCAATACACCCAATTTGTTTTCTTTTTCCAATTTTGATCCATCATTCCCGCGTTTACGCGGTTTCCTGTTCAAAATTCTTTTCCCCTTCTCTGAAAAATGAAAATAGATCTCGTCGGCCTCTACTATCCCCGTAAAATGATCTGATTCAATGTCTGATAAACTGCTAAGAATTTTGTGTCTCCAATTAAATGACGTCTGCAGACTGATTCCAATCCTTGCTGCGGCCAGCCTCAGTGTTAAACCTTCTTTCATGCACTGCAGATATGCCTGCCATTTGTCTGTTTTGTGAATATTATATATGGCAGTCCCGGAGGTGCTTGAAAAGTATTTATTGCAATCAGTGCATTTAAGCCTTTTAACACCTTTGTAAGAGCCTCTGGACCAAATGTTAGTTCCTTTACATCTCGGACAGGAAGGCTGAATATCAGACTCTTGCTGTTTGAGAATCTCATCCAGGTAAGAACCTCTTTTAAAATGCTCAAGCTGAATATCACTGATTAATTTCTTTCGCTCATCCACAGACAGTTTGGCTATTACAGACTTCAATTCATCTATACTCATAGGAAGGTTAATTTTTATAAATATAGAGAAAATGCTTTATATTTCAAAACAGAGCCAATTAATTACGTAATTCAATGAAGTGACTACCGAGCATTTCAATTAAACCAGTACGATATCTTGAATACCAGCCCCCTGTTCTTCACGGAATGATCTGCAGGGAATGAATTCTCCGTATAGACAATGTACAAATCTGATACGGGTGCAAACCGCCACTGGAACCTTATGTTCAGGTTCAGGTTGTCAATCTGGTTGTTATACTGCACAAAGCTCGTGAGAAAAAGATTATCGGTAAAGGTCAGGTCAAGCCTGGGGCCGATCAAAATGAGCTTTGCATCTTTGTATGGGGCAGGCAGCCTGATATCATTATATGACGAGACGATTGCAAGGCTTCCGTACGGCTGAACCCTGTAGTAAAGCTCGCCATTTACAGTCCATTTAGTACCGTTGTAAAATCCGCCGTACCTTGTGCCGATGAGGTAATTGAGAGGTTTCCTTATGTCAGAAGTGAAAGTGACCCCGCTTTCAAACCAATGAAAACTTTCTCCTGTCTGAAGCTTCAATCCTGTTTTGTTCGTGGGATCGAATGGAGCGCGGAGCCTGATATAGGATTCTTTCACATCTGCCACAAGAATGCTTTTGTTCAGCCATTCAGCCTGGTACAGAAGCTGCGTTTCACGGTCTGTGAGGCTCATTGTGCTGTAGTCGCGGAACATGTCAAATTTAATTCCGGGCCCATGATTTGCAATCCTGCTTGCCTCAGGATAGAACCTGTACTGGAACGACGGGTTTAGCTCATAGTACCCACTCCTTCTTATATAGCCTACTTCGGCTGAATAATCCGGCCCGACAAGAGCCTGGTTCAGCATCGCCTTGACATATTGTGTCGAGTATATGATGTTTGCCGCGAATGTGGCTCCTTTGAGACTGATATCATCCGGTGTGAACGACTGGTGATAGAATGCTTTGCCCGTCCATTTGTTGTCGGCTGATGCCAGGTTATATTCCAGGCCGCCAACCCGGTTAAATGATTTTCTGGTAATTGCGTCGACACTGCTGCCGTCGAGCTCCTTGTTCACGAAGAAACCTGTGATATTGCTGTGTCCCGAGATCTGGCGCTGCAGGGCTGTAACTGCGAAATTGCCCCCGGCTATGGTATCATGCTCCCTTGTCTGGATGTCCAGGGCTCCGATCCTCCATTTGCTGCCGATCCTGCCGCTTAATCTTGCCCCTGCAGTCACAGGGTTTTCCAGGCCGATGCGTCTCGAGAAGAATGGCCTGACATTTTCAGTTCCAAGGTTTGCGAAGAGGTCGCTGTTCTCGAGGAAAAACTGTCTTTTCTCCGGGAAGAAAAGCTCAAACCTGTCAAGATTTGTGACCTGCCTGTCCACTTCTACCTGTGAATAATCGGGATTAACGGTCAGGTCGAGGTTCATTGATGTCGACAGGATCACTTTTGCATCAACCCCGGCATTTAGGTCGCTCAGCTCAGGCTTGAAATTCTCGCCGGCCTGCCTGTTTTGTGTTGTCTTTGCAGAAACATATGGTATGAGAGAAAACCGTGGCCCCGAAGCGGGCAACGGCTTGTCCCAGACGAGTGAGCCGGTGTAGGAGAGGTTAGCCGTCTGAAATTGCCTCGGCATCGGAGCCCAGCTCGATTTCTCACTGGTCTTCAGGTCATTCCTGCTGAAATTGATGCCCCATTCAGTGGATCCCTCTTTATAGCGCACGCTTCTGAAAGGAATCGCGAACTCACAAACGTACCTGTCGCCATAATTCTTCACTGCCGATCTCCATTTGATGTCCCAGTTCAGATCCGCCAGTCCGCCGCTATACTGTATGGCGTCCCATTTTGCGTTTGCAGGGGAGACGCCGAATGCAAAGCCGTTGGTATAATCGTTATAGGTATCAATGAAAATGATGAAATTATCATTTTTCCCGAAGGCGAAATCCCTGCGGAGGGATTCGACCGGCCTTCTTCCCGGAGTCGGATCGTAGCAGATGATACCGAAATAGATTGTCGACTCATTATAGAGCGCCCTTACCTGCGTCTGGGCAATTGCATATCCTGTGTCAGTCGGAAGCACTCTCTGAAATGGGCCGGTCTTTTCCGCATTCTCCCATGCAGGTTCATTCAAAATTCCGTCGATAGTTATTTCTTCACTGATACGGGAAATATGAATCTGGTATTTATCGCGGTTGATGCCCCTTGTCTGGGCATTCACAATTGACGAACATAAAATAAGGAGAATTGAAACCTGCAGATATTTTTTCGGAGGCATTCAGAAAGGATTTATGCGAAATTAACAAAATATCTCCTCACACAGCACTTTAATCTGCACAGGTGATAGCAAAAATTTAATTGTTATATTTAAGAAATTAAAACCGTGAGCCAATGCTGATAAATATATTGAACAGTGCCCAGGAGCTTGGATCAGAAGCAGCAGAACTTGCATCATTTGTAATCAGTTCAGCAATAGAGAGAAAAGGAGAGGCACGCGTTGTGCTTTCAACCGGGAATTCGCAGCTGGAAACGCTGCAGGCCCTCTCCGGAATGAAGATAGAATGGCAAAAGGTTGTGTTTTTTCACCTCGATGAATATATGGGGTTGCCTGTGACCCACCCGGCCAGTTTCAGAAAGTATCTTCATGAAAGATTCATCGACCAGCTTCCCGTTAAAAAATTTTATGAAGTTGATGTGGAAGGAGATGTGACTGAGAAGATCAGGTTCCTTTCCGGGGAACTGCGTAAAGAACCTGTTGACCTTGGATTGATCGGAATAGGAGTGAACGGGCACATAGCATTCAATGATCCTCCCGCTGATTTTAATACGAGGGAAGCTTATATTATCGTCAATCTCGATGAAGTATGCCGCATGCAGCAGGTGAATGAGGGATGGTTCAAAACAATGGATGACGTTCCGAAGCAGGCGGTCTCGATGACACCCTGGCAGATCATGCAATGCAGAACCATTATTTCATGTGTTCCCCACCAGGTGAAAGCCGAGGCAGTGAAAAACACCCTTACATCCCGGCTATCACAAAAGGTACCGGCAACATTGCTTAAACAACACCCCGATTTTCATTTATATATTGATAAAAACTCAGCCTCAGGTATAATTCCTTTTGATTAAAGATGAAAGTTACCATAAAGCCCGGGGACCAGGTTCACCCTCTAAATATTGAAGGCAGGCATTACAGGACAGGCAAACCCGTGAGTGTCCGCGTGATCGGAGGAAAAATAATCGAAGTCAATGAAATTGCTTCATTGAAACGTGGCTCTGAAAATGTTTTTGTTTCACCCGGCCTGATTGATAACCAAATCAATGGGTACGCAAATGTTGACTTCACCGGCGACAATCTTACTGTTGAAGGCGTGTTGTCAGCTACAAGGGAAATACTGGGCACCGGCGTCACTTCCTTCATGCCGACACTTATCACCAGCAGCCACGAAAGCCTGAAAAGGAATTTCTCCGTTCTGGCCAAAGCCTGCGAAGACAGCCTTGTGAATTCATGCGTACCCGGCTTTCACCTGGAAGGTCCTTACATCTCGCCGGTTGACGGATTCAGGGGAACTCATGCGGCAGAACATGTCCGCAAACCTTCATGGGAAGAATTTCTTGAATATAACAGGGCATCCGGAAACCATATCATACAGGTTACCGTGGCACCCGAAATGGAAGGCGCCATGGATTTCATAAAAAAATGTGTCTCGGAAGGGATCATTGTTGCAATCGGTCATTCCAATGCAAATTCGCGGCAAATAGATCTTGCTGTGGAGAACGGCGCCGTGTTATCGACGCATCTCGGCAACGGGTGTGCTAACATGA
>DATGWQ010000205.1:0-12186 GCA_035299385.1 Bacteroidales bacterium | reverse complement strand
GTGCCTCCCAGGTAGTCTACCCTGTCGGTATATGGAATATATGAATGCCATGTCTGTCTCTCACCCATCTTCTCAGCACCGCGGTGGTGATAGCCGATATCAGGAACAACGTTGACAATGTCCTCGCCGTCGAGCTGGACGATCAGTCTCAATAAGCCATGTGTTCCCGGATGCTGTGGCCCCAGGTTGAGGAACATAAAGTCCGTTTCTTCCGTATGAGACGGTAAACCAAAGTCCTCCGGCCTGAACCTGTATTCTTCCTCTGAGATCTCCCTTATCTGTTCATCGAGAACATACGGCCCCCATTCTGTAGCCCTCGCAGCGTATTCCTTTCTCAGAGGATGCCCCTTCCAGGATTTTGGCAGGAGTATGCGCCTCAGGTCTGGATGACCGGTAAATGTGATGCCGAACATATCGTAAACTTCCCTTTCATACCAGTTTGCCGAAGGGAATATGGATGTCACGCTTCTGGCTGAAGGATATTCTCCCCTGAGCGGCACTTTCAACCTGATGTCCTGGTTGCGGTCTAATGAAGTGAGGTGGTATACAAGTGTGAAATCATGATGTCCGTTATAGTTCAATGATCTTCTTCTTTCATCAATTGCAGTAAGGTCGAACAACATTTTGAAAGGCTTGTCAATTCCGGTCTTAAGATGATGCATCAGCTCAGCAATACCCTGCTCCGTGACCCACAATGTGAGTACCTCGTCGGCAGTTTCCTGCACTGACAGTATCACTTTGTCATCATATTTTTCTCTCAGTTGTGAGAGCAGAGCTGCTTCATTCATAAATTGATCACAGGATTATTCGACAGCATCCGGTTTTTCAAGCCTTGTCATTTCTGACCTTCCGGGCTGATTTATATCGCGTAACGACGGTGTTTCCGGTTTAATTATCCCCTGTGGTCCCACTACCCAGCTCAGGGGTCTTTTTTCATCTCCCGCCAGATCGCGCAGCAGGAGCAGGCCTTGCAGGAATGTGTCCGGCCGCGGAGGGCATCCCTGCACATAGACATCCACCGGCAGGAATTTGTCCACTCCCTGTACAACACTGTATATGTCGTACATTCCGCCGGAATTAGCACACGATCCCATGGAGATCACCCATCTGGGAGCCATCATCTGCTCATACAATCGTTTAATAACCGGAGCCATTTTGATGAACACCGTTCCGGCGATAACCATCAGGTCAGCTTCACGTGGTGTTCCTCTTATCACTTCACCGCCAAAACGTGCTATATCATAACGGCTTGTGATTGCGGTTGCCATTTCCACATAGCAGCACGAAAGCCCGAAATTGAAAGGCCAGAGTGAATTCTTTCTTCCCCATGCAAGTATATCCTGGAGCCTTGTCAGGAGTACAGATTTTTCAATATCGCCATTCCCGCTGTTCAGGTTCATTCGGACAATTTTTTCCTGTTTTTCAGAATTGATTTTCCGCTTGGGCCGAAGTCAAGCGCCTTTATGCCGATTTCATATATGAGAACGGCAATCAGAATTCCAATGAATACCAGGATTGCTATATATCCGGTGAATCCCAGCTCACGGAATGATGTGGCCCAGACAAGTATGAAGACGGAATCGAGATCGAAGATCACAAAAAAGATGGCGATGAGGTAGAAATGTGATGAGAAACGCAGCCGGGCATCCCCGGTGGGAGGCATACCCGATTCATAGGGCTTGTCAGTATCCCTTTCCCTGTGCCTTTCGCCGAGGACCCATGATAAACCTATCATAATTCCGACTACGAAGAGGACAGCGGAGGCATATAAAAGGAAGGGCCAGAAAGTTATTGCCGCAAGGGTCAGCATCAAATAAAAAAGGAATAATGGAAATCAACTAAACAGAAATATAAAGATAATTCATTTCAGGCATATAACAAATGATTAATGCTTGTTCATGGACGTTTTGATCAGTCCCGGGAAGGAGGAAACCAAGATGCTTTCAAGCCTGAAAAATATTTATCTTTATGGTAAATAAGAGACTGATGAACTGGATCGATGCTGCTATAATTATAGTACTGGTGATTTCGATGATCACGGGTTTCATAAATGGTTTCATAAAAGAGCTTGCCTCATTGGCCGCTCTCATTCTCGGGATCTGGGGAGCAATCAGGTTCTCGTCATTTACGGCAGCGAAGCTTTACGATTATTTTGATATGACAGGCCAGTATGTCGGCATAATTGCTTTCATCATCACATTCCTGATCATTGTTGTATGCATTCACTTTATCGGTATTCTCGCCGATAAAATAATAACTTCCATTTCACTTGGTTTTGTAAACAGGATACTGGGTGTCGCTTTCGGACTGTTGAAATCCATTCTCATCATGAGTGTCATCTTTGTTGTGCTGAACGTAATTGATTCAAAGAGGCCTTTCCTGCCGCATGAGACAATTGAAAAATCCACATTCTATAATCCAATATCAGACATCGCACCGGCGCTTTTCCCGATAATAGGGGAAGGCAGTTTCAGCAAAAGCTTCGACAGGTTCAAAAAGAAGCCTGAGGAGCCGATGATATGACCCCCTTTCGCCGCGCAGGCAGCGCACTCCCCCTGAAGGGGGAATATTTATTACATAAATAATTTCGTTCAGTTCTGAAATAACCCCCCTTCAGGGGGGCAGGGGGGTAAAATTCTTATATTTGCACTTCATTTTTATCATTATGAACTTTGTCGAAGAACTGAAATGGCGTGGCATGATACACGACATCATGCCGGGAACGGAAGAATTGCTGAACAGGGAACAGATCAGCGGGTACATTGGCTTTGATCCCACAGCAGACTCCCTGCATATAGGCCATATGGTACAGGTGATGCTTCTAGTCCATTTTCAGAGGGCCGGACACACTCCAATTGCGCTGATCGGCGGGGCAACAGGTATGATAGGCGACCCTTCGGGCAAGTCGGAAGAAAGAAACCTGCTTGATGAGGAGACGATAAGAAATAACCAGGAAGCCATCAAAAAACAGCTTGCAAGATTCCTCGATTTCGGGGAAGCAAGATCCAACCATGCCCTGATGGTCAACAATTATGACTGGATGAAAAATTACTCTTTCCTGGGTTTTATAAGGGATATAGGGAAGCATTTAACAGTCAATTACATGATGTCCAAAGATTCTGTGAAGAAAAGGATCGGGTCTGATGCAAAGGAAGGAATGTCATTCACCGAGTTTTCGTACCAGCTGGTGCAGGGAACTGATTTTCTGCACCTTTACAGTACCACTAACTGCAGGCTGCAGATGGGCGGATCGGACCAGTGGGGGAATATTGTTACCGGCACTGAACTTATCAGGAGAAAAACAGGAGGCGAGGCATTTGCATTGACGTGTCCCCTGATTACAAAAGCTGACGGATCAAAATTCGGCAAGACTGAATCAGGGAATGTATGGCTCGATCCGGATAAGACAAGTCCTTACCAGTTTTACCAGTTCTGGCTGAATGTGTCTGATGAGGATGCCGCGAAGTATATCAAAATATTCACAATCCTCGGGAAAGAGGAGATCGAATCTGTAATGGCTCAGCACAATGCCGCACCCCATGAAAGGATACTTCAGAAAAAGCTTGCAGAGGAAATCACCGTAATGGTGCATTCCAGGGAAGAATATGAGGGTGCTGTCGAGGCGTCACAGATCCTTTTCGGCAAGGGAACAAATGAATCGCTCAGGAAGATGAATGAGAACACCTTCCTTTCAGTTTTTGAGGGGGTGCCTGTTTTCGATGTGAGCAGGAATATTCTTGAGAATGGAGCAACTGTTGCAGACCTTTGTGCGGAACACTCGCAGATATTCGCATCGAAAGGAGAGCTGAGGAGGCTTGTCCAGGGGGGCGGCCTGAGCATCAACAAGGAGAAAGTCGATAACGCTGAAATGATTATCGGGAAGGACCACCTGCTGAACGGCAAATACCTGCTAATCCAAAAAGGGAAAAAGAACTATTTCCTTATAAAAGTAGGTTAATCAGGAGCATAGTCAATAACAGAACATTGATACCACATAATCACAAATCCATCTCTGTGCAACTCTGTGGTTCTCTGTGGTTCTCTGTGTAACTTTTAGTTTCCTTTTTTCAAATCCGCCGCCAGTATTGAAATGTCATCGAAAGTCGAAGGATTTCCCGGGATGTGAAGGTCTTTGATCATAGCCCTTATGTTGTCCTCCACAGGGTTCAGGTTCGTTACGTGGCTGATGATCTCCCTTGTACCGATATCCTTGCCATCATCTCCTTTCAGCTCCGAAAGGCCATCGGTATAACAGATTATCTTCGAGTAGTCCTTAACGATCAGCCCGGCCCTGGTGATCCTTGGTATCTCGTCGAGCATGCCCAGTCCCACGCATGAAGCTTTCAGATGGATAATGTCGCCTGTGACAGTGTCAAAGAAAACGGGAGGGTTATGTGCTGCGTTGATGTACTCCAGCTCTCCGGTTATATGGTCATAACGCGCTACAAAAAATGTGATGAACTTCTCGCCGGCGGCGTTCAGGAGAACTATCGAATTCAGCTTGTGAACGAGTGCAGCAAGATCTATTTCCTCAGTTATCAGAGCCCTGAAGCTTGCCTGGAAATTCGACATCAGGATGGCAGCCGATATTCCCTTTCCCGAGACATCAGCAATGCAGAACCCTGTTTTCGTGGCCGACAACTTAATGCAATCGTAATAATCACCACCGACCTCATAATGGGGAAAATAGAACCCATTGATATCAATATCTGCTGTCTGGGGCATAATCTCATTGTTGGGAATGAGCATCTTCTGCATCCTTGCAGCAAGTTCCATCTCTTTGCGGAGGGCTGCCTGCTTCAGATTTTCTTCAATGAGCCTTTTGTTCTCGATGGCAGAGAGTATGATCCTGGATATGGTCTGCATGAAGTTGAGATGCTTCACCACCGGGCTTAGCCCTTTGTCCTCCACCTCGATGTTTCCTATGAAGACGAACCCGATCGGGACATCATAATTTATCGCGGGGATGATTATATCGACACCCTCGAGGCCCAGGTAGGCAGGGGCAAACTGGAAGGACTTCATCTCCTTCAGGTAAGCCTGGATGTTCTCCCTCTCGGCCAGAACTTCACAGTCGGTATTGAAGCCGTTGTTAAGGATGCATTCCCATTTCGGCGATGCCTTGAAGATCATCACCTTGCCAATGCTCAGCTGGTTCCGGAGGATATCCTCGAAAGTTGCAAGAAGATCACCGACAGGCTTGTTCTCGTTAATGGCATCGACTATATCGAAAAGCCATTTAAGGGTTTGCTTCAAACTCTCTAACTTGCCTTTCTGATCCTTCTTGTCTGCCATCAGGAGCTCTTATTATTAACTTTGATTTTGACTTCGTCGAACTCCGCTTCGCTCCCGGTTCTTCGTTTACCCCAACCCCGGGGGGGGGCGAAGAAAATGGTTATCCTTTTACCCTCTCAACGTATGATTTGGATCCGGTGTCTATTCTGATCTTATCACCGACATTGATAAAGAGCGGGACCATTATGGTGGAGCCGTTGGCAACCTTGGCCTGCTTGAGGGTGTTTGTCGCCGTATCGCCCCTGAGTCCGGGTTCTGAATAGACCACCTCGAGTACTACGAACTGCGGAAGGTCGACTGTGAGAATCGTCTCAGTGTCTGCATGGACCTGCACCTCGACATTCAGCCCCTCTATAAGAAATTCGGCGTTATCGATGAGATCTTCGCTTACATGTATCTGTTCAAATGTTTCAAGATGCATGAAATAATATCCCATGTCATCGCGGTAAAGATACTGGTAAGGTCTTCTTTCAACTCTCGCCACATTCACCTTGACTCCCGAGTTGAACGTGTTGTCTATTACCCTTCCTGTTTTGATGTTCTTAAGTTTTGTTCTGACGAATGCAGGACCTTTTCCCGGTTTCACATGCTGAAACTGTACGATTGTATAAAGGTCGTTGTTGAATTCAATTACCAGACCATTTCTGAAATCTGCAGTGGTTGCCATAAATAAATTAGTGTTTTCTGAATGATTTTTATTTTACTTCTTTTTAAATTCAAGCGGATAGACAAGACCTTCGTAGTTTGTCATTTCAACTGTAAATGATCCGACAAAGATATCAAATTGAATCTTAACCGGTAAATAATTTCTATCAGCCGTGAACCAGAATGAAACACCGTCCTCTGTTGTGAACAATCTTCCTTTTTCCGTCACAGGATTGAATTTGTAACAGGTAATCTTTCCTCCTTTTATTTTCACTTCATCCTTTCCCATGTATTTTAACCTGATCGGGTACAGCTCGTCAGTGAACCAGGTCATTATGGTGATCATTTCACCTTTTTTGAGCTCGTGATCAGGCAGGTTATTATTCCTGAAATAATAGAAGCAGGAAAGTATGTCATGAATACCCGGTTCTGTTATATGCACGCCTGTAAGATCGCTGGTGAGGATTGCCGAATCGCTTCTTGTTTTATGGTCAAAGAGCACTTCGTTATATTTCCTGTATCGCCCCTCCCTTATATTTCTGATCGATTTAACGGGTAGCTGGGAAACCGGGTCTATATAGCTTTCATAAACATCGAGCACCCTGTAAAGCGCATCTGTTATACCGGTAGTTCTTGCCCTGAGCCTGGAATGCCATACTTCCTTTTTAAAAAGGGTGTCGCGTGTTATTTCGAGTGTGACGTTTCCTCCTGTAAGTATTCCGTACTGTATTGTATACCTGATTTTTTCCCCGGGTTTATAGGATACTACCTGGGCATGACTGTACACAGATAATAAAAGGAAAGCAAAAAATATACACACCAGTTTCTTCATCATCAAAATTGCCAGGCATATTTCATGCCGTTCATTTTCCGAGTATGTTCTTTACCTGCTTTGTCGCAATGAAGTCCTTAAGATAAAATGGTTCAAAATAAGCAACATCTTCAAACTTCCCGGACTTAAGGGCTTCAGCAGCAGGGATCTGCAGGTGCGCTGCAGACATCCTGAAATCATCCGCAACCGACACATCAGCCGTTGGAAGCAGGTTCTTCAGTTTGAAGGAACCATCGCCAAATGCAATCACCTGATGATGACCGGTTACGCCTGCAAATATATCACTGTTCAGGATACCGGCAGAAATATCTTTGATTTTGTTGCCTTTACAATCATATATTGCATAATAAACTTCCATCCTCCTGGCATCGATCATCGGGGAATAATAAACCCTGCAGGGGTCAGGAAGGCTGCTCCTCCTGGCTGAAATGAAGCCGTGGAACATGGCTGTCGGTGTTTCTATTCCGATCAGGGGCACTCCTGAAGCGAAGCATATTCCTTTTGCAACAGATACCCCGATTCTCAGCCCGGTATACGATCCCGGCCCCTTGCTGACGGCTATCGCTTCGAGCTCTGAGGGCCTGATACCGTATTCGACAAGGATTTCATTGATCAGAACTGTAAGAGTGGAGGCGTGCGATTTTGGTTCGCTGCTCTCCTTCACCATCTCTGTCCCTTCATTGTTGCAGAGAGCAACAGAACAAACATTCGTTGCTGTTTCAAGGCACAATATCATTCACATTCAGGCTTTGTTATTCAACAGAATACAGGTCTTTCTTGTTTACGATCTCAATGAGCGTGCTGTCGGACAGCTTCTTGCTGATTGCGCTGAAAGGTGCCGATATGACCTTTTCTTTATCTTCCACACCCGAAAGAATTTCAATATAGCTGTTGTCCTGGATACCGGTTTTGACATCCTTCGCGAGAGCATACTTGCCATCAGTAATAAAGACTATGGTCCGAATATCCTCGTCGGTCGTTACAGCTTTGAATTTTGAAGTGTCGACCCGTGTGGTTACCGACTGTATCGGAACAGCCATGATGTCGGATTTGGATTGAGTCTGGATGTCCACAGTCGCTGACATTCCCGGCCGGAAAGGATTTGTTCCCTCTTTCTCCTCGATGTCCCGGTAGGATTCGGGAAGGACAAGTATTTTTACATCGAAATTCGTAACCTGGTCGGCCGAAACGCCGGTTGTTTTTGCCGAATTGGCGATTTCAGTTACGACGCCCTTGAATTTCCTGTCAAGATAGGCATCGACAGAGATCAGCGCTGTGTCTCCCAGCTTGACTCTCACAATGTCATTCTCATTTACTTCAACCTGTGCTTCCATCCTGGAGAGGTCCGCCACCCTGAGCATCTCTGTTCCTGCCATGAGGTTGGTTCCGGCAACCCTTTCTCCAAGCTCGACAAGAAGCATCGATACGGTGCCTGACATAGGGGCATATATGGATGTCTTGGTAAGGTTCTCATTTGCTTCTTTCAGTGAAGCTTCAGCGCTCACAACGGCAAACTTTGCAGCATCAACTTCTGATTTTGCGACTGCATAGGATGCTTCAGCCTGTTCAAATTCCGACTTGGATATGGTTTGTTCCTGGTACAGCTGTTTGCTCCTGTTGAATGCAAGCCCTGCCTGCATGAACTGCGCCTCCGACTGCGCAAGCCTTGCCCTCGATGAGCTGATGGAAGCCATTGAACGGTCACGCTGTGAAATATAAACATCCGGTTTAATTCTGAGCAGGAGCTGACCTTTTTTCACCTGGTCACCTTCCTTTATGGTAAGCTCCACGATTTCCCCGGAGACGTCGGGAGTTATCTTCACCTCTTTTTCAGGCTGGATCTTTCCATTCGCGGTTATCGTTTCGACGATGTTCCTTTTCTGAACTTCCTCGACAGCTACTTTTATGGTCACAGCCTTACCGAACCAGCCCTGTTTTTTCCCGATAATTGCGAAAATGATCAGAACAACAACTGCGGGGATGAGGTATTTTAAGATCTTGCTGTTTTTCATCTGGTTATAAATTTATTTTTATGGTCAGACGGAACCCGCAGAAAAAATTCATCTGTTTGTGTTAACCATGCGGGTTTCATGAATGCTTGGATTATTGTTGATTGAGATTCAGGGGTTTACCGCGATAGAAATCAAGAACTTTGGTTTTGAAGATGAACTCATACTTAGCCTGTGACATGTCGGATTGCGCATTCAGGAGCTGTGTTTTGGCAGCATTGTAATCAAGCGGTGTGAGCAAACCCACGTTGAACTTCTGCTCCGTGTACCTGAAAGATTCCTGGGTCGATGTGACTGCTTTAAGGCTTGCGTTGTATTTCTTCAAAGCTGCGGCAGCATCGGCATATGCCTGCTGAATATTCTTGTACAGCTGTTTCTTGGAAGCTTCGAGGGCATACCTGCTGTTTTCCACGCCAAGAACTGCATTTGAGATACTCTTGTTAACCTGCCATCCGTTAAGGATAGGTATATTCAGCGAAAAACCGATTCCATAGTTAATGTTGTCATTCACCTGGTCCGCAAAGGAGTATTTTCCATAAATCGGGCCGTTAGCAACATCGTATCCAAGGATTTTCCTTCTTACATCCGAGTATCCCGTGCTGAAAGAATTGCTAAGTGAAAGCTTCGGGCTGCGTGCGCCGCGGGCAATCTTCAGTTCATACTCGCTTGACGTAAGGAGGTATTCGGAGCTTTTAACTTCTGGCCTGTTCGAGACCGCAGTTTCATAAATTTCACCGACATTCCCCTGGATAACGGTATTGGTGTCAAGCGGAATCTCGGGAACTATAACAGAAAAGCCTTCGGGAGATGGAAGTTCAAGAAGCTGGGTGATATTCAGGAGAGATATGTCGTACTGGTTACGGGTATTGATCAGCTGAAGCTCTTCCTGTGCAGCCTGGGCTTCGATCTGCAGGAGATTGCCGCGTGCAACGCTTCCTGCATCAACCATCTTTCTTGTTTTTTCAATCTGCTGACGTGTTATTTCAAACTGGTTTTCAGTAGCCGTCACAAGCTCTCTGTTCAACAGTACCTGCAGGTAATCGAGAGCGACATTGAGGGCGATATTGTCCCTTATCCTCTTATAATCTTCCTCGCTGGACAAAAGGTCATACTTGCTTTTCCTGATATTATTCTGATTCTGAAGGCCGTTAAAAAGAATGACGCTGCTTCCCAGGTAAAAGTTATCTGAAAGCACGGTTTGATTGTCGGTATACTCGTAGGTAGTCTGGTCAAGGGCGCGGCCAAACGAGTAGTTGTGTGAAGCTGACCCGTTTACTGAAGGCAGCAGCCTGAATTTAGAAAGGTCGAGGGCATTCTTCTGATACCTTGTCTGTATGTCCTGCTGTTTGATCTGAATGTTATTCTCAAGTGCATAATTTATGCAGTCCTGCAGAGACCAGACTTTTTCCTGAGAATAGACCCGGCCTGAAGCCAGAATGAGACACATTATTGATAATAACTGAACTCTTAAGATGTACTTCATGCTGCTTGGGAGGGATATGTTCAGGTTTTCAGAAATAAGGCACGAAGATAGAACATTTTGAATTAATTCCACAGTGCTGCAACTAAATACTGAGGCGATGGGCTCTTATTCGATGATAAAGACGGTTCAAGTTGTCAATACTTTAATATTCAAATACTCAGACGATTATCAAATATCAGGAAATCTGTTGTTAAAAACTTAATATGACAGAAAAAGGAGTAATGGTTAAATTAGCGCTAATTCAGACAGGAGTGAAGCATACGACATACAAGGAAGAGAAGCTGCGAAGGACAAACAGGCTTTCATTGATGCTAAACAGCCGTGAAGCAAAAGCTCTCGGAATATACTGCAACAGGTACAGGATAAAAAACAAATCCGAGTTTCTGAGAAGCACGATCATGAAGGAGATAATCAAACGTTTCAGCGACGAACATCCTACGTTATGGGAGGAAAATGAAAGGACCCTGTTTAATCAGAATATATTCTAACCATTTGATATTTTCTCTTTCTTTTCCCCCGCTGGCGCTATTTCTAATACGTGCCGTGCAATCCATATCATTTAGACATAGTTTACCTTTGTGACATTGCGGCCTTGTGGCAGAAAGAATTTTTTTGATTACTTTTGCATCTCTTTCTGACCCATGGTGTAATTGGCAACACGACGGATTTTGGTTCCGCAGAGTCCTGGTTCGAGCCCAGGTGGGTCAACAAAACGGGACGTTAGCTCAGTTGGTTCAGAGCGCATGCTTCACACGCATGAGGTCACTGGTTCGATTCCAGTACGTCCCACCTTCGCCCTCCGAAGCTCTAGCGCAGCAGGGCTTCAAAAAAAAGAGACGCGCAAAATACGCGTCTCTACGTTTTAATACAATGAAATCTTAGCAGAGAGAACTGAACAGTTAATTTGTACGTTGGCCTTTAAATACCCTTGAATTATAAGGAGCTACGAGATTCCCGCGATAGGTCAGCCGTCCACGCGAGAGCCCTGTTATTGATGCCGTCACCGTTGCATCCGCACCCACCAGCATCCTTACGTCATAGGTACCAATTTGTGTGATGGTAGAAAAAGTAACTGTGTGGCTCAGATGTTTTTCATCTGCACTTACCTTGTAATTTGACAATGAGCCTTCGGCGGTAACTCCACCGACACCATTATAACCCATTCCTGAGCTTGTTCCTGTCTGCATAACGACATTCTGCGGATCCACCCTGATGAAATTAAGATTCGAAGTTACAGGCACCTGGCTCCCGTAGGTGTCCTGCAGATACTGAGCTTCAAGAACAAATGTCTTATTCTGAAGCAGGGTGTCGATAGCCTTGAAATTTGCGTAGAGCTGGGTTTTTCTGGCCTCTTTCTTTTCTTTTTTGGTCAGTTCCCTGTCCTGGAAAAACTCCTGTGAGTATGCCTTCGATGAGAAGCCGGCCATAAAAACGACCAGCATTGCAGCTGATAGATATTTTAATGTTTTCATTTTCTTTACTCCTTTGCTTTTAACATGAAAATAAAGCAATTAGCATGCCGAAGATCACTGATATGTTAAGTAAAAATTTGTGATAAATATCACAAAAAGTGCCTAAAGTGCGCTAAAGTCCGTAGAGTCAGGTACTCTAAATACTATAGTGCACTCTAGCGCACTTCAGAAACTATTGTTTCTTTGTTCCGGTCTTCTGATTGATGTACTCCTTTTTGGCTTTCTCTTCTGCGATCTTCCTTTCGAGGTAGTCTATTTGCTTTTTGACAGATTCCATATAGACAGGAGACATGACGCTTTTTCCTGACATCGCCACAAATTGCCTGTAATAGCTGAGGGCTTTCTGCTCATTTTTAAGATCCTCGTCGTAGACATTCGCGATCATCATCAGGACGGTTGGATCCTTCAGCACTTCATATGCACTTGAATAACTCGAAACTGCCTGCTTAA
>DATGWQ010000204.1:0-2769 GCA_035299385.1 Bacteroidales bacterium | reverse complement strand
CTTGAAACTTCATTTTTAGAGAGGATAAACGTCAGGCTCAGCTCAGGCGTGTACATACTGAATGTAACACTCGGTACGACAGGAAATAAACATGTTCAGAAGATTGTGGTGGTGAGGTGAGGGAGGAAGAGCGTAAAGTGTACAGTGTAAAGTGTACAGTGTAAAGCTACAGTGTAAAGCTACAGTGTAAAGTTTTGAGAATTCCTCCGTGTTTAACTCCGTGAATCTCCGTGTACTCCGTGGTTAAAAAAATCTCCTGATGTAACAAAATCATTATTTTACCGTTGGCTTTACAGGATCACAGTCAATTTTTTTAATCACTCGTCAAAATCTAAATATCATATGAAAATAAGATTCTGTCTCCTGTTTGTTGTTTTTACCATGACAATCAATGCCCAGACAAAGCTCACGATAAGCGGTCAGACTTATACCAATTCCGAAGACACCTGGCTTGGCGTGAACATCGCCCGCGACCAGCCGACAACCCTTGTTTTCAAAAATAACTCGATCACTTCCGTCAACAGGTATGGCTACCTCCTGCAGGCCGGCGATGAGGGTGCAGCTTCGACAAACAATAACCTCGACGGTGCAGTTATCACCGGCAACAGGCTCAGCTGGAGCGGGTCCGACATGACGGTGATCCCTCACGGGCTGTTCACGGGTCACAACAGGAATGTGGTAGCAAAATACAATTACCTTAAGGATGTCCCGATGGGGATCATCAGGAAGTCTTCGAACAACATGGTCAACACAGGCGGCGGTGTTGCATACAATATCGTGAAGAACGGCGCGGTGGCGATGGTCATCAAGGGCATGAGCAATGTGAACGTCTTCAACAACACGTTCTATACCGAGAGGACGCCCTCCCAGACCTGGAGGCCGCTGCTTGATATCTACACCAACACTGACAATGGCAATCATTCCGTTGCCCGCGGAACAAAGATCTTCAACAACATCTTTTACATGAAGTACCAGACCCTGGCCATCACGATCGACAATGCCGAAAACCTCGAAGGCCTGGAATGCGATTATAACGTTTACTGGTGTGAAGCAGGAACACCGGGATTTAAAGTGAACGGATCCGTGAAGACCTTCAGCGAATGGCAGGCCATGGGTTATGATGCCCATTCGGTAGTGATGAACCCTGAATTTAAAGACCTGGTCAATTTCGTTCCTTCAAAACGTCTTGACTTTGGCAGGGATCTCGGCGCTGAATGGAAGGACGGGCTGGCATTGAACGCAAAATGGGGAACGGCCGATCCCGCAACTACAGCGCAGAACGGCAAATGGCAGGCCGGTGCAGTCGTTTATGAAGCAGGCACTGTTACTGAACCTGTCCAGCCTGCACCTCCTGTTGCTGCACCGGAACCTCCGGTGACAACACCTGCGACCGACAGCAACAATATTTCATTTTCGGCCAATCCCGTTAGAAATTCCCTTACGGTCAATAACATGCCTGCAAGCGATTCGGGACGGCTTGCGATATATGATTTCAGCGGGAAGCTCTGCCTGGAGAAACCGCTCCCGGCAGCCGCCAGCCAGGTTGTTCCTATCAACCTCGGCAAGGGGATATACATTGCATATGTTAAGAAGGGGGATGAAGTTGTTCACTTCAGGAAGCTGATAGTGGTGCAGTGATTTATCTTTTTTTCTCCAACTTTTTTTTGGTAGCAAAGGAGTGGTTCCATCAGTCGACCTCTCCCCAACCCCTCCCCTGAAAGGGAGGGGCTGGATCTCTAATGTAATTTAATTCAGGTACACGATTGTCCCCCTCCCCTTTAGCGGGAGGGGGATTCAGGGGGAGAGGTCTGCGGAGAACAGCGGGGGGATTTAGAGGGGCAAACAAGAGCGTGTAACTTTTTTTCCTATTTTTAGAAAAAACATACCGCCATGAAAAGAATCTTTTCCTTATTATTCGTACTCATTGCTTTCAGCAGCATTGCCAGCTCCCAGTCCATCGGGCTGGTCGAGATCCGAACCGCTCCAACCACCATAACTGTCGGGGGACCGCAGGCCGACATTTCCGGCTATACTTCAGGGGCCATACAGATCGCCCTCGATGCCCTTAAATCAAGAGGAGGCGGTGTCGTGAAGCTCAATCCCGGCACGTACGAGGTTATCGGGCCGATACGTATTCCCGACAATACCTCGCTCATCGGATCAGGTAAGGGAACCATTCTTCACAAATGCGACGGCTTCAGGACAAGCTTCATCATTGATGCCGACTGGGGTATGGTGAAGGCTGTCGTGAAGGATCCTTCGGGATTTAAGAAAGGAATGGGCATACAGCTTTCCGATGAAAAGCATAATGACGGCTGGGCTGTGACTACCGCCCTTATCACCGATATACAGGATAATGTGATCTATTTCGACAACCCCACGGTGAACGACTACATATCATCGCTCAACGGAACCGTCTCGAACGGCTGCTCTATTATCGAGGCTGTGGGCGTGAAGAATGTAAAGATCGCCGACCTTGTCATCGAAGGGAACAAATCCACCAACGATCTTATCAACGGATGCCGCGGCGGGGGGATCTATGTTCATAAAACCAAAGACTGCACGATCGAAAATGTTAGCATCAATGAATTCAACGGTGACACTTTCAGCTTCCAGATAACTGAAAATGTGACCGCAAGGAACTGTGAAGCCCAAAATGGCGCCGGGCTCGGGTTCCATCCCGGGACCGGATCTGATCACCCTGTAATCGAAAACTGTGTTAGCCACGGCAATGCAGGCGACGGCATCTACCTGTGCTGGAGGGTTCAG
>DATGWQ010000203.1:0-6212 GCA_035299385.1 Bacteroidales bacterium | reverse complement strand
AGGAAAGCAGGATGAACTTATTTAATATATTTGTTGTTTCCTCCGGGAGAGTTTAACATTGCTCACATAAATAAGAAATAAAGAGTAATTTTGATTAAACTTGTAACTAAAGCATTCAAATATTTACTATGAGTATTGAAGAAGTTGACAAACTGATCGTAATTGTAAAGAAAGCTATCCACAAGAAAAGGAGCAAAAAGGAAATTATTAAAACTTTTGAAAATGCCGGAATAATCACAAAGTCAGGCAACTTCAAAGATCCCTATAAAGAGATTTATATTCCAGCTCAAAAGTAATCTCTTATCAATTGTACTCCACCAGGGCTAATCTTATTCTTGGTTTTCATGGATGTGACAGATCTGAAGCAGACAAACTGATTTCGGATCCGTCATATACCAGATCAAGTCATGAGTCATATGACTGGCTTGGCCATGGTATGTATTTTTGGGAGAACAATCCATCCCGTGCAATGCATTGGGCTGAGTTGAAGCATAAAGCTGGTAAGATTAAAGAACCATTTTCAATTGGAGCAGTTCTTGAACTGAGGCGGTGTCTCGATCTCCTCGACTCTTCAAATATTGAACTTTTACGATATTGTTTTAATCTGTTCAAGTCGGAAGCTGAAAGACTTAAAAAACCGATTCCTGAAAACATTGATCATCCAAAATCTAAAGGTCATGACCGTACTCTCAGGTATCTGGATTGCGCAATAATAGAATATACTCACAGTTTCCTGAAAGAACAGGGTCAAAAACCATTTGATTCTGTAAGGGCTGCTTTTTTTGAGGGGGATCCAATCTATCCTGGAGCTGCTTTCTATGAGAAAGCACATATACAAATATGTATTATAAATCCAGATTGCATAAAGGGTTTTTTCCTTCCACGAGTTAAAGCGTGAACGAGGTAATCGGTAATCGGTAATCGGTAGGAAGGTAATCGGTAATCGGTCCTGACGCTCCTTCCAGTCGGTCAGGATCTACTGACGCTCCTTTCAGTCGGTCAGTATCTTTGATCCGCTACGCTTCGATAATCGGTAATCGGTGAAGAAATCCGCCTGACACCTGACACCTGACGCCTTGGTGAGGGGTAAGGGGTGAGGGGTGAGGAGTGAGGAGTGAGGGAGAAGCGTAGAGCGTAGAGCGTAAAGCGTAAAGAAAGGTAATCGGTAATCGGTAGAGAAAGCCACCTGACACCTGACACCTGACGCCTGACACCTGGGAAAGGCAGAGGAATGAGGGATGAGGCGTGAGGCGTGAGGGGGAAAGGTCGCAATTTGCATTGTTTATTAAGCAATAAAATGTTAAATTTGCTTAATAGAGTAAGCAATTATGGAAAGGCTTATTGAAAAGTATCGTAAGAAACTATCTGCAGTACCTCTTTCTTTTGTCCGCAGTTTTATGGATCGGATAAACTGGGATGCAAGGATGATCGGAATCAAAGGAGCAAGAGGCGTTGGCAAGACAACTCTCTTACTGCAGTATATCAGGAAATTTCACGAATTCGATCCTTCAGCGCTTTATGTAAGCCTCGACGACATATGGTTTTCCGAAAACAGGCTTTCGGATCTGGCAGACAGATTCGTAAAGCAGGGCGGCAAAATTCTTTTCCTCGATGAAGTCCACAAATACCCTGAATGGTCGAGGGAGTTAAAGAATATATATGATGACCTGCCTGAACTGAAAATTGTATTTACAGGTTCTTCACTCCTTGAAATATTAAGCGCAGGTGCGGACCTCAGCAGGCGGGCCGTTGTATACAGGATGCAGGGCTTGTCATTCAGGGAATACATCAACTTTGAAACCGGATTGGATCTACCTGTTATATCCCTGGCTGATATTCTCAGCAAGCATCTTAAGCTGTCGAAAGAAATTGTTGATGAAGTGAAACCTCTCAGGTATTTTCCGTCTTACATCAGTAATGGATACTATCCTTATTATAAAGAAGTCCCTGAGCTTTATCATATCCGGCTTGGAGAAGTCATTAATATGATAATTGAGATAGAGCTTCCGATGTTAAAGGGGGTGGATCCTGTTTATGTCAACCGTCTTAAGCAGATGCTTCTTATAATAGCAGAATCAGCTCCTTTCATTCCAAACATCAGCAAGCTCAGCGAAAGAACCGGTATAAACAGGAATACTTTTGTTCTTTACCTCTCCTGGATGAATGATGCGGGCCTTATCAAAAATATTTACCGCAATACTGCGGGTATAACCCGCCTTCAGAAACCCGACAAGATTCTTCTCGAAAACAGCAATATTGCTTTTGCCGTCAATTCTGACAAGCCTGACCCCGGAAGCCTCAGGGAGACATTCTTTGTCAATCAGCTCTCATTTGATCATAAGATAACTTACCCCGAAAAAGGCGATTTTCTTGTTGACGGCAGCTTGTTGTTCGAAATCGGGGGAAGAAACAAAAGCAACAGGCAACTACCGGATACTGCAAATAGTTTTATCGCATCGGACGATATTGAATATGGTAACAGGAATAAAATTCCTTTGTGGTTGTTTGGGTTCCTCTATTAGAGCTGAAGCAGGCTTATGAAAGAGCTGATATCATCACTTTCCCGGGTCCGGGTGAAAGTGTAGAGCGTAAAGACACCTGACGCCTGACACCTCTTGTAATAGCATGGAGCATGGGGCAAGGGGCAAGGGGGAGAGCGTTGAGAAAGAGGTAATCGGTAATCAGTCCTGACGCTCCTTCCAGTCGGTCAGGATCTCCGCTACGCTTCGATAATCGGTGATCGGTAAGAAAGGCATCAGGCATCAGGCGACAGGCGTCAGGCAAAAGGGTAGAAGTTTACTATCATGATCATACATTCACATTAAAATGACACATCATCCCGAAACCGGTCACATAATAAACCTGGCTTCTTTCGATAATCTTATCAAATCCGCTGAATCTCTTGGAAGCAGGTATAATCCTTCAAATGATACATTGACGATTGACTCCTTAAAGCTGCTTCATAAAAAATGCACTGAAGCATTCAATGAGTGGAGCTCGGCATACCTGGCATGGAAACGAGCAGTGGGAGACAGGAAACATGAGTTTAACCCCCTGGCCAAAATGGCAACAAGGGTTATCAATTCAGCAAGCATCACAGGCATAGACAGCAGGATGCTGGATAACGGCAGATCGTTTATCAGGTTGCTCAGGGGCAAGCGGCTTAAGCCAAAAAGGACAAAGGAGCAGGTGGAAGAGGATAAGCTGAACGGGAAAGAGCATAAAGAGATTTCAGTCTCTCACCTCGGTTATGATATGAGGATCGATCATTTCAGGAATCTCATTCTCTTTCTCAAAAACATAAAGAACTATTCACCAAACGAGAAGGAACTTACTGTTGAGACGCTCAGCATTTATTTACAGAAGCTCGAGGAAAGCAATAGCAATGTCATGCATGCGTATTCTGCTCTCTACAGGGCGAGGGCAAAGAGGGACCAGATGCTTTATGGTCCCTGCAACGGGCTTACAGATACCGCACAGCTTGTAAAGAGCTACATAAAAGCTGTCTATGGTCCCGCCTCCGAGCAATTCCGAAACATCTCCAGGATATATTTCAGGAAACGCGAGTTAAAATTCAGTGTCAATGAGTCATTATCTGCTGTCAGCTAGTCAAATCAGCAGGTCCCGGTGTAAAATTCTGATGTCTTTTGGATATATAATTTCGACTATAAGCTGATCAACCCTGTCCCGGAGTATAGACCAGATGTCTTCAGGTTAATTCCTGGTGTCTTAAGGTTAAGCAGGAATGTCATATGGTAAAATATTTCTGTCAACAGGATAAATCGGAGTGTCCTGGATATAAAGCGTAGAGCGTAAAGCGTAAAGCGTAAAGAAACCCACCTGACGCCCGACGCCTGACGCCTGACGCCTCTGTAATTGCATGGAGCATGGGGCATGGGGAAAAAGCGTAGAGCGTAGAGCGTAAAGCGTAAAGCGATCAGTATACCTTATTACGTAGGCACCCCTCGCCCATCGCGCACATCGTAAAGAACTGATAGAAAGTTTAAAATATAATTTAAACATTTACTATATTTACAATAGTTGTAAATATATTTACAGGTGAAAGATCTTATCCTTCCGGAAAATATTATTGAAAGGGAAACGTATACTTCCCGGATTGAACCTTTTATACGCAAGCCTGTCATTAAAGTCCTGACAGGTCAGCGCAGGGTCGGTAAAAGCTATATGTTGTTTCAGCTTATCAGGAGAATTCTGAAGGAGGATAAGGAAGCGAACATTATTTATATCAACAAAGAAGATATTCAGTTCGACTTCATCCAAACCCCGGCCGATTTAGTAAAACATATTAAAAGCCAATCAGCCGATGGTAAAATAAATTTTATCTTCATTGATGAGATACAGGAGGTTGCCGGATTTGAAAAAGCAGTCAGATCTTTGCTTCTTGATCATAATAATGACATTTACATAACCGGCAGCAATGCAAAGTTGTTGTCGGGAGAGTTTGCAACGTTTCTTGGCGGCAGGACGGTGGAAAACAGGATCTACAGTCTCTCTTATTCCGAATTTCTGCATTTTCATAAATACAAAGACACTGAAGAAAACCTCGAACGTTTTTTTCTTTATGGTGGCCTTCCTTTCCTCGCACATCTCAGGCTGACAGAACAGATTGCCTTTGAATACCTGCAGAACATTTATAATACGATCATCTACCGCGATGTTGTGTCAAGATATAATTTGCGTAATACTTATTTTCTTGAGCAGCTTGTCCGCTTTTTAGCTGATAACACAGGATCGCTGTTTTCATCAAAAAGCATAAGCGATTTCCTCAAGTCGCAAAAGGTGATGATCCCTCATAACCAGGTACAGTCATATACAGGCTACCTCAAAGATGCATTTCTTGTCAACCGGGTGCTCAGATATGATATACAGGGGAAACGGATCTTTGAAACGGGTGAGAAATATTATTTTGAGGATATGGGTATCCGTAATGCAATTATCGGTTATAAACCAGGGGATAGGGCAAAAATACTTGAGAACGTGGTTTATAATGAATTGCTTTTCAGGGGATATGATGTAATGACCGGATGGAAGAAAGATCATGAGACTGATTTTATTGCTATAAAGGACAATGAAAAGATCTATGTCCAGGTCGCCCTTTCAACCGATAATGATGCTACCTTCAAACGTGAGTTTGGCAATCTCCTGGAGATCGGGGACAACTATCCCAAGTTTGTTGTAACAACCGATAAGAAGTCAAGAAATACCAGTGAGGGGATTGTACATAAAAATATCAGAAACTTCCTGATGGAGGGCTTTGTGTGAGGAGCGAGGGAGCTTAAGTTACACAGAGGTGCACAGAGCAGCACAGAGAACACAGAGAGGAAATCCAAAGAGTTTAACGCAAAGCACGCAAAGGTTAAGACGCAAAGAACGCAAAAGACCTTGTGGGCATGAGGGTGAGACACACTTCGATTTTGCTCACTTCGACTTCGCTCAGTGAGCATCGGTCGTAGGCATCCCCCTCTATGCGATAGCAGAGAGGGGGAACGAGGGGGTGAGTTCGTGTGATTGCGGGGATGAGGTCGGACGGTTAGAATGGTTCACGCAAATCGAAGCGCAGCGTAGATCCCGACTCGGGAGACACAAGAAACCCACCCCTGCCCCCTCCGGGGAGGGGAATCCCAACGCACATGCCAGTTCTCACAACGAACATAGTGAATCATCTACTTTAGAGAGTGCGGCTGCAACTGAAAATAGCGTTGAGCGTAGAGCGTTGAGAGTGATTGAAATAAAATCTTGTATTATACAAATTCTATACTTTAGGAAGTGCGGCTGCAAACCCCAAAAAGGCGCGAACCGCTGGCTTTTTGCCGGCGCATAGGCCAAAGGCATTAGAAGCAAAAAGGCAGAGGTTGTACTTTTTGGGTAGCTTTTCTTTGCAACCTTTCTTTTGCTATCAAAAGAAAGTTGAGACAAAATAAAAAGAAAAAATCCAGGCTTTGGGGAAAGCCTATAAAGGGGAGAAATTAAGTAATTAATTCTCCAATAACATGGAATCAATATTATTGAATGAAAAGAACGCAGTGCTGATCGCACTGGTGATCTCCGCCTTCATCTCGTGGTTTGCCATACCGATCGTGGTGAAGGTGACTTCAATACGCCACCTGACCGACAGGCCGGGAACAAGGAAGATCCATAAGCGCGAGATCCCCACATTGGGAGGCGTGGGACTTTATGCCGGGTTCTCCTTC
>DATGWQ010000202.1:0-3932 GCA_035299385.1 Bacteroidales bacterium | reverse complement strand
GATAGTTAATCTTAATCACACCCCTGCTATTGAATATTGGTTTTGGTTCCGTAACAGAAATATTATTGGGAGGAGGAACGACCATTTTTGCAAAATCAATTTTTGGTTGTTTTTTAATTATCTCTTTATTGACGAACTGTTGAAAATAAGATTCAACTTCTGAGTGACGAGCCAGGTAGTCTATCACCTCATCCTCTAATAAGCTTTGGAAATTATATCTTGGCAGATAGCCAATTATATATGGTCTGCCCAGACTTATCATAACTGCACTTATGTTTTGATGCTTGAATTCAATCGAACCTTCTGATCTATTCTGGAGTAAGGGTGAAATCTTCCTTCGATGTTCAGCTTTCTTGTATGGGATACTTTTTAACTCTTTGACAAGCATGTCAAAATAGTCGGCCACTATGATTTCTACTTCTATTCTTGACCAGGAATCCATAATTCCGCGAAAGCTGAATCAAATTTATTTATTTTTTTCTTTGTTGTCCCTATTGTAAATGTAAAGCTCTGGTAGCAATAAAAAAATCCACCCTGAGGTGGATCAAGTGAAAAATATCTGTCCAGAATCTAACTTTGCTTTTCAAAACTAACTTCCGGCAGTATAATCTTGAATTCTCTCTCTTTATCAGGATCTTTCCAGTAAATAATGAAGTTTACATTCGCACTTTTTAAAAAATAACCAGACTGTTTCAATCCTTCCATTGTTTCATGAAACTCTTTGGAGAACCTTAAAACTTCCTCTCCCTTTGTATTAGTGCAACACCCATTGACAATAATTAAATTATCACCGGGGATTAACCGGTTAATCTGGTATTGTCTCGTTTCGAAAAACCCCAGATATACATGTGAGAAAGATAATTGCATCGTCAGCCTGTTGGGTGTCTGGTAGATGTTTTCATCAACAATTGAAGTCAGGTTTTCTGCTTGGAAATTGTCGAAAATGCTTCCGTTATAATGGATGGATAAATTATTCTTTGCCCTGGTCATTGCAACGTACAACTCCCGTTTCTTATCATCCTTTGACAGGTCACAATTTTCAAGCATGAAAAAAACGTTGTCAAACTCTTTACCCTTGGCCTTGTGTATTGTTGATACAAAAATTGTCTCACCGTCTTCCCTGAGAAAATCTTCTAATCTTGATTCGTGTATAAATACTTCCAGGTCAGAAAAATATTTGATCCTTGTATTAGTGGACTCAAAGTCCCGGATGATGTTTTTGCATATTTCGATTTTGGAACTGCCGGCAAATTTCCTTAACAATCCGGTTTTGCTTCTTGCCCAGCTTTCCTCGCTGATTGATGGTGTGTCCTCACCTGATTTTAGTAACCCCATAAAAGAGCGAACTTCAAGCAGGTTATATAAATTGAAACCCTCATTACTTTGAATCAGTTTCGCCCTGAATCCATTTCTTATCAGGAGGCCTGTAATATTGAGCGCTTCCTTGTTTGTTTGAGTCAGGACGCATGTTGTACCTGATAATTCAGTTGAAATAATGTCATTTACAGTTGGTACAATAAGGTTATTGTTACGGTATCTGACAACTTTGAGAACTCCGTTTTCTTTATCAGCCGCAACTATGGGCAGAGTTTTTAACCTGTGATTTATTGTCCTGACAAACTGGTTGGAAAATGAGACTAAATTACTTTTGCTTCTGAAATTGTCGATGAGCTCATATTTCCTGGCATTCTTTTCCGTAATAAATCTCTCCATGTAAGCTGAATCAGCTCCCCTCCAGGTAAAGATGTTCTGATCATCATCGCCCACAGCAAGCACTCTCATGTCTTCATTCTCTTCAATCAGGGCATTTATTAGATTATATTCATCAACGTCCATGTCCTGAGCTTCATCGATCACAAGAACCATTTTCGAGATCCTGCTCTGCTCGACTTCATGATTTCTTATTTTCTCAATTGTGGTCTTCAGTATTATATCAGACTTTTCCAGGCTGCCGACCTTACCCAGCAGATCGAAGCAGTATGAATGAAATGTTTTGATCTCGATAAAATTTGCTGCATTCCCATAAAGCCCGATAAGCCTTTTTTTGAATTCCGTTGCCGCGGCTCCCGAGAAAGTTAGCATCAGCAGCTGTTCGTGCTTGATGTCTTCCATTAAAAGGAGTGAAGCAAGCTTATGGACCAATACTCTTGTCTTTCCGCTTCCAGGCCCCGCGGCAATTACAATGTATTTTGATTCCTTGTCATTAATAATTGACAATTGTGCAGGCGATAAGGATCCGAACAATTGCCGGAACTTTGCAGGTGTCAGATTCCTTTTTATCTCTTCCTGGCGGCTTCCCTTAAAATATTTATTGAGAAAAGACGAATAGTTGAGTTGAAAATAATCCTCCACGAACTGGAGCGCTCCCCTGTAATCTTCAACCATTTTCTTCGCATACTCCCCGACAATGTGGATCTGCTGTACTTTATTTTTGTAAAACTGATCAAGTTTATGGTAATCCTCTGCAGTATACTGTGCCCTGTTGTTCTGTTCGAGCTTATCAATCGTCATCTTATTATAGACAACAAGGAACCCGCCTTCGATCTTGATTGCTTCAATTCTCGATAAGTAGAATAATGTGTCTTCGATATCATCCGAACTGATTTCAAATTTGAACAGTTCAGGGCTTTTTTCGTATGCTTCCTTTAGCCCTATAACTGAAAATTCTATCAATACCTCCTCAGAATTTTTATCTGTTTCATCATCGATTTTCTGATAAAGTAATTCGACGATGAATTTCGCAAGTGCATGCCGCTTTTTTAATTTTTCCTGCAAGACATTTTTAGGCTGGGCGCACGCTATGCAAACGTGATTTTTTGAGTGATCGGGATTTTGCCTTTTGATCCAGTTCTTAATTGCCCAGAAATTGATAACAGTTTTCAGCTTATTGGGAGTAGCATCCTTACAGCCTTCTTCAATAATCTTCTCATTAACTTCTTTGAGATGATAAGTCCTTTCAGGTTCTTCAAGCTGCGCGATAAATGAATCCTCTATTTGCCGGAAAGTATCAACGATTGATTTTGACCTGTTTACAGATTCTCCTCTTTTAATGAAAGCTGTGAGGTCTTTTGTATCAGCCAGGATTTTCTCTTCCCGGAGCAGAGTGATTATTTTGATGACTTCTTCTTTTACAATCCCGAGATGATCGGATATATAATCAACCCTGGATTCAGCAACTTCATCGGTAGCCTGCTTTTTGCTTTTACTCGAGATCAGTTTTTTGATGATTCGGATTGCTTTTACCTTTTGCTTTTCATCGAACCTCTCTGATGCGTTGATTTTATCAATTGCGTCCTGTGCATTTTTGGTCAGGATGCTGTTTGCATAGATCCGCGGTACATTTTGTCCCCGCTTCAGGTAACCTGCTTCCTCCAGTGCTGCAATAGCTGTTGTAACACGTGTTTCAATTTCTGTTATACCTTCATCCCAGCCGGCTTTCCGGGCGATCTCCAATGCAGAATTTGATACCGTTAACCTTAACCTGGTAATTTCCTTAATAGCCTTCCAGACCTGTTTTATCTCCTTGATGCTAAGCTTGGTCTGGTTAAGCAGTGCAAAGTGCTTTCCCAGGTCATCCTCATTGTAAAGAACATAACAATCCGCAGTAATGTGCTCATCTCTCCCGGCCCTGCCCGCTTCCTGGACATAGTTTTCCAGTGAATCTGATATTTCATAATGGACCACCATTCCGATATCTTTCTTGTCAACTCCCATTCCGAAAGCGGAGGTAGCAACCATTATCTGAACTTCCCCTGAAATAAAAGCATTCTGGTTTTCAGTTTTTTCCTTAACATCCATTTTCCCATGGTAAGGTTTTGCATTGAAACCATCTTTATTCAGGGCATCAGCCAGCAGGTAAGCCTTTCTTGTCCTGGAAACGTAAACAATTGTCGGGCAGTTCTTTTCTTCAATTAAGTCCCGGAGCTTGTTAT
>DATGWQ010000201.1:0-2078 GCA_035299385.1 Bacteroidales bacterium | reverse complement strand
GGAGGGTTTTTCATCGGCATACGGCAACTCCTCTAGTGATAATCAACCAGATCGACATCGAAAACATCTCCTTGTTCGAAACGGGCGTAACCAGTCGCCCGCTCTTGCGTAGGAGCGAGCTTGCTCGCGAATGAAGCGGTCGCCGGCAAGCCGGCGTTGTTCGCGAGCAAGCTCGCACCTTAGCAATTCCCGCTCTAATGCACCGGCGTCAGTAGCTAATTGATCAGTAATTACACAAGAATCATAACGACAAAAACTACCTCTGACTTCCTTGGAAGCCATAATCAACCGCTCTCATTTTAACCACTTTCTTTCAACACACGCAGTCATCAAAACAACTATGGACCCTACCGAGAATTATGAGGTATCCGGTTGCAGCACACCACCCTTATGTCCATAAATAATCGCTAACCATACATTTTCCCAACTCACCACAAAATACTCCTTAAACAACCTTTTTAGCTTGTCCCATAACGAGGTCCTGGAACGGAATTGTTGCCGCGCCGTTTGAAATAAATTACAGCACAGCTCTTGCACCTGATCGACGAGAAAGGCGAGCATCATCAGCAGCCCAAACACCGTCGTCAAATGCTTCTGGCCATGTCCATAGTTGTGCTCTAACTGATAGCCTTGATGCTTGAGTGTGTTGACCGTCTCGTTTTCAATCTTCCACCGACCTCGGCCTCCTCGCATCACCCGATAAACATTATCTCGGCGTAGTTTCAGATCCGTTATCCACGAAAACTTAGACTCTTTACCCTCTCGAATTTCCCAATAATCCAGGTAATTTACCCGACTATCGGGATGCGATTTATTGAACGGCAGCCCGTTCATCCAGCGATAGCCCCGGACGATTCCATCCTTTCCCTCGTCCTCGAATTCTTCATACTCACCGCTAGTTAACCGCTTCCTAACCGCCTCGAACAGCGCCGGCTGGTCGCTCGGCTTCACCACAATGATGTAATGATGCTTGAGTTGTTTCAATAACTTAATAGGGGGACCGTCGGCCGACAGGCTGTCTTCCACGACGATCATCGGTAATGACGGAAACGCTTCGCGCAGGGCTGGTAATAGCCCTTTACTGGCATTGCTTTCACAATCATTTTTGCTCGCGCCATCTTGGCGCGTAATCGCTTCAGGAAATAAAGGCAATACTTGATCTTTATCGGGATGAACGATCGCCGCTCCTACTAATTGATGATAATACTCGACCTCACCCTTCCGATGATGCTTTTCACAGCAATCGGCACAACTGATCTTGGAAGAAGAAAAATGACCCGTCCCATCCAGGTTGACCAGAAACCCACCTAAATACCGATACCCTTCCAATACTCCCCGCCGTTGTAATTGCTGGTGAAGATGAATAAAAGGCGCTCGCAACTCCGTCGGTGAGACCCCATCCAACACCGGCCGCAACTGGGTATCACAGGGGGCTTGCGAGACACCATAGAGACTTTTTAAATTCGCTCGAACCCGCACTTCATGCCGTTGCTCATCAAACTTTAATAACGAGGGATATTTCAGTCCGAACACCGCCAAGCCTGACATCAACACATCCTGCAAGGAAAACTGTTGACCGCCATGACGATGATCCGGAATCTTCCCAAAATCCTCCCTTATTTGACCTAACAAGGCCGGTGCTGAGAAATGTTCATTTAATTGCAACGGCTTCGTGGGTTGTGGAACTAAGTTTGCTTTTACCATGATGGCCACCAAAATCGATCGAATTTGAAGCCAAAATACCATGCCAGATCTACCTGGACCTCATATATAATACACTGATTATACTAAAATTTCTAGAGCAGCGGGAATTGCTGACGTTGCGCATATTTGTGAACACGCCCTAGTATTCGAAATTATCTGAAAGGCCGGCTTAATCTGTTTAAGATAAGTAGATGCGCCGGATTGCTGCAGGTGCTCTCCATGGGTTTTGAAAAGGTCGAACATGTTCTTCACTGTAAATGAAAAAGCTGAAAATTATCTGGCTATTCTATTACTTGCATTATGCGCCTTTATTTTATTCCTGAGTTCACCCACCGCTGGCGATTTCAGTTGGAGCGATGCGCCGCGGCATGCCT
>DATGWQ010000200.1:0-18944 GCA_035299385.1 Bacteroidales bacterium | reverse complement strand
CCCTGGGCTTTATGGCATGTAACGGCATAGGAAAACTTCACCTGCAGGGCATTGAAGTACGGGTCCTCCCTTACGGCATCGAACTGCTTCTTCCGCGTCTGCAGGTGCTGGTAGTCCTCGAGAATGGCCATGAAGAATTCCTTGCTTTTATCAGGTGGCAATGCCGGGGAGTCGAGCTGAAGAACATCCAGCATCACCTTTGTCTCAAGCTCCATTTCATAATCATTGAACCATAATGTCATCTCAGCAAACCTGAAGCCATACTTTTCTTCATATCCGTGAATCCTTCTTATCTCACAAATGTCACCATTGGCGATGAAGCCTGATTCCTCCTCCCCGTCATCCTTCAGGATATGGTAATTATTTTTGACGACCATCAGTATGTCGCCGGCGCTTACCTCCTCTTCCCTGAAAAAAATCCTGTTCCTGATCCCCTGGTTGTATTTGTTTGCCTGCTTGTTGGAATTCACGACAACGATCGTCCCTTCAAGACCGCAGGTACCGTATGCTGCGGAAAGCTCTTCAATGAGGTCCTCTCCCCTGAGCCGAATAGTGTCGTCGAAATGGTTGTGGTCTATCCTTGGCTTTGAAAGCTCATTCTCGGCTATCTGATGCCTGATCCTGGTAGCATTCATAAGAATGCCGGAGGATTCGCTTTGGCGCAAAACCTGTTTCAGCTCGCATGACCTCAGGCCGAATCCATAATTCCCAAGGCTTGAAGAGTTAAGGGCGGGGCTCAGAACCGATCCCACGGGGGGGAGCTGGGCGGTATCCCCTACGAGTATAAGCTTGCAGTCAGTTCCTGAATAAACAAACTCGATAAGATCATCAAGCAGCCTCCCGCTCCCGAAGATCGATGATTCGGATGAGATATTGGAAACCATCGATGCTTCATCGACAATGAAAAATGTATCCCTGACCAGGTTCTTGTTAAGTGCGAAGGTACCTATCCCATCCCTTGCGGATTTCTGCCTGTAGATCTTTTTATGAATGGTGAAAGCCTGCTTCCCGGCATATGATGCAAGCACTTTTGCAGCACGGCCTGTGGGCGCAAGAAGGACAGATTTCATCCTCAGGAGGTCGAGTGTCTTTACAAGGGAGCTGATGAGGCTTGTTTTGCCGGTGCCGGCATAGCCTGTCATTAAAAATATAACATCATTGTTGTTTTCGCATATGTAACCTGCCAGCAGTTTCAGGGCAGCTGACTGGTCCCCTGTCGGCACATTCCCGAGATTCCTGCAAAGCTGGTTATATATAATGGTGTCCCTCATCAGGCTGCGGAAGCTTATTTTTTTTTCTTATTTTTGTTTGCAAACTTACACAATCTTCCTGTCATACAGCAGGAAGGAGCAATTAACGAAAGAATGACATCTCTTGAACTCTTCGATGAGACTCTCGACATCAACTCGACAGAAAATTACGAGCTTGCCATCCAGGCGAGTCCCGGGGGATTTGCTTTTTGCCTTCTGGACACCCTGAGAAACAAAATTGTGCTGGTCAGGTCTTCTGAGCCTGAAACAGGCAAATACTTCAACTCAGAGACTATAAAGGAATTCGTATCCAAAGACGATTTTCTTGCCAGGCCTTACAGGAAGACAAGGATAGTCTTGCCATCACCGAAGATCACCCTTGTTCCCGCACCGCTTTTTGATCCTGCAAAAAAAGATGAATATTTTTCCCTGAACCTGGGAAAGGATAATAATTTTGATATTCTTTCAAACAGGACTCCCGATCCCGACATGTTCATTGTTTTCGGTGTGCCGGTGTCGATCCATGAGGTCATCAGGAGCCTGTATCCTGTCGTCCATCCGTATGTTCATCTCGTGCCGTTGCTGCACAACATCGAAGGAAGGCGAAGCGCTCACGGCAGCTATATCCATATTCATATTGAAAAGGAATTTTTTAACCTCATCATTTTCAGGGACAACCAGCTTCAATTCTGCAATACTTTCAGGCACAGGAGCTTTACGGATATTTTATATTATGTTCTTAATGCTTTCGGCAAACTGGGAATAAACCGGGAGGAAGCCATCTGCATGAGCGGGCTTTGCGAAAAGCAGGATGATCTGTCATCGGCCCTTGCCGAGTACATTCCGGATATCAGATATGCCGTGCCGAAGGGGAATTTTTCCTTCAGCTATGTTTTTGGTGAGATTTCACTTCACAGGTTCATCAATCTATTCAGTGTATTCAATTGCGGATAATCGGAGGAAAATACCGGGGAAGGAGAATTGTGCCGCCGGCAGATCTGAAGGCAAGGCCCACCACTGATTTTGCCCGGGAAGGGTTATTCAACATCCTCGCAAACCGCCTGGATTTCAGTGAAGCTGAAGTTCTTGATCTTTTTGGCGGAACGGGCAGCATCAGCTTTGAGTTTTCTTCAAGAGGCGCTGCCCTGGTGCATCTTGTCGAGAAAAACTTGAAACACCTGGCAGGGATCAACCGTATAATCAGGGATATCGGTTTCGAAAACATACGCACCATACACATTGATGCCAGGACGTACCTGAAGACCTGCAGGACAAAGTATGATGTTGTCTTTGCGGATCCGCCATACGACCTGCCCTGGTTGCCGGAGCTCCCTGACCTGGTGCTCCGCGCAGGCATACTGAAAGATGACGGGTTTTTTATCCTGGAACATCCCCGTGACATAAATTTCGGCCGACACAAAGCTTTTTTTGAGAACAGGAATTATGGAGGGGTCAACTTCAGCTTCTTCAGAAAAACGGATTAATCCCGGACCACTTTCATTATTGTGCTTTTCCCTTCTGAAACAATCCTTAGAAAATAAATCCCGGGGGCAAAATTGCCCATATCCAAAACCACTTCAGCTGAACCCGGATACATGGTCAGGAGCTGGTTTCCGCGGACATCGGTCAATTCAATGTAATCGATAATGCAAACTGAGCTGACAGTTGCAGACCGGATTACCGGATTCGGAAATACATCCAGGCGCGATTCGTTTGTTTTTTCAACAGATACCAGCGTGCCGGATGAAGCAAACCAGCCGGCGGGATCATTATTGTCGGAAAGCGGATCTGCGAGTTCAAGGTATCTTCCGTTTGCTGAGACCGAGGGCCACGGAGCCAGTGAAGAATATTTTACCCTGTCTATCGTGTTGCCGTATCCATCCGAAAGTACCAGCTCCATCCCCGTATTTGAAAGTGACCTTGTGAATTGTCCGAATGGAATGAACCCGTACCTGGCAGCAAAAGCAGAAGGATTGCCGGTTATTACTTTTGATTCACCAGGCTCAGCCCTGGTGAGAGGAGGAAACTGGTAAACCAGGCCCGGATTGCTGAAACAAATACCTGTCAGGTCAACGGTTGATGAGCCGGTATTCTTAATTTCAATAAATTCCGGATCGCCTGTCAGCGGATGGTAATTGATCTTTGTGATAACAAGCGAAGGGACAACAGGATAATCGCATGAATACGCATCGAGTTGCGCTGTTATCCAGGGGATTCTTTGCTGCAACCAGTTTTTGATCTTGCCGGTTTGTGCATCCAGGCTTCCCACTGTATGCCATGTTGCTTCTTCCCTTACCGCAGCTTCCCCGATGTGGTCCGCAATACTATCGATATACGATGCAACAACCTGGTAATTCAATGTACGGCCCTCAGAAGTAAGTTCAAACCATCTCTTTTTGAACTGGCACCGGAAAACCCGGTTGTCAAAAAGGTCCCTCCAGAATGAAGCGCCTTCATTGTCGCCGTTCGCAAACTGCCATTTGTCGTATTTGCTCCTGTCAAAACCCCATATCGCAAGATCAAATCCGAATGTAAGGTTCTGATCCCATATCGGGCCTGCCCTTAGCTTCCCATTCCTGTCCTTGTGGAAAAATGTGCTGAACTGGTACGCATCGGTATTCGCTGAATATTCATTGATGATCATATAATCGAGGAAGGAACGCACATCGATAACGGAAGGATACCCTGTTATGAGTGAAGCGTTGTCTTCAACAAGAACTCTGGCAAGCTTAATGAACTCATTCCTGATATAGTTATTTTGTGATGCTGTTACTTCTTCCGGTTTTGGCAGCACGTGTATGAAGTTGACATTGTTTAATCCGATGTAATTTGACATGTACCAGGCAACAGGATCTCCAGTGTCAGTCTTGTCAGATTTGGTAATATAACCACCTGTGATCGCAGGGAAGTAGACATCCTGCGTCGAAATTTTTACCACATCCACCCTGTCACTACCCTGCTTGACTTTCTCTTCAAGCACATACAGTCCCTTGTAAGAGCCGTTTATTATCACTTCGCACCAGGCAGTGCGCGAGGCATACTGGCCTATCCTCCTCGCAAGATTATAGCAGAGATAATCACGTATAAGGGAAGGGTCAAACCCCAGGCCGTTAAGTATCCAGTCGTTCTCTTCAGGCAGGTGAAGCAGGCTTACATTATTGTTATTGACATTGTCGGATTTCAGAGTTGAGAATCCATATTGCTTTTTAGGAAGTGTTTGGGAGCTGGACCCCCTGATTTCAATTCCTATCCTGCCATTGTAATTGAGAAAAAGAGAGTCATTCTGATCTGATACGTAAGTACGCTGACCCGGTCCCCTCCAGACAATCTTCATATTGGCAAGGATTTTTGGCTCGTCGCGGATTGCTGCGCCTTCATCAGTTGAAATTATGACTATCGGCAGGTTACTATCGGTAAAAACCTGTGCAGCACTTCCAATGCAAAAAAAAAGAAGGATAAAAGAAACTGCCGGCCTCATCCTTTGAATTATCTCTCTCAATAAAGTTAATAAAAATAAACAAACATCCGGGTTTTTTGTCAGAGCAGACAGGAAGCCTCAATATTGACTTTGATCTATTTTATTGTGAAATTTGATAATTAAAAGTCGGCATATGCTACTAAAAGTAATTTCCGCGTCAGCCCTTATGGCACTTGGTATAAATGCATTCTGTCAGAAAATCGAATTTCACGGATGGGAATTCTGGCCAGGCTTTAATCATGGTTACAAGGCTGAGATTGATAATAAATATACATATAAAGGCATGAACAGTGTGAGGATACAAAGGGATGAAAAAAACAACTATGACATCTGTTCACTTCTGCAGACATTCAGCGACAGGAACCTTGCAGGCAAAAGGGTCAGGATGACAGGGTACATACGGTCGCCGAATTACGGTGATTCAGCTTTTATGTGGGTGAGAGTTGCTGATTATAACAAGCGTATGAGCACAGATTATGGAAATACTGCAGTGCGGATCAGAACCTCGAGAAACTGGATGAAGCACGAAATCGTTTTTGATGTGGGCGATAACTGTGAGATCTTTTTTGGATTTATGTTCCGTGGAAATGAGAGAGCATGGTTTGATAATGTGAGCTTCGAGACTGTAAGCAATTCAACACTCAAAACAACAATAAGCCTGAACACCCCACTGACGGATGCAGACCTTGAAAAATATCCCGATTTTGAGGTTCCCCGGAAAGTGCCTGTCAACCTGGATTTCGAGGATGAATAGTGGACCAGGTCGATCTATATGAATTAGATTCAGAGACGGATATATGAATAAATGCAGAGACAGGTCTGAGACCTGTCTCTACGCCTACCAAAATAATATTCCCAGAAAATCATTTTTCCGATATTATTTCGTCAATGTCATTCTAAGCTTGACGGTGATATTTTCGGGGGTATTGTCACCGTTAATATCTGCATTGTCCGTTTCATTCCAGTTTACCACGAGCTGATTTTTAGTCAGGGATTCTATGTTCAGCACAAAAGGATTATCTGTACTGGAATCGATGGTCAGCTGCTTGCCGTCGGGACTGAGGGTCCATGTACCTGAATCATTCTGACCACCGAAGTTTGTTGTGTAGGTGTTATCAGACTTGAAGGTGATCTGACCCGAAAAAGCCTGCTGAATTGTCGTGGTAAAAAGATTTGAATACAATTGTGCATCAGCAGCGGAGTATCCAAGATCAGTAAAATACTGTATAAGCGGCTTACCGCCAACCTGGGTGTCGGCCGTTATTGTTCCTGCAGTCCAGACTCCTACCAGATCATTGGTGGTATTGTCTTTATCCTTCTGGCAGGCTGTCAGCATTGTTCCTGCAACCAGCACTAAGAACAGACTCCTGATATTTAGAAATTTCTCTTTCATCTATTTAATAAATTAATTGTTTAAACAATAATATCTCTATGGGAGAGAAGACTTTTGCAAAGGTATCTTCAATCATGATGCTGATTATTACATAATTTCCCTGATTCGTTATATTTTAATCAGTTTTATTCCTGCACTATCTGTCAGGATTTATTTTATGGAGTGAACTCAAAAGAAAAAACTATTTGGAAGAAATAATTTGGGATAATTAAAAAATGCTTTATTTTTGCACCACATTTAACGACTGGTGTGGTAGTTCAGTCGGTTAGAATATCGGCCTGTCACGCCGAGGGTCGCGGGTTCGAGTCCCGTCCACACCGCAAGCAAAAACAAAAAGCCATCCGCCAGGATGGCTTTTGTGTTTTAAGACGGAAGCGTTGTCAGCTTGCTGACATAAGCGTACGGCTTAAAACACAAAATGCCGCAGTCGCGGCATTTTTGTTTTTGCTTGCAAGGCAGCCTCCGGCAGGAAAGGGTCCGACCGAAAGGCTGATTGCGCTATTCAGGTTTAACCTTATCCTTCTTGATATTGGCAGGATTCCGGGTTCCCTGGTCATTAGGAACTCCCAGGTTGTTATTATTTATCCCTGGATTAATCTGCTTATTCTTTCCTGAAGCAGTGTCTCCGGGAACAGACTGGCTACCCTGACCTGAAGGGATGGTATTTCCGGGAACAGACTGACTGCCCTGATCCGGTTGTGAGCTCTGGGAGGGATTTCCCTGATTCTGAATTCCCGGTGTAACACCGCCCTGTGCTCCCGGCGTTACCTGATCCTGGCTATTCTGAGAACCCATGCCTGCAGGGAGATCATTAAGCGAGTTGATCAGATTTTCCTTATTGATCTCCAGGTTCTGATCAACCGGGTATGATTCTCCTGGTTGCAATTGCGGTCTGTAGTCATCATTATGACTTTTCAGCTCCATCTGCTGTCCGGAACTGTCCGCAGGATTTTGCATGGTCTGACCCTGCTGATTTTTAGTTCCTGTATCGGCAGGCTTTGCTTTGTTCCCTGAATTCATCTGCCCCTGCTGACTGAACGACATAACTGAAATCAACAAGGCCGCAAGCAAAAAACATGTCTTTGTCAATATCCTTTCCATGGTCAAAAACTTTAAATTATTAATCACAACCTAATTTCCCATTTACAGAACAATCTGCATCCCGTTTAGTTTGAAAATAGAAAAAGGGCGCCCGCCATGTGACACCCTAAATACGTTCCTGAAATTCTTCTGAGTCCGGCTACTTAACGACTTTAATACATATCAGCCGGTTCTGGTCGCGGATCAAGAGCTTTCCGTCTGACAAAGCGAGAGGAGCCCAGTTCTGTGATGCATTATCACCATTGAGTATATCTGCGGATGCCAGCGGTTTGAAGGATACTGCATCAGGCTGAACAAGATAAAGCTTCTTTGCACCATCTGTTGCCAACAAGATACCATCTGCATATATCATGCCTCCCTTATCAAACAAAGGCGATCTTCCGGTTTTCCAATTCACTTTTCCATCCATGCTCATGCAAACCAGTCCGTCTTTTCTTTCGTTTGTTGAATATTGAGCATAAAAATTGCCTCCGACAAGCACAGGAGGTTGCGTGTGAGCGCCAAAATCCTGGTTCTTGAAGAGCTCGGCTACGCTATATGAGCCATCAGTTTTCCTTTCAATCTTTATCATGGCAGCCCCGGCTTCATAACCACCGGTGATCAGTGCCCTGCCCTCACCGGCATCGACAGCCGATGGCACAGGAATTCCGCACTGCCAGTTTCGATACTCCCATAAAACTTTTCCTGTTGACGGATCCATGCCAACTACCTTGCCTCCGTTTGCACTTTGTCCCCGGCCGGCAGATGCCGTAATCATAACAACATGATTTTCATTCCCTACTTTCAGCAGTGAAGGGCTGACATAACCGACGGGTCCCAGGGAAGGGGTCGACCATTTCACGTTGCCGCTCAACTTGTTATATGCCACCACTCCTGCACCGGGAGCCTGAGAAGCAACAATTACAAGATCACCGTATACCAAAGGACACTGAGTGATGGCCCATCTTGGTATCTGACCACCTCCAAAATCAGTCCAGATATTTTTATTCCATAAGGGTTTATGAGTATTGATGTCGGTACAGTAAAACTGGCCATAGGGCCCGACTGTATAAATCCTGTTACCGTCTATTGCGGGCACGCTTCTCGATCCGGGATACGTCACCGAACCTGGAGCATCATAAGCAAAGCTCCAGAGTTCCTTCCCCGTTGTCAGATCCAGGCACCTCAGCTTATCCCCGGTTTTATCTTCCCTGTCGAGAAGATAAACTTTCCCTTCCCTGATCACACTACCACCGAAGCCAATCCCCAGATCGACTTTCCACAATACTTCAGGCCCTTTATCTGACCATTCTCTTGCAATATTCTGCTGCGAAGACACTCCATTCCTGTTTGGTCCGAGGTACTGAGGCCAGTCCTGGGCGGAAACGGTCGCAAATCCTGAAAGGAAGATCATTGCAAATATCAGTGATTGACTTTTCATAAGTATATTCGATATAATAAATGAAACCAGTCTGCCAAAAAATGCGTTTCACATCATGAAAATCAAAGATAAGAACTATTGACTTAAAGTCCTACGAGTCAAAAGACTATTTGGTAAAACCCTATTGGGCAACTACAAGACATTTAAGCTTCCCCTGGTCACGTATCAGTAATTTTCCGCTGACCAGCGCCATGGGACCCCAGTTTTGACCCGGATCAAGCATCTCGGCTGAAGCAATGGGTTTGAATCCTGAAGGATCCGGCTGAATAAGATAAAGGGTTTTGTTGCCATCTGTGGCCAGTATCAGACCGTCAGCAAGTATCATACTGCCCTTATCGAATGAAGGCTTGCGCATTGTTTTCCACATGACCTTCCCATCCATGCTCATGCAGCAGAGGCCATCGCGTTTGCTGTTGGTCGAGAACTGGCCATAGAAATAGCCATTATACAAAATCGGCGGTTTGGTATGATCTCCGAATTCATTATGCCTGAAAAGCTCTTTTACTGTATAATTGCCATCCTCCTTTTTTTCGACTTTAATCATTGCTGCTCCCAGGTCATATCCTCCCACTGCAAGGATCCTGCCTTCACCGGCGTCCAGGGCCGGGGCTATCTGTATAACATTCGCCCAGTTATCGTATTCCCAGAGAACTTTCCCGGTTTGTGGTTTCATACCGATTATTTTGCCACCGGAAACATTACCATCCTTGTGCATAAACGTATTGGTGGATGAAAATACCATAACAAGATGATCCTCTCCTGCGATCTTTGCAATAGACGGGCTGGCATAAGTTTCATTTCCAATAGCTTCCGTCTTCCATACGACTTCACCTGTAAGTTTGTTATATGCAACGAGCCCGGCGTCAGGATCCTTCGAGTAAGACACTATCAGCAGGTTACCGTAAACAAGCGGGCACTGGCTCATCGCCCAGACAGGTATTTTTGTTCCGCCAAAATCTTTCATGATGTTCTTGTTCCATACCGGTTTATGCGTATTGACATCGATGCAGTACAGGTCTCCGTAAGGACCGCAGGAATAGATCCTGTTGCCATCGATGGAAGGCACACTTCTTGAACCAGGATATTGAATTGATCCTGGCGCATCATAACTATAGCTCCACAACTCTGTCCCTGTTTTAAAATCGAAGCACCTCATAATGTCACCTGTCTTGTCATCCCTGTCGAGCAGATAAACCTTGCCTGCCTTGATGACAGGTCCGCCGTATCCGGGACCGACATTTGCCGTCCAGAGGACTTCAGGGCCGCTCGCAGGCCAGGTACGGAGTATGCCTTTCTGGGGAGACGTGCTGTTCCTTTTTGGACCAAGGAAGTTTGGCCAATCCTGGGCGTATACGCCGGATAACAATGTGGACACAACTATTGCACTGAAGAGGAGATTTAATCTTTTCATCCTTATGGTTTTTATTAAAGTTAACCGAAAACCTTAAAAGTATCTATAATTTTACTGATACGAAAATTCCCGGGATAAAGACGGACCAAATCCTGCTGCAAACAGCGTGTGTTCTATGAGTTTCTTTGTGGCTGATTTTTGCATTTACTTCTTGCTGATCCGGTATATATCTCCGTTATCAGTAATAGTATAGATCATATTGTTCAGATATGCCACATCCCGGAAGCGTTGCTTATATTCTGCCACTAATCTTTCCTCCCCCACAATTTTGTTGTCCCTGATCATAAGCCTGTCGAGATGCTGACCACTGAGTGCAGCAACAAATAAATTATTCTTCCATTCGGGTATCGCATTGCCATTATAGAAGCAGATGCCGCAAGGTGATATTGAAGGATCCCAATAATAAACCGGCTGTTCCATGCCTTTTTGCTGCTGAATACCCTGTCCCATTTTTTCCCCGCTGTAATCTATTCCGTAAGTAATAACGGGCCAGCCGTAATTTACTCCCTGGCGTATAATATTTATTTCATCACCACCGCGGGGACCGAATTCCGATTCCCATAATTCACCCGTTGCAGGATTAATGTCCAGGCCATCAGGATTGCGATGCCCATAAGAAAAGATTTCAGGCTTAACCCCTGACTTATTTAGGAACGGATTTCCCGCTGCAGGTTTACCTTCGGTTGTTATCCTTACTATTTTCCCAAGATATGAATCCAGCTGTTGCGCCTGCACCCTGGATTCCGGCATAAATTTTTCACCAATACTTACAAATAGATTCCCATATTTGTCAAACACAAGCCGCGAACCGTATTGCAGAAGACCATCCGTGGCGGGAGTGGCGCGGAATATAACGGATACATTTTCCGCTTTCCCGTCCGCTTCGTTCAGTTTCCCTTTCGCAACTGCTGTTACATTTCCACGCTCGTATTTCTCTGAATAGCTCCAGTACATCATTTTATTGCTGGCAAAATCAGGATCAAACACAACATCCAGCAACCCGCCCTGACCTCCTTTGACCACATCTGGTAATCCTGTAATTTTTTTGATCAGCTTCCCGCTTGCATCATGAATTTCCATATATCCAGATTTAATGGTTATCATGAGCCTTTCGTCGGGCATCGGTACAATTGCAAAAGGAGCGCCAAGATTCTCTGCTATTTTTTCAACCTTATAAGGTGTTGTTGTTTTTATGCCTGCAACTCTTGTCTGTCCGATGAATGCAGGTTTGTAATTACTGTTTGGTGCTTTGGTTTCTACAGGCGGTAAAGCACTGTTTTCCCGTTGACTGTTCTGAGCGAAGCTCATCAGAGAAAGAAGCATAAAAATTGCTGTAATAAGAGTTTTGTTCTTCATAATCTGGCTTTTTATAGACTAAACAGTTGAAGAACATTTTAATCAACGATTTGGATGTCATTAACTACAAAAAAATCAGGTGAAAGTTTGCTTTTTGCCTTTAGCTTGTTTATGCGATCTCAATCGCCGTTTGCTGCCAGCTGACGCGTCTTCAGAAACTAAAATAATATTGATTTTTTTAATTTATTTCTGAAGACTCAAAAATCCGGCAAGTGTGTTTATAATAAGTGTTTTCAATCAAATACATTGCTTCTGAAAATCAACAAATGTATTGGTAACGATGAATCACTGATGAAACAATCAGATTATTAATATGTTATCTTAAGGTGCCAATTATGAACGCAAATCTTCAATTATTAACTATAAATACAATGTTATGGAATTATCAAGGGATACTGCATATTTAAAGGAGATACCGGAAACTAAAATAAGCCGGGTTTCATGGGCTGCTGTCTTTGGCGGGACATTGATCATGCTGATGACGCTGATGTTACTCAGCCTGCTTGGTATCGGAATTGGAATTGGATCAATTAACCCCATGGAAGAAGCTCAGCCTCTGAAAGGCCTGGGTACAGGGGCCTTGATCTGGTGGGTTATCAGCAATATAATAGCTGTTTTTGCCGGGGCCTATGCGGCTGCAAAACTCACAAATTTATCGTATAAATCATCAGGAATACTTCATGGCATACTTTCATGGAGTTTGTATACACTTATCTCCTTTACTTTAATGACAAGTGCAATCGGAGGAATTATAAGCGGTATAGGTGGTGCAGTATCAAAAAGCCTTAATGTTGTTGGAAAAGGTGTTTCTGAAGCTGTCCCTTTGGCAAAACAGTTGGATACGGATCGAATTAACAGAAAAATTCAGGATGCTCTTTCCCAAAACCAGGTGACAGGAATGGGAAGCCAGTCTGAAGGGAAAGAATTTGATATTGATTTAATGGCTGTTGTTCAGGATGTGTTTATTGAAAATGGAAAAATTAATTCGGATGTCGACCGCGAAAAAGTTGTACAGGCCGTCGCAGATAATTCTTCTTTATCATCACAGGATGCAAACCGTGCAGCAGATGTTATCATCCAGGAGTATCAGCAGATGAAGCCACAATTACAGCAGCTAAAATTAAAGGCCGAAGAAACCGGGCAGCAAGTGGCAGAGACCGTATCCAAAGCCGCTATATGGGCGTTTATCGCTTTAGTACTCGGAGCATTAACTGCAGCTTTTGGTGGAAATCTGGGTAAACCCACCATTCGTGAGACTGCAAAAACCGTGGCATTGTAAGAACCGTTACTTCTTCTCCATGATGAATTTTTGAAGGATGCTGAACGACGGGAAAAAGCCTATCTTTGCCGATCTTTTAAAGACTGACAAATGGCAGAATTCAGGATCGAAGAAGTTCCTTCACAGAATGGCAAAATTGCCATCGTTACCGGGGCAAATACTGGTTTGGGCTTTGAAACCACCAAAGGACTTGCCAGGACGGGCATGAAGGTGATTATGGCATGCCGAGACATTGAAAAGGCACAAACTGCAAAAGGGAAAATTTTGAAAGAGCAGCCCTTTGCGGATCTTGAGATAATGATTGTGGACCTGTCGCGGTTTGTTTCCATACGGAAATTTGCCGGCTCATACCTTGCAAGATATAAGAGTCTCGATCTTCTCGTCAACAATGCCGGAATAATGATCCCTCCTTATTGCAAAATGGAAGATGGCTTCGAAAGCCAATTCGGTGTCAATTACCTGTCACATTTTCTCCTTACGGGATTGCTCTTCGATACGCTGGAAAAAACACCCGCTTCAAGAATTGTCGCACTTGCCAGTAATGCCCACAGGAACGCAACCATCGACTTTGATGATCTGAACTGGGAAAAAAGAAAGTATTCACCGCTGTCCGCTTATGGTCAATCCAAGCTTGCCTGCCTCGTATTTGCATTTGAGCTGAACAGGAGGATCCTTGGCAATGGCTTTCATACCAAAGCTGCTGCCGCACATCCGGGAGTGAGTGTAACCGAGCTGGTGAGGCATATTCCAAAATTGGTGATGCTGCTCGGCAAACCGGTAACTGCACTTCTCACCCATTCACCGGAAAAAGGCGCTATGCCTGTCTTGATGGCAGCTTTAAATCCCGATGTCAAAGGAGGCGAATATTATGGTCCGCAGGGATATCATGAATGGACCGGAAAACCAGGTCTCGCAAAATCGACTGCTCTTGCCAATGATGAAGCTCTGGCTAAAAGATTATGGGATATCTCTGAAAAGCTGACCGGTGTGAAGTATCCCTGACAGCATTGTTATCTCTTGGCTGATTTATCCAACCAGTGGCTAAGCAGGAAAAGAGCCGAAATGACCAGCAGGGGCACGGCTATTATTAAATATGTTTTGCCATGTGATGTCCATGCAATATATGAAATGGCTAAAATCAGGAAAAAAATGCTTCCGATCATCGGTCTTTTCCATGAAATTACCAGAACTGTTGTCATTACAAATGAAGGAAGCAGGTGTAAAAGCAACGCTCCTGTTGTCCTCCAAAAACCAGCACCCTGATCGAACACATCAAAGGCAAACATGCTTATGAAAAGGATGAACAGCATGCATGCAACCCTGGATATCCATTGTACTGCATTCAGCATTCTTCCAAATATTAAAAATCCATCCTGTAAGATACAACTTTTGTCAATCTGATCAGCGCTCAATCAAAACAAAACCCTCCTTTTTTTGTATCATTGAGACCTCCCCTTCCTGAATTCTGTACATCATATTGATTATGAAAGCAAAGATCTACAATATCCTTGAAAAGGAAGGGTCAGTGTCGAACAGGATTTTCGAGTTTTTCATTGTCACTCTTATACTTCTTAATGTCCTGGCCATTGGCCTTGACACAATCAGGAACCTGGAGCCGCGAGTGGTACTGTTGCTAAGGATCTTCGAAGCTTTTTCCATAATTATCTTCAGCATCGAGTACCTTCTGAGAATTTATATTTCTGAGCTCACCCATCCTGCCAGGACAAAGCTGGGATCTGCCCTGAGATTCATGTTTTCATTTTTCGGCCTGGTTGACCTTATTGCCATACTTCCGTTCTATATACCTTATATTATAAAAGCCGATCTGCGGTTCGTAAGGATATTCAGGCTGTTCAGGTTTTTCCGGATATTCAAGCTCTCACGCTATAACCGCACTCTCCAGATGATCTGGGATGTGATACGGGAGAAAAAGTCGGAATTCATTATGACATTCTTCATTTCATTACTGTTGTTGCTCGTATCGGCTTTCCTCATGTACTATGTCGAGAATCCGGTACAGCCAGATAAATTCCGCAATATATTCTCATCGCTCTGGTGGGCCGTTTCAACGCTGACACCTTTAGGATATGGCGATGTGGCGCCGGTGACCACCCCGGGAAAAGTGATCAGCGCCATCGTGGCAATAATCGGAATCGGCCTCATAGCTCTTCCAACAGGTATCATAAGCGCAGGATTTATAGACAAGATCAGCAGCCGGAATAAGGAAGACAGGAAAGAGGGTACAAAGGTATGCCCGCACTGCGGAAAACGTCTTGAATAACAGATAATTGTACGGTCACATCATTATGCCCTTATGAAATATATATCACCCGTTCTGCGAGGGGCACATAATTATGTGCCCTTACGAATTTTTGTATATTTATATTCATAAACAGCAAATATGAACCACAATCACTCACGCCGCACTTTTGTAAGAAATACCTCTCTTGCAGCTGCCGGAATGGCTATGGCCGGAAAAGACATTTTCAAGGTGGCAGCCTCAACTGAGAACAAGCTTCCGAAATGGAAAGGTTTCAATCTTCTTGATTTTTTCAACCCTGTTCCTCCAAGGAATCCATCTTCCTCGAAAACCACTGATGATGATCTGAAATGGATGGCAGACTGGGGATTCAATTTCGTGAGAATACCGATGGCTTATCCGCGATATCTTTCATTCGACCGCAGCCGCGACATAACAAAAGAAGAAATTTACAAGTTCGACAATTCGGTCCTGCATGAAATTGATTCTCTCGTGGATTCAGCTAACAGACATGGACTCCACGTTAGCCTGAATTTTCACCGCGGTCCTGGATATTGCATCAATGCAGGCTTTCATGAGCCATACAATCTCTGGAAAGACAAGGAGGCGCAGGATGCATTCAGTTACCATTGGGGAATGTGGGCAAAGAGATATGCAGGTATTCCAACGGAGAAGCTGAGCTTCGACCTCCTTAACGAGCCCGCCTATATCGAGGATATGAATGATCAGTATGCAAAGAAGGGACCTGTGCCAGGGGATACTTACAGGAAAGTGGCTGAAGGCGCTTCAAAAGAGATCCGCTCGGTAACCCCTGACAGGCTTATTGTTGCAGACGGCAATGGCGGAGGAAATAATGTAATACCAGAGCTTGAGAGCCTTAATATCGCCCAGAGCTGCAGGGGATACTGGCCGGGGCTTGTTTCACATTACCAGGCATCATGGGTGTGGAAGGATCCTTCACAGGCACCAATGCCTGTGTGGCCCGGAACAATTGACGGAAAATATTATGGTCGCGAACAGCTTGAAAATTTTTACAAACCCTGGATCGAGCTAAAAAACAGGGGAACAGGTGTCCATTGCGGCGAGTGCGGGTGCTACAACAAAACTCCGCATAATGTATTCCTTGCATGGTTCGGTGATGTAATTGATATTCTTTCATCAAATGGCATCGGCTATGCTCTCTGGAATTTCAGGGGCGACTTCGGCATCCTCGATTCACGACGGACTGATATAAAATACACGGACTGGTACGGGCACCATCTGGATACAGAACTGCTGGATCTATTGAAGAAATATTGATAAAAGAACCGCAGGGGCACATAATCATGTGCCCCTGCAAATATCCAAAATCTTATTATCTGCAAGCCAGAACGCCTTTCCAGTAACCGACAGATTCAGCCACGCCCGGAAGAGGATCTTCGGCATCCTTTTCGAATTCAAGGCTGCAGCTTCCTGTGAACTTCACCTTTTTCAATGCATCGATCACTGATGGGATATTGATTATTCCCCTTCCCATTTCAACGGTTTTCCCCTCCCTGGATGCCTTATCAACATCCTTGATGTGAACATCATAGATCCTTGAGCCGTATTTTAAAATATCCTTTGCAGGGTCTGCACCGTCACGCGTTGTATGTCCTATATCGATGCAGATCCCGATCTTCGGATCGAGGTCTTTTATATGGTTCCATATGTCTGTGGCATTGGGATACAGCGGATTGTCAGGACCGTGATTATGAATGGCAAGCTTGAAATCTACCGACTTCACCTTTTCATTGACATAAGGCAGCAAGTCATAATTCGGTGCGCAGATCATCACGTTAGCTCCTGCCATCCTTGCATAATCGAAAGCCTTGTCAACAAAATCTTTTGAGGTCATATAGACAACTCCCACACCATAGACATTCAGCCCGGCATTTTTGAATTTTCCGATGATCTCATCTATCTGGGCTTTCGTGCTGTTGTAGGGCAGGTGAAAATCCTTTATTGAAAGATTATTCACGCCGGCCTTTTTCATTATCCCGATAGCCCTGTCGATGCTGAGCCGCACGAAAGTGTATCCTGCAATACCCAGCGAAAAACCTGGCGCCTGCTTTGCCTTCATTGCAGGCATAGCCGCGGCAGGCAAAAATGACGGTACACTTGCGGCAATGGCACCGGCTGAAGCAGTTTTGAGGAATTCACGTCTGTTTTTCATAAAGGTCATTTTTTAATTACCATATTATTATCGAGAAGCCTGCTGTTGTAGGTCTGGACAACAGCTTTAATCTTGTCTTCCATCATCTGCTGAAGCTCCGGCTCTTTCCCCAGGAGATTGTCCTTCAGGAAAATGTCTTTTTTGAAATTATAAAGTCCTGCTGGTTTCATTTCATTCAATTCGAGAATATGATCTTTCATGTAAAGATGGTATTCGCTGCCATTCGTATTGAAGGCGAATGATTCTTCCGGGTTGTCAAGCAGGTTGTTGCCGAATGCAACAAATGACTCATCGTAGTTGAGAATGCTGAGCACCGTCGGCATTATATCTATCTGCTGTGCAATCCTGTTCTTAAAGCCTCTGAGGTCACTTCCGGGTTTGTAGAAAATAATCGGGATGCTGTAAACGCCGAAGTTATTCTGAAATTCCTTGTGAATGGATTCATTTGTATGATCTGCAGTGATAACGAAAAGAGTGTTGCCGAACCATTCACTCTTTTCGATCTCATGAAAAAACTCCCTCAGTGAAAAATCAGAATATCCGACGACTTCGACTATCGGGGCCGGCCCTTTTTTGAAATGATCCCTGTATTTTGCAGGGACCTCAAAAGGATGATGCGACGAAACCGTGAAAATAGCCGACATGAAGGGCTGTTTGAAAGTATTCAGCTTTGAAGCATAGAATTTCAGAAATGGTTCATCCCACACACCCCACATGCCGTCAAAATCATTTTTATCGGGATACTGGTCCAGTCCAAAGTAATCATCGAACCCGGCAAGCTTTGCGAATGAATCAAAACCCATTGAGCCATTCGGCGCGCCATGAAAAAATGCAGAATAATAGCCCTTCTTTTTCAAAAGCCAGGGCAAACCGTTTATCTGGTTGTTTGCGTAATGGGAAATGATATAGGGAGTTTCGAGAGAAGGTATGGAAGCCAGGATGGAAGGCATTGCATCAATTGACTTCCTGCCGTTTGAAACAGAAACGTCAAATGTAAGGCCGACACTCACCAGTGAGTCTATGAATGGTGTGTAACCCTCATATTTTCCTCCTTCGAGGCCGGGATTCAATGAGCCGATGTATTCGCGAGCGAAGCTTTCGAGAATGATGATTATGACATTATCGGCTTTGAATGGCTGACTTCCTGACGGAACATAAACAGGATTATATATCTTTTTAAGCTGCTCCTCATTAAAAAAATTGTACCGTGTGAGAGGTTTTTTGCCGTATGTCCTGAGAAGGCTGAAAGGGGTGTTAAGCACGATCGCAACATTTTCAGGATTATCTACATACCTGGCTGCATTGCTGATTGTGATCGGCCTTGTTGAATGCCTGTAGCCTCCCCTCGCAGCACCTATAACAAGTGCAGCAATTACGGGAATCATGAGAAGCCCTGCAGCAAACCTCCTTAGTTTTCCCGCAGGTTGGGGCTTAATTGTTTTCATCCTGCCGTAAAGCCAAACCATCAGGAACCAGAGAGAAATGGTGAACAGAGTGGCTGTCCAGTAATCGGTAATGAACCTGAAGAACATTTTCCCCATGTGCTGTTCATTGCTGAATGTCTGAAACACATCCGCAGTTGCCCTCTTTCCCACGAACTTATAATAAACGAAATCCATTCCGTTCATGGCAATTGCAATGCCGTTTGTAATGAAGAAAATGTATTTCAGTATCTTCTGCCATGCAGCATTATACCGGAAATCGAACGGCGGCAGATGCAGAAGGATGAAGAGCATGTTTATGTAAACGACTGCCGAGATGTCGAACATCAGCCCACCTCTTTCCATTCCCAGGAACTGGCT
>DATGWQ010000199.1:0-29876 GCA_035299385.1 Bacteroidales bacterium | reverse complement strand
AAAGAGGCTGTGAGCAGCGAATCTCTTATCGGAGTTAATATCTACCTGCCTGATCTTAAAATCGGGACGACAACGAACAATTATGGATTCTATTCCATAACCATCCCGGAATCGGATTCAGTCAACATTAAAGTCTCTTATGTAGGATATGGTACCGAGACCTTGAAAATTACCCTGCTTAAAGACGTTGAGATGAATATTACAATGAAGCCGGACCAGGTGCTTCAGGAAGTGATCATAAGTGCGGACCTGCAGGAAAAAGAGAGTGAAAAGGCACAAATGAGCGCTTTAAAGCTCCGCGTTGACCAGATTAAAGATATCCCTGAGCTTTTAGGGGAAAAAGATGTCCTGAAAGCGCTTCAGCTTATGCCGGGCGTTCAAAAAGGGTTTGAGGGCAGCAGCGGGCTTTATGTCAGGGGCGGCGGCCCTGACCAGAATCTTATAATTCTCGATGATGCCATCGTATATAATGCCAGTCACCTTTTTGGATTCTTTTCCCTGTTTAATGCAGATGCCCTGAAAAGCGTGGAGCTTACAAAAGGCGGCTTCCCTGCCAGGTATGGAGGTAGATTATCATCGGTCCTTGAAATGAATATGAAGGAAGGCAATAAGGAAAAGTGGCATACGGAAGGCGGCATCGGGCTCATTTCATCCAGGTTGACCGTGGAAGGACCTTTGCAAAAGAACAAGTCATCAATATTGCTGTCCGGACGCAGGACTTATGCTGACCTGCTTGTGTACCCATTTTTAAAAGGTGACAAAATGGGTTATTACTTTTATGATTTCAATGCCAAGGTCAACTATGATTTTGGAAGAAACAACAAATTATACCTCAGCGGGTATTTCGGACAGGACAAAGCTTATATAAAATCCAGGTCGACAGACAGGATCGATAATGCCGGCTTCCACTGGGGTAATTCGACTGCAACCATCCGGTGGAATCACCTGTTCACGAACAAATTGTTCTCGAACACTTCCCTGGTCTTCAGCAATTACACCTTTGGCATGACCGACAGGTTTAAAGTGATGGTGGACAGCACGGATTACACTGCCGGGTTCAAATCAGGCATAAGGGACCTGGCTTTCAAATATGATCTTGATTATATACCCTCTCCAAACCACTGGATCAAAGCCGGCATATTAAGTATTAACCACAGGTTCAATCCCTATGCCTATGTGGAGGAAAACATTAAAGAAGATAAATACATAACGGATATCAAACATACCGACGGGCTTGAATCGGGAATATATCTCGAAGACACCTGGCAACCCTTCCAGGCGTTGAAAGTGAATGCAGGGATCAGGTTCAGTCATTTCCTTACCGCAAAAAACCAGTACCATTTCATTGAACCCAGGCTTTCCGTAGCCTGGCGGCTGAAAAACGATATGGCAATAAAAGGATCCTGGGCTTCCATGAACCAGTTCATCCATCTTATTTCGAATACGGGAGTCAGTTTACCCACTGATCTGTGGGTGCCGACAACAGACAGGATCAGGCCGCAGCAATCCCGGCAGGCCGCCATAGGCCTGGTCAAAGATATCAGTAACCGCAATCTCTCAGTTTCATTGGAAGGATACTATAAAAAAATGAATGATGTCCTCGCATATAAAGAAGGCGCCTCATTTCTTGCTTTAGGCGATCCTTCAGAAGCATCATCCATTGACTGGGAAAACAATGTCACCTCCGGCAGGGCCTGGTCATATGGCGCCGAGTTGCTTCTGCAGAAGAAAACAGGCAGGCTTACAGGATGGATCGGCTATACTTTATCATGGACGCAGCTGCAATTTGATTCGATCAATTTCGGGAAAAAGTACTATGCCAGGTACGACCGCAGGCACGACATCTCCGTGGTTGGCATCTATAAGCTGAATGACCGCATCACATTGTCCGGCGCCTGGGTTTACGGTACGGGGAACGCCGTGACAATCCCGGGATCAGATTTCTTCATCATGGAGAAATTCCCCGGCACATATGTTCCCCCGGAGAGGCAATATTATTCCCGGCCACCTTTTTACGAAATGGGCTTTTACAACGACTTGAGCGAAAAGAATAATTACCGCATGGCGCCATACCACCGGCTGGACCTCGGAATACAATTTCACAAGCAGAAGAAATGGGGCGAACGTACCTGGGAGATATCGGTTTACAATGCATACAACCGCAAGAACCCTTTCTTCTATTATAATGACACACAATCAGGTAAAGCCGTCAATTTTGGCAGGCTTAAGCAGGTAAGCCTCTTCCCGGTAATACCATCCGTAACATATTCCTTTAAATTCTGATCAATGAAAACAGCCGTTAAAATATTTGCGCTCATAACTCTTGCAGCGACCTGTTCCTGCACCAAAGACGTTGACATTTTAAGATTTCCCGAATATAAACGGAAGCTGGTCATCTCCGGGTTCCTTTCACCGGATGAAGAAACACATTACATCTCAGTGGGGATGAACCAGGTCCTTTATGTCGGCTCCGACGAATCTCCTTACCCCGGTAAAATTACAGGCAGTTTGTCTGATGGCGGCAAAGAGATCTCGCTAAGGCCAATTTTCCGGAAGTACGATATAATGGGCGCCGCGGATTCGATATTTGCGGGCTTTGTTTTTACGTCAGCCGAGCTGGCTGTTGAAGAAGGAAAAACATATACGCTTAAAGTCTCGGATGAAAGCGGGCTTTATGCAGAGTCTTCATGCACCGTCCCGCAAAAAAAGAACCTCTCACCGGCATTTGATACTCTCAGGGTCTATTCTCAATATGATCCTGGTTATTCGTACCTGCAGGGGGAGGTTTCATTCACCGATATACCCGGGGAAGAAAACTATTATGCACTGCTTTGCGAACGCATCCATTACCGTGCGCATAATACTCCTCCACGTGCAGAATTTCAGAACCTGCTGGATCCCAAAAAAAGCTATTTCAACGACGTGGGAATCGATGGAAAAAGAACGACGGTCCGCCTGAACATCTTCAATTCTCCGGGCAACTCTTCTGATTCTGCTTTTATAAAGATCTACCTCCTGAACACTGACAAGCCCTACTATGATTTCCATAAATCGGTTGCAAACTATGTTTCAGGAGAGGATCCGTTCACTGAAGCATCACCCATCTATTCAAATATTAAAGGCGGTCTCGGCATCTTTGCTGCCTATACCTGTGATTCCATAATTGTAAGGCTTAAATAATCCGGTAAAACACCTTATTCTTCAGACCTCGCTCCTGTCTCCCACTCTCCCCTTCTCCCTTCCCCCCATCTCTTCAATATGGTATTATTGGAGTTTACCGAAGGGTTTTGAAAAAATAAAAAAACCCGGATTCCCCAATCCGGGTTTAATTAACCTAACCCCGTTACAAATGATTATGCGGAGTCACTGCATAATAGGAAATACCTCAATTTTGTTACCTGTTATTATGCAAAAAAATGTTAAAAGAGATCTATTTGTTTCCATTCCAGATAAAGAAGGACAATTTCCCGCAAAAATGTTCGCCCGGCACCTGATTCTGCTAACAATTTAATGTGACTGGCGTCATTGACCCCACACAGCAACGGAGGGCTTGCTTCAATTTAAGGTTGCTCCAATCCACTCTGCCTGTTCAATTTCAAACTACGAGAATAATCGCTTATCTGAAGCCTCAATTATTTCAGCAATCTTAGTACCTGCGTAAACGGAATTTCTCCATTTAATATCGGAAAAATTATCTCCATTAATTGTTATTAAAGATAAATGATGAAGGGGAAATTTTATGGAGGAAGACTTATACCGATAAGGCTTATGCATTTGCCAGGCAGATAAAACCAACTGTTGACAAGGGTTTTATTTTTTGTGGAACAAGTATGGGTGTTCGGGATATTGAAGAGTCAAGGGTCATTAAAATTGATTCTGAGGGAAATTTATTATGGGATAAATCATTCTTATGGGATGGTTTTAAAACTTATGCATACAGTATAGACCAGACTAAAGATGGCGGATTTATTTTTTCAGGTGGTAATGGATACAGTCCAATGAGTGCATTACTGGTAAAGCTAGACCAGGGAGGTGAAGTTGTATGGAGAAAAACATACGAACCTGAATATATGGATTATATCTGGATCGGTTGTGACGTAAAGCCAACTAATGATAATGGAATCATTATGACCGGAGGAAAAGGTTCTGTTTGGGGATATGGCCCAAAAGAAAGTGGATTATGGGTATTTAAAACAGACGCATCAGGTAATTACTAAAATACTCTGCTGACGCGGACGGTAGTGGTAATTTTAGCTATCGGGATTGTTCCTGCACCAAAAAGACAAAACATAAGAAAATATTTATACCATGAGACCAGTAACAATCGTTATCTTTTTTTTAATTACAACCGGATTTTGTATTACAGGTTGTAATCTAAAAACAACGCCTTCGGCCGATGGTGTTGTTTTGCTCCGGCAACCTTTCAGTCCCGGATTTGCGGATATTTCAAAGAATATACCACTTATGATAGGTTCCACATTGAATGAGCTGATGCCCACAGTTTATGGCGAAAAAAATCTGACAATTAAACAGGCCAAAGATCGTCTGGCAGAAGAATATGGTGACAAAACCGATCGATACATTTCGCTGTTCGCAAAAACACCTCTCCCCTTCTCCCATTCTCCCAGGCAAAAAGATTTTAAGATGGACCTGAGGACGATGCTGTTTATGAGTGTCCTTATGAATAATTACAGGAATAAGATCATCGCAAAGAACCCTCCTGGCCTTGCCATAAAAACCCTGGGGATCATTGCAGGTTTAATCAGGATATCCTATTAAAAAAGGTCCGGGTTGCATAGTTTTGTATCAATGACTGACCGGTCAGTCATTCCCTCTTCTCCACTCCTTCCATTCTCATTATCATCAATTCTCCAGCTTTTTTAAAGATTTCTCTGAAAATAGGGTAACAAAACCGACCCATTTCCTATTAAACAGTACAGTGAGTATAAGAATTTAATCTGCCCGGTTTGGAATTGTGCTGATAACCCCGCAAAAGGTTCCGCTATAGGACAAATTTTTATCTATTTCTTGAACTTAAAGTAATTCCAAAGTCTTTAAAGGGAAGTGATTATCTTCTCAAATTTCCTCAATTCCCATTTTGAGTTTTGTTTCAATCCTTGAGTACAATCTTTTTTTTTATACATTTGAACTGACCTAACCGGGAAAGGTTGAAACCATTACCTCAAGATATTGATTTGGTGGACATGCTTCAGAAAGGTAATATTGAAGCATTCGATCTATTATATAAAAGATATGCATCAAGGATTTACCACTTCGGATTGAAATACCTGAGGTCTCATGAAGAATCCCGTGAACTTGTGCAGGCTGTCTATCTGTCATTATGGGAAAACCATAAGAAATTAAGAAAAGAATCTTCCTTCAAATCTTTTCTATTCACTATTACCTACAACAAGATCTGTAATATATTTAAAGAGCGAGAACACCATAAGAAATTCATCACTGAAAAACTGCTCGAAAATATTAATGTAACAACAGATACGGAGGACCAGCTTCTTTACAAGTCTACGTTAGAGCAAGTGAATAAAATCATCGACCTTTTACCTGAAAAGCAGAGAGCAATTTTCATTAAAAGTAAAATTGAAAGTAAATCATCAAGGGAAATTGCAGACGAACTTGGTCTATCCTCTGCTACAATAGATAATTATATTTCAGAATGCCTCAAATTTATCAGGAAAAGATGTAAGATCGAAAACATATCTCATTTTCTCTTCTTTATACTCTTCTTTATCTAAAAAATTCAGGGAATATCATTTGAATAAAAATCTCCATTTTTTATGTGAGATTTTTTTTCCGGGATTGTATAATTATCAGTGAGGTTAAAAAAGCAAAATTAAACCGTCCTAGTGAATGAGATTGACTCATAACATAACCGGCTATATCAAGGTAATGCCTGTTAAGTGACAAAACTGATTAACAAGATATTATCAAATAACAATTAAATGATATACCGCAATCCATCAAACCTTCTTGGATTCTCCACTCTGGCAGGATTAAACCTGTTAATCGGCACCTCTGGTTGTATTGCCGGCCAGCCTGAGAAAAAAGAAAAACCAAACATAATGATCATCATAGCTGATGATTGTACGTACAGGGATCTTCCATTATATGGAGGGCAGAACCTCAAGACTCCGAACATCGACAGGCTTGCGTCACAGGGATTGACTTTCAATAATGCATTCGTTTCAATGTCAATGAGCGTACCCTGCAGGGCATCCTTGTATACAGGATTGTACCCTGTCACAAATGGTGTCTGCTGGAACCATGTACCTGCAAGAACAGGAACAAAAAGCATTGTTCATTATCTTGGAGAGCTGGGTTATCGTACCGGGCTGGCAGGGAAGATCCATGCCAATCCCAGGACGGTTTTTCCATTTGAAATGGTTGAAGGTCTTGAACGGGATTGTGTTGCCCCTACTGCTGGATTCAGCACCGAAGAAATCGAAAGGTTTATAAAAAGAGATGATAAGAGCCCATTTTGCATGATAGCGGCCCTTGTCGTACCCCATGTTCCATGGACAGCAGGAGACCCTTCGCATTTTAAACCTGATAAACTAAACCTACCCGGTTATGTGGCTGATACAAAAGAGATGAGAAAACAATATTCCAGGTATCTTGCAGAGATCGAAGTACTTGACCAGCAGGTCGGCTCACTCATGGAACTACTTGAGAGAACCGGCAGGAAAGACAACACGATCGTTCTTTTTACATCTGAACAGGGATCACAGATGCCGGGATGCAAATGGACAAACTGGAATACAGGAGTTCATACAGGGTTCATCGCTTCCTGGCCGGGGAAGATCAAGCCCGGTGAGCGCACCGATGCAATAATCCAGTATGAGGATGTACTGCCCACTCTCGTGGAAGCTGCCGGTGTCAGTTATAAACCCGGAATATTCCAGGGTAACAGTTTTCTTCCGGTGCTTCTGGGCAAAAAATCTAGTCACAGGGAGTTTGCATATTACATGCATAACAACTACCCGGAAGGTCCCTCATATCCCATCAGATCGGTTTCTGACGGTAAATATCATTATATCCGTAATCTTAAATCTCAAAATCTTTATTTCGAGAAACATCTTATGGGCAACATGGCTCCTAATGAATACTGGCTTTCATGGGTATTTCAATCACCGGATAACGATAATGCTTATAATTTGATAATGAGATATATGAAAAGGCCACCGGAAGAGCTTTACCGGATCGAAACAGATCCTGAAGAGATGAACAATCTTATTAATGATCAGACTTTTACAAAGGTAAAGCAAAGATTGTCAGATGAACTTGACAGGTGGATGAAGGAGCAGGGAGATCCCGGAGCAGCAATTGATACGAAAGAAGCATGGACAGATGCGACAAAAGGACATCACTTCAGCAAATTAGCCTATTAAGATTACACCCCTTCACCAGACTGGTACAAGCATCATGATGGAAAACATTGGAAATAAAAACTTCATTTATTTATGTGAGATTAATGCTCCTGGATTGTATAACTATAAGTAAAACGCTCCAAAATTGAAAGAAATTGATTTAGAAAAATTTAACAGGTACATCAAGGGGATGCCCGATGAATGCGACAAAGAATACATGGATTCATTATTTGCACCTGGTGAAAATAACCAATATCTGAAGCAGGCATTGGAAGAAGATTGGGAGAATTTCAAAGAAGAGACTGCATCAGAAGAGATTAACCTTGATTCCTTACTGGATGAGATTCATCATACAATTACGCTTACTGAGTACCGGAAAGACAGGAAGAAAATCAGAAGAATCTTAGAAACTTACAGAAAGGTTGCGGCTGTACTTTTGGTACCATTGATAATTGCATCTTTTATCACCCTGGTTCATTTCTCCTCGAACCAGAAAGCACCGGATCCACAAAATTCTTCTGTTAAGATTTATGCGCCTTTGGGCTCCAGGATCCATTTTAACCTGCCTGATGGCACCAAAGGAATGCTGAATAGCGGCTCATATCTTTCCTACTCAATACCTTTCATTAAAAGAGATGTTGAACTCGAAGGTGAAGCCTGGTTCGAAGTGTCTCATGATAAGACGCATCCGTTCAAGGTTGTTGCTGGTTCATCTGAGGTGAACGTACTCGGAACCAGCTTTAATTTAAGTGCATATCCTTCGGAAGATTACGTTGAATTGGTGCTCTTAAATGGCAAAGTAGATTTCTTTAATAGCAATCTCGAAAACAAAATAAGCATCACTCCGTCACACAGGCTCGTTTTTCATGAAGGTACAATCGACACAACCTTAACAGATCCGCTAAAGTATAATGCCTGGACTTCCGGTAAGCTGGTATTCAGGGGAGATCCCATGTCTGAGGTTGCAAGACGAATTGAACGCTGGTATAATGTCAAAGTCATATTAGCTGACAAGGAGCTTGAAAAATATTCTTTCCGGGGAACTTTCCAGGATGATAAGCTTGATGAAGTACTGCGATTTTTAAGCCTGACTTCCCCCATTACATACGATATCAAGCCGCGGGAACAATTTCCTGATGGCTCTATCAATACAAAGACAGTAACTATTTTCCTAAAGAAATGACCTTAAATCAAACTACCATGAAAAAACTTAACTCCTCCTGAAAATTTCATTCTGACAAAAAAAAGGAAACCGCGCTAACGATTTCCTAAAAAAAACTTGTCGAATTTTTTTAACGTAAACCAATACAAATCTATGAAAAAAACTGAACCTTTCAGCGAATCATTCTATCATTCTCTGAAAAAAACCTACCTAATCATGCGTATCTCAACCTTGCTAATGATTCTCGGAATCCTGCAGACATATGCAGTTGATTCCTATTCTCAGAAGACAAGACTTTCTCTGAATTTCAAGGATACGGAACTAATTAGTGTCCTTGACAGCATTGAAAACGAAAGTGAGTTTTTCTTTCTTTACAATGAAAAACTTATTGACACTGAACGCAAGGTCAGTATAGCTGCAAACAATGAATTAATAGACAGCATATTAGACAACCTTTTTGGGTCGACAGATATCAAATACAATATTGTCGATCGCAAGATAATACTTGCACCGGATTTTCTGACCAATACGGTAGCTGAGACGGAACCCCAGCAACAAACCGTAACCGGAACAATCACCGATGCTGCAACAGGTGAAGTTCTGCCCGGTGTGAATATCCAGATAAAAGGTACTACGCAAGGCATTATTTCGGATATTAACGGTAAATTCTCAATAAATATACCCGCCAGGGATGCTGTCCTGGTGTTCTCATTTGTCGGGTACGTTGCGCAGGAAATTCCTGTAGCCAATCAGGTAGTAATTAATATAGCTCTTATCAGTCAGACTACAGGCCTCGACGAAGTTGTTGTTATCGGCTATGGAACCCAGAAGAAGGAGACGTTGACAGGTTCGATAGCTCAGGTTCAGTCGGCCCAGATCCAGGCTACAAAGAGCCCGAGTGTGGCAAGTTCCATACAGGGTAAGGTTGCGGGTGTACTCATTCGTCAACAATCTGGTGAACCCGGTACATTTAATAGTCTGATCAATATTAGAGGTTTTGGAACTCCATTGCTGGTTATTGACGGGGTGGTTCGTGATGGTATGTCAGATTTTGAGAAACTCAACCCTATGGATATCGAGAGCATCTCAGTCTTAAAAGATGCTGCTGCTGCCATTTATGGTATGAATGCATCTAATGGCGTTATTATCGTTACAACTAAATCTGGAACCAAAGGAAAAACGGTATTCACATATTCCGCAATGGTATCTCTCAAGGAGCCTACTACCCGTAATCTGCAAAAAAGTGAAGATGCTTACCATTTAAGGCTTTTGAATAATGAGATGCTTAGAAATTCGAAGCTTCCGGTCACTACCAGTGATGCAGATCTTGAGAAATGGAGACAAGGCACCGAACCGGGCTTTACAGATTACAACTGGTATAATGAGTGTCTGAGTGATTTTGCCCATTCACAACAACACAATTTTTCGGCTGAAGGTGGTAGTGATAATATTTCCTTTTACACAAGTCTCGGCTACATGGACGATGTCGGAATTTTGAAGGTGAATGAGCTTGAGACCTATAAAAAATACAACCTGAGGACGAATTTAACGATCAAACCTGCTAAGGGGTTAACAGTAAGGCTCTCCTTTGCCGGAAGGTTTGATGATGGCAAACAGCCACCTATCGCGTATTATTATCTCTTTAAACGTATAATTGTTTCCGATCGTGGATATGGTCCGTACAGCCTGGTTAATCCAAAACATCCTACCAATGTCCCGCCCATGAACAGCAATGCATGGGCGGAAATGTCGGAAAGTACTGCCGGATATGATAGAAAAATCGGTTTTCAATATCAGACAACGGTAGATATAAATTATCAGCTTCCTTTTTTGAAAGGACTCTCATTGGGGGTACTTGCGGGTTATGATGGGCAGAATAATGATAACAGATTTTTGGATAAAGCCCCCCGGCTGTATGATTACTATTCCGATGCACCTAATTCTCAAAGTTTAACAACTTTCAGGAATACCATTACTATATATAACCGTAAAAACCTGCAAAACAAAATATCTTACAGAACTACCATTGGACAGTCTCATAATATTAATGCCACTCTAGTGAATGAGATCAAAAAGATAGATTCCAATACTTTGTTTGGCAGAGTACAATTTGATGATGTATATACACATGATATTATCGACGAGGGCAGTTTAACCAACCAGTCTACTACCGGAAGTCGAAACGAACAAGCATACGTGTCGTACCTGGGGCGGTTTAACTATGACTATAAGAGTAAATACCTGTTCGAATTCAGTTTCAGAGAAGATGGTTCATACCGATATGCTCCTTCCAGGAGATGGGCATTTTTCCCGGCTTTTTCAGCTGGTTGGCGCATAGGCAGGGAGGCATTTATCATGAATAATCTTCCGTTAATTTCTGATATGAAACTGAGAGGATCGTTTGGTAAGTCGGGGCAGGATGCAGGATCAGCATTCCAGTATTATGAAGGTTATACTTTTGGCTCGGTAAGTGGTGGATACGTGCTTAATGAAAATACTCTTACTCTGGGAATGGTTGCTCCAGGACTGGTAAACGAGAATTTGTCATGGGTAAGTACTACAACAAGCGACATTGGTCTTGATCTTGAATTGTGGGATGGGAAATTAGGTTTTTCAGGGGACTTGTTTCAAAGGAACAGCAATGGATTGCTTGCAACCCGTACCAGCTCTGTCCCTAATACATTCGGAGCATCATTTCCACAGGAAAACCTTAACAGCAGCCAGGTAAAAGGTTTTGACCTGATGGTTTCACACAGGAATACTAAAGGAAAACTCCATTATAACATAAACGCAACGGTAACCCTGGCTCGTCAGTATCGTCTTCATGTGGAACAGGCCCCTTATAGAAGTACCTGGGACCAATGGAAATCCGGCAGTGACGGAGATGGTCGTGTTCAGGGGAGAAATTGGTTGTACCAGGAAAATGGGCAGTATACTGATATCACTCAATATGAAGAGAATGCACCTCTGTATGGCGGCGCTAACGGAAACTCTTATCGTTTACCGGGTATGGCAGTTCTTGTTGATGTGAATGGAGATGGAGTAATTAACAGCAACGATCAGTTACCAACAGGCTGGGAAGGAGTAGGCAATAATCCTCCGTTACAGTATGGCTCAAACATGCAACTCTCCTATAAGAATCTGGATATTACTTTAGGACTTCAGGGAGCATCTTTCTTCACTATCCAGGTTGCCAGAGATGACAACTGGGGATATGGCACCAGGTTCCCGGTGTTCTGGTCAAAATACCTTGACAGGTGGAGAACAGAAGATCCAACTGCTAACCCATTCGATCCTGCAACCACATGGATACCGGGAAAATGGGAAGCTCTTACTGCTGTAACTACAAACAATATGACTAGTGCTGCCTCAGACAGGTGGCGCATGGATGCTACTTATTTAAGAGTTAAATCCCTTGAGCTGGGTTATACCGTGCCCGTGAATATTTCCAGGAAAATTGGAATCAATAACTTGAGAGCCTATGTGAATTGCTTCAATTTATTTACTTTCTGCCAGGAGGACGTCCGGGGCTTAGATCCGGAAAGAAATGAATCGGATAACAGCGGTACTTATACGGTAGACTTAACTTATCCATTGATGAGAACATTTAACCTTGGTGTGGACATTAAATTTTAAAAAGTAATAAGATGAAAAAGATAATATTATGTATAACAATGCCTGCCATTATCTTGTTTTTAACGACTTGCGAAGATTTTCTGGAGATTGCACCTTTGGACAGGGTGCCTGGCTCCCAATTATTTTCTGATATCGCGGGTGTAAAAACAGTCCTGGCAACTATCTATAATCTGATGCCAATTGAAGATTTCGACTATGAACCTCGGGTTGGTTTTAATTATCATGGAGGTTCCTCGGGGGGTAATTCTGATGGAGGCTGGTCAATAACCGGTCAGACAGATCATGCTGTGATTAATTCTCATGGAGGCTCACAGCCGGGTTCTACCGTGGCGAGCTATTGGGATTATAGCGGAATAAGGCAGGTGAATCAGTTTTTTGAGACTCTGGCCTCTCTCACTGATATCGAGGAGACCGACAGGAAACGACTCGAGAGCGAAGGTCATTTTGTCCGTGCTTATATGTATTTTGCTCTGGCCAGAAGATTCGGTGGCGTCCCATTAATTACAGTTGTTCAAAAACTGAGCGGTACAAACGAGAATCCTGATTTATGGGTTCCTCGTTCCACTGAAAAAGAAACCTGGGATTTTATATTAAATGAGTGTGATCTGGCTATTGAGAATCTGCCAGCGACAACCAGCACTGCAGATGGTGCATTAAGAGCGACCAAATGGGCAGCTTATGCCCTGAAATCGAGAGTAGCGCTTCATGCGGCTTCTGTGGCCAAATATTGGGATGCTGCTCCGCTAACAGGTGAAGCTGTTGATGCCGGGCTGGTTGGTGGCATGACTATAAATGATGCAAATAACTATTATCTGCAGTGCATAAATGCATCAAAAGAAATTATTGATAATTCCGGTAAGCAGCTCTATAAGCCTAATCCCCTGAATAGCGCAGAAGCAGCCAAAAATTTCCAGACCATTTTCGAAAATCCAACTGCCGCAGATATAGAGGTTATATTCAAGAAATGCTATATCGATGGTTCCAGTACTTCACAACAAGGCCACTGTACCGATTTATGGTTTCTCCCTCAACAAACCAAAATAGGGAGTTTGTATATGGTGGGAAGGTATAGTATTACCCTGGATTTGGTAGACCTATTTGAAGATTATACTGATAATGGTACCGGAGTGAGCGCCCCGGTCAAGACGCGTACAGATGGCGTGGAAAATGATTTTGCTTCCAAACCGGCGACATTTGATTTATCTAAGCCTTACATCTATTATGACAACCAGTATGACATTTTTGCCAATAAAGATGCACGCCTGATGGGCAGTGTCATTTTGCCGGGCTCCACATTTAAAAATACCCTCATGAATATGCAGGGAGGACTGATCACTACCACAGGTACAAGGTTGATGTTTACATCCAGTTCAGCGGTAGGCCTGGATGGTAAAATATACTATGCCTATGGTTCAAACAGCCCTGCAGGATATTCGGCTTACGGGAATCTGGGTAAGGAGGATGAAAATTATTCTATCACAGGTTTTTGTTTAAAAAAATTTTTACAGGAAGCTAAAACCGTTAATGCTAATTATTGGAGCTCTACACAGCCCTGGATCGATTTTCGCCTGGCTGAGATTTATCTCAATTATGCCGAAGCATCCATTGAAAGCGGACAAGGTGATGCATCATTGGCCATGACTTACCTGAATGCACTACGTAAAAGGGCCGGACATACTGATCAGATACCGGCTACATTGAGCAATATCCTGAAAGAACGGCAGGTAGAGTTAGCCTTTGAAGGACATCGCTATTGGGACCTGATTCGACGGAGAACATACCATACTGCATTTAATGCAACTAACAGAAAAGCTCTGGTCCCAGTGCTGGATTTACGCAAGAACCCGCCTAAGTACCTGTTTGTAAGAGCATATACTTACTTTGATGTTGACAGGGGAGGACGTACATTCAATCCACAGAGCTACTATCTGAGTATACCAGGGGTAGCTACTAATAACCTTATTCAAAATCCCGGATATTAAACTGTTAATGCATTAGTTATGAAAAAAGTATTTTATTATATCATACTTATTACAAGTCTGATTTATGGCCTGACCTCTTGTGAGATAGATAACTTTCCCCAACCCGATGCACAGGTTTATGGAGCAATAAGGGATAGTGTCGGAGGAGAACTTGTCGAACAGGATATGGTTACAGGCTCTGTTATCGGGACATATGAACTGGGTGGCTATGATAACCCAGTTTTAAGGACCTGGGCAATAATGACAACCGGAGAATATCGCAATAACCTTGTTTATTCAAATACATACAAAATCGAGTTTACGAGTTGTAATTTCTTCCCGTATACAATTGATGAGGTTACTTTTAAGCCTGGTCCGAATGAACAGGATTTCCTTGTTACTCCATTTATTCGTGTAAAGAATTGCACGATCGTGAGAGAAGGTAACTTAGTAAAAGCATCCTTTAACCTGGAAGCCGGAAAACCAACGGTGAAAGTTTCAAAAATATCTTTGTACGTATTCATGGATAAGTTTGTAGGGGAATATGTAAAGTCAACTGTCGCCACCGGTATCGGGAAGCCTTCGCAAAGTTTCAGCCCGGCAGCCACGATCAATCCTGCAACAGTCTATAATCTGTCAATTGACCTTGCAGCAAATAAAACTTCTGTATTTGCTGTTTCAAGGAACTACTATTTCAGGGTTGGGGTGAATGCAAACCAGGCAGGCGTGGGCACTATAAGGGCTAATTATGCTCCGTATGTTAAAATACCAATTACCAACGAGTAAGGCAAAATGGACCCGATTAGATAGTTTTTATTGCTGGTTAGAGCCGGCTTAAAGAAATCAATTTGTATCATAAAGTAAACTTGGAAATAATGAAAAGGAAATGTTCGTATTTATTGATTCTGATAATAATTGCATTAATCAGTAATTCATTTAAGGTTACTGGTACTGAATATTTTGTTTCTAAAAAAGGTAAGGATTCGAATAAAGGAAGCGCCAATTCACCTTTTTTAACCATTGCAGCAGCTTCCAAAGTTGCAAAGCCAGGTGACATAATAACGGTTCACGCTGGTATTTACCGTGAATATGTTGACCCTCAGGTGGGAGGCAGCTCTGAGCAAGAAAGAATTGTTTACAGGGCCGCTCCGGGGGAGATGGTGTCAATCAGGGGATCTGAACACATAAAGACCTGGAAAAAAGATTCCGGGAACACCTGGAAAGCGGAATTACCAAAAGGATTTTTCAAAGATTTTAATCCTTATGAAAAAACTCTGGGGTGGGTGAGTGAAAACTGGTTAAAGGGCGGAAACTGGACACATTGCGGGGACGTTTATCTGAACGGTGAGGCATTCTACGAAAAGAAAACAATAGATGAAGTCCGGGCCGCAAAAAACTCCTGGCATTGCGAAGTTGACAGCGTTACATCTGTAACTCGTATCTGGGCCAATTTCGGAACTGCTGATCCTAACAAGGAGCTAACTGAAATAAATGCCAGGGAGAGCATTGTTTATCCCAGTGCCGCAAATGTTAATTACATAACCATCAGAGGATTTGAGATCAAGCATTCAGCTTGTCCCTGGGGTCCGCCAACGAGTTACCAGGGAGCTTCAATCGGAACCAATGGAGGTCATCACTGGATTGTTGAAAATTGTGAAATTATCAACGCTAAAACCAATGGGTTTTCAATGGGAAATCCTAAATCAAGAGCAGGCGGATTCGGAGCAGGATCAAGACCCGAAGGAGCAAGGATGGGTGTACCAGGAGCAGGTCCGGGAGTAGCTCCGGGAGCAGGTCCAGGAGCAGGTCCAGGAACCGGAGCAGTAAGGCCGGCCGGGCCTGATTTTGATCACATTGGCCACCACATTATCAGGAATAATATTTTCAGACGTTGCGGGCAATCTGCCATTGTAGGGGCGAGATACAATTCAGGAACCTTGATAGTGGGCAACTATATTGGTGAAACAGCATACAGGAACGAATTTTGGGGAAGCGAACCTGCTGCGATCAAATTTCATAATGCCGTCGACCTGGTTATTGAAAACAACTGTGTGGCAAGCTCAAACAGAGTCATGGGATTGTGGATGGATTCCGGTAATCAAAATATCAGAGTTACACGGAATTTTTTTGGAGTACAGGTATACGGGGAAATGAACCACGGCCCTATTATGATAGATAACAACATACTTACAGGCGATTATGCCAACAGGGCGTCGGGCGCGACTACAATAGCCAATAACCTGTTATTGATCAAGGGCTACCATTACACACATGACCCATATCGCAGATCTGGGTATAATCTTCCCCATACAAAAACCACTGTAAAGAGTGAATTATGCTACGTCAGGGATGAGAGATGGTATAATAACATTTTTGCCAGAAAGGGTTTGGATTCACTTACAATCGATCAGCCCGGATCAGCGGATATCGGTATAAGACCCACTGCCACACCCCGGCCGCCAACCATTCATTTAGGAATAGATCCGCTGTTAACCAATTATGGTTGCACTGCAGACTATAATCTGTATCTGAACGGTTCAAAAAAGAATGCCAGGTTAGATAGAAACTCAATTGTCTCTGCCTTTAATCCTGAGGTTTCTGTCAAAGAGGACAACGGAAATGTGACTGTAACCTTTATTATGAATGACGAGGCATCAAAAATCAACTGCCCGCTAATTACCACTGATTACCTGGGCGTATATGAACCGTCAAAGTTACGGATGGAAAATAATGATGGCAGTCCGATTTCTCTGGATATGGATATATTAAACCAGCCAAGGAACAAAACCAACCCGGGAGTTGGTCCTTTTGCGAATTTGAAAGTCGGACAAAACAGTTTTACAGTTTTTACCATAAGCGATAAAGGCCCGCAGGTGAACCAATAAAGCTTCAATTGCAGGAACATCATTTTTACAGGAATGTCTGGCAGGAGCTCTTCGAAGCGGAAACCAGGTTACCGTGAATTAGGCGGATCCTTTGACCGCAAAGCAACTGAGAGAGGTAATGCCAGACATTTATTCTTGTAAAACAGGAAAATCAATACTAGAATCTTTAATGAAAACATTATGAAGAGAAGTCTGTTAATCACCTTTTTGTTTTTGATTTATGCATCTTTTATCTACCCGCAATCACCAGGATGGAAAATTGCAGGGAACAAGATCAGCACACCCTGGGCGGATAAAGTTGACCCCATAAATCCACTTCCTGAATATCCCCGGCCCCAAATGGTAAGAAATGAATGGAAGAGCCTGAATGGTCTGTGGGATTACGCCATAGTTCAGGCAAATGCGCCAAGGCCCGAAGTCTTCCAGGGAAAAATACTGATCCCCTTTGCTCCTGAATCAGCGCTCTCAGGTGTCGGCAAACCGGTGGGACCGGACAATGCACTCTGGTACAGCACCAGGTTCACTATCCCTTCCGGATTCAAAAAGAAACATATCCTGCTTCATTTTGGCGCTGTCGACTGGTCATCAGAAATGTTTGTGAATGGAAAACAGGCAGGCTCGCATAAGGGCGGGTATGATCCTTTCTGGCTTGATATTACTTCATTTATCAGGGGAAGCGGGCTGCAGACGCTGGAACTGAAGGTAACCGATCCTGTCGACAAGGGACCGCAGCCAAGGGGAAAGCAGGTTCTGAAACCGGCAGGAATATGGTATACATCAGTCACAGGTATATGGAGGAGTGTATGGATCGAGGCTGTGCCGGAGACATATATAGAAAAAATCAAGATTACTCCCGACATCGATAACCAGAGGCTTCTGGCCAGTGTTGAAATTTCCGGAAGCCTGCAAAATGAAATGATTGGGATTTCTGCCTGGGATGGAAATCAGATGGTAGCTGAAAATGAAGCAGAGTTTGGGAAGCCGGTTATTCTGTCAATAAAGAAGCCAAAGCTCTGGTCTCCGGAGAATCCTTTCCTATACGATTTGAAAATCACAATTTCTAGGAATGGTAAACCTGTTGACCAGGTTAAGAGCTACTTCGCCATGAGGAAGATATCACTTGATGCCGATGAAAATGGCGTTCAAAGGATGATGCTTAACAACAAGTTCGTATTTCAATACGGTCCTCTGGACCAGGGGTGGTGGCCCGATGGCCTCTATACTGCTCCCACTGATGAGTCTCTCCTTTTTGACATTGTGAAGACGAAGGAAATGGGATTCAATATGATCCGTAAACATGTCAAGACTGAACCTGAAAGGTGGTATTATCATTGCGACAGTATTGGAATGCTCGTGTGGCAGGATATGCCGAGCGGTGATCATGGTGGCGGAAAGTGGAATGCCAATCCCGGGATGGAAGGTGGCAGCGATAAGACCCGTACGGGAGAGTCTGAAAATATTTTCAGGACAGAGTGGAACGCTATTATCGAGTCATTGTATAATCATCCCTGTATCGTGGTATGGGTTCCTTTCAACGAGGCATGGGGACAGTTTAAGACTGTTGAGATAACAAAATGGACGATGGAGAAAGATCCCTCCAGGCTGGTTAACAGTGCGAGCGGAGGTAATTTCCACCAGGCTGGTCAAATCCTGGATATGCATAACTATCCCGGCCCGGTGATGCCCAAACCTGAGATCTTTGGAGCAAGTCAGGCACTTGCACTTGGTGAATTCGGCGGACTCGGCCTGCCGCTCGAGGGACATACCTGGCTCGACAAAAACAACTGGGGTTACAGGTCATTCCATGATGCCGACACACTGTTTATGACGTATGACACCTACCTTAACCAGATTGTTCCTTTTATAAGGAGAGGCCTTTCTGCAGCTATCTACACCCAGACGACCGATGTCGAAATCGAATGCAACGGACTTATGACATATGACCGCAGGGTTATTAAAGTGCCTGAAAAAAAGCTTAATACAGCCGCAATGAGGTTGTACGATGCTGCCGGTACAGTTAATTTCAAAAAGAAATAATCCGGCACCACTATAAACTAATACCGATCATCATGAAAAAACTGACATTGTTATTCATCTGCCTGGTTTTAACCGGTTTATCTGCCGCCTGCCTGTTTGCCCAGGAACCAGCCATTATAAAAATTGACCCTGACCGTAAAACAGGAGCAATTGACCCTAATATATATGGCAGTTTCCTTGAATCTCCCAGAATGGGTTTGTATGAGCCAAATTCCAAATTTGCTGACGAGAATGGATTCAGGAAAGATCTTATCGCTCTTGTTAAAGAGCTGAATGTGCCTGTTATCAGATGGCCGGGTGGGAATTTTGTTTCAGGTTATAACTGGGAGGACGGAATAGGGCCGAAAGAGCAGCGCCCGGCAAGACTGGACATTGCATGGAACCGGATCGAGACCAATCAGATGGGAACGGATGAATATGTAAAGTTCTGCAAAGCAATAGGGGCTGAGAATTTCGTATGCATTAATGCAGGAACAGGAACCCTTGATGATGCCAGGCACTGGGTGGAATACTGCAATTACCCGAAAGGAACGTATTATTCCGATCTCAGGATAAAGAATGGCAATGTACAACCTTTTAAGGTCAAATACTGGGCTCTCGGAAACGAGATCGACGGACCCTGGCAGCTTGGAAATAAAAGTAAGGAGGACTATGTAAAGTTTGCAGGAGAAGCAGCAAAGATGATGCGGCTGGTAGACAAAGAGATAAAGCTGGTTGCCTCAGGATCTTCAAATTATCCACTCGTCACCGCAAAGTATGACCCAAAGGATGGCTGGATCGACTGGAACGACTACATACTCGATCATATGGTCGGCTCTATAGACTATATATCCCTTCATAGGTATGCGACACAGGCCCTGCGGGGATTGCAGGACCAGCAAAGCTTTGCAAACCTTATGTCATTAGGTCGTGAGATAGACAACCTGATAGAGGTAACGCAGGGACTGATAGTAAAAGCAATGGTTAAATCAGGAACAAAGCGCCAGGTCTATATTTCATTTGACGAATACAGTTCAGGCAGGGGTGGACTTACAGCATCACTGATGCTTGCTCAGCATCTGAACTCCTTCATCCGTCATGCCGATATCGTGAAGATGGCTAACATTACCTTCCTCACGGCGCTGGTCGGCAACTCCCCTGAAGGTGATTTTAAGAACACCCTCTTCTATCCATTCTACCTGTATTCAAAAAATTGCCTGGGAACGTCACTCGATGTATTCACAAGCTGTGAAAAGTACAAGACCGAACTTTTCAGTGATATTCCTTACCTCGATGTATCCGCTTCATTGAATGACTCAACCAGATCTGTAGTAGTAAATGTGATCAACAAGAATGAAATAAAAGCCATCGCCACAGATATCGTGCTTCAGTCAGGAGAATATACGGGAAGCGCCAAAGCTTATGAGATCAATGGGGCAACACTCAGTTCAACGAATATCAGGGATAAGGAGGAAGTCAAAATAGCTTCTAAGGATGTCAGATTCAAGGGAAATACCATCCATTACAGTTTCCCTCCCCATTCATTGACCCAGGTTGTCATTCCTTTAAACTAAAGGAACTTAAGATGATCTGTTATCTTTTTTACCGCTATTAACCTGTTAACCCTTAAATCAGATTTCATGAATCGATCAGCATTAAAAACAGCACTGCTTGCTATGACAACAATGATTGTTGGACTGTCATGTTCTAAGTCTCCGGATAAGCTTGTGGATTTTTCCGTCAGGATAAAGGACAAACCGCTCACATTTTGTAACCCGATCAACATTAGCACGGGTTCCGAACGGGCACGCAGGTCAGGGGAACCTATAGTCTTGATATACAAGGATGATTATTATCTTTTTATTACCGGTGGCGGAGGCTACTATTATTCAGCCAATTTCAGGGACTGGACATATGTTGTCTCCCGGACGTTCCCGAGAGGTGTTCCGTCGGTTGCTACCGATGGTAAAACATTATATGCCTGCGGAATGAATTCTAAAGATGTTTACTCAACTACGGATCCAAAAAGCGGGGAATGGACCAAAGCCGGGACCTTTGATAGCGACAGGTACGGTGATGCCAACTTATTTATCGATGACGACGGCCGTTTCTATATGTATTATGGATGGTCCCAGATAATGCCTTTCCGTGTTGTGGAACTCGACCCCAAGACTTTCAGGGAAAAAGGTGAGACGAAAGTGCTCTTCTTTGGTGATTATAAAGAGCATGGATTCGAGCGCAGAAGAGCTGAAGATGTAATATTCCCTTACTTCAACCACAGGCCTTACTTCCCGGAAGAATCACCCTGGATTGAAGGCCCCTGGGTGATAAAGCACAATGGAAAATACTATTTGCAATATGCTGCAATCGGGCTCGAGTTTGCCTCATATTCCCATGGCATTTATGTATCTGACAGCCCTCTCGGGCCATTCAAATATTCACAGCATAATCCCCTTACATTCAAGACTACGGGATATGTCAGGGGCGCCGGACATGGCAGCACATTCAAGGATAAGAATGGACAATTCTGGACAATTTGCATGATACCGGCATGGTATGGTGGCAGAGGAGGTGGTGAGATGGTATTGTATCCTTCCGCGGTCGATGAACAGGGCGTAATGCATTCCAACACTGCTTTTGGTGATTACCCGCAATATTACCCGGGAATTAGAAAAAATGCCGTTGACGATAATTTTACAGGGTGGATGCTGCTGTCCAACAAGAAATATGTTGAGGTTTCATCCACTCTTCCGGGTTTCGATGCTGTAAACGCAGTTGATGAAAACTTTATGACCAAATGGGTAGCCCGCACAGGCAACGAAGGTGAATATATGACTGTAGATCTTGGTAAGGAATGCCAGGTTAAGGCTGTCCAGGTTAATTTCGACAGGCATGATGCCACCGTGGAAGTCGGCAGAGGTTTCGGACCAGTGCAGGCCCTCAGCCGCTACCAGTCCTTCATTGTCGAAACCTCAAAAGACAATAAGACATGGGACAGGATCATTGACAAGAGCAATAATTCCGCCGACAAGAGGCATGATTATACTGAGCTTGAAGAAGCGGTAAAAGCAAGGTTTGTCAAAGTGATTAATGTCTTTACGCATGATAGTGGTAAATTCTCGATACAGGAATTTCGTGTCTTCGGTAATCCAAACAAAGCTAAATTAACCAAAGTCTCTGATGTATTTGTTGCCCGCAACCCGGAAGACAGGCGTGATGCAACTATCACCTGGAAACCTGTTGAAGGTGCCGATGGTTATGTAGTCCGTTACGGTATCGAACCCGGTAAGCTGTATAACAGCTATATGTTATATGATAATAGCACAATCACTATCCATAGTCTCAACCTCAAACCTGAATATTACTTTGAAGTTGAGGCTTTTGAAAGCGGTACGGATTATTACAGGGAAATAACCGAGCAGACGATGGGTAGGGGAGCTGAGATTGAACTCGCCATGGGGAGAAAGATGATCGAAAGAAAGATGACCAGGGAAGGTGTCAATGAGTATGTATTTGACAGCATTACTCCTGGTGAATATACATTCAGGCATACTTTCGGGCCTGTGCTCTGGAGAGGAGAACTTACAAAAGCTGAGCTAATTGGTTCGGGAGAAAATGCAACTGTTACAGACACTCTTACATACCTGGGCAAGGGTAATGAAATCCTGGGCCAGATGGAAATGAAAGTGGTCCCCGGAAAGGAATTCGGTAATTTTATAGTGATATTGAATTATAAGAAATAATTCAATATCATTAACAGGGAGATAATTAAACCCCGGCTCGAACCGGGGTTTATTTTTTATACGGTGGATTGAATTCATAAAATGTCTGCTTCTTCCGCGTTATTTTTTTTATCTCTCTCTCCCCTTCTCCCATTCTACCATTTATTTTTTACCGGGTAATCAGATTTCTCTGAAAATAGGGTAACAAAACCAACCCATTTTCCTATTAAACAGTACAATGAGTATAAGAATTTAATCTGCCCGGTTTGGAATTGTGCTGATAACCCCGCAAAAAAGACTTCGCCTGGCACCTGGTTTTTCTAACAAATCTAATGTGACTGACGCGACGAAAGTATGGAGGTATATAAGCTTTCTTCACCTTCGTAATGAAATTACTACTAAGAACGAGTTATAAGCAAAGCATGAAACAAAATTCATATAGTTATAGACTTTGAGGATGAACGTTTTGTTATGTAGACTAGCCGGAAAGCACCCATTAATGAACTAACATCACTCGCGATCACTGTTTCTGAATTTCGAGACTACCTTCGTAATAGTAGAGTTCTGATGTTGGTATTTCAGGTGTTCGATTCCACAGCCTTCCAATTGTTCCCGTAGGAAAACTGATCGTCCAGGTAGATTCCGAGGTCCGGGAAACGATTGGCCGTGTAGAACCGGCACCATTAATTGAGGTACTCATTACACCGCTATCTCCGAAAATCACGCTATAATATTCACTGCAATCCGAATTACAAAACCGCACTTCTGTTGACAACGGTGATAAGGATGAACCAATTGCCATATCAGTGAAACTATTTATTGTTGAAGTTAAGGGTCTCGATATTGCTATGTCATTGCCGCCTCCAGGTCCAGTGAACACACCTAATGATTTACCTTCTCCCTTTGATATTGGATTTGTCATCCGGTGCAAGAGTGTGCGATTATTACGAGTACCCGTGGGAGCCGGCGATGTAACACTATCACATGTCTTGAAAAAGTTGAACGGCCAATTCATGCAAATGTGGAATGACTGGTTAGACCATCGTGTTGGATTTAGCCAGATGGCGACCCAATCCTTACATGTGTAATAAGTTCCTTTTCCGTCATTGCTCAGATTCCCTGATGAACTAACTACGGCGTTCATCCGAATATCGCATTCCTTCTGTTGTGGCTGTGCTTGCAGAGGACACAAGAAAACGATCATTGCCATAGCAAACACATTTGCCATCTTTCGATTGCAAACACTTCTAAAAGAATATTTCTGTGATTTCATGTATATCTAATGAAATATTATTTAAAAACAATAAGAAATTATACCTGTTCACCCAAATACAATTATTTTATATCAACCTAAGAAAAATAAATCTTTAATGTAAGTATCAATCACAAAAGCAACTTGAACTATGAGCTATGGATGAGAAAATAAATCAGATTTTTCAATTTCTCCTCGAAGGAATTGATGAGTTGCATCAAGAAGAAGCAAATGATAGGCTTTAAAAGGCATGATTCCCAATTCGAAAATTCCTAACAGCTCTGCTTATAACACGGACGGTAGCATTAATAAACTTGTCACGGTTTTTGCAAATAGATTCTGCACCGAATAAAAATCATCTTACTCTTGTACCCGGATTCCCGCATCAGTCCGCATAAAAACTTTTCTACCGTGACAGATTATCAAGTCCGACAAAGTTTGTACCGCGACACTGCACCAGGCGGCTTCGACTGTGTTTATCACCGTGACATATCAGCTCCTCAATATTGTTTGTACCGCGATTACGCACGTCCGCATTAAGTTACACCATGATGGCAAAAATTGCGCCCGTTTCTCGCTCCCTGCGGCCTTACTGGCATCGTGACGAAAACGAAAGATTATTCTGACGGCCTCCGGTCGCTCAAAACCGTTTACTAATGCTCACCGCCGGGCCGTTAGCAATTATGGGGATCACTGCCCTTCTAATATCCTGAATAAAAATTGTATATTTGTAATGTGACTGATCAAATATGATAGAAGAAAATCAAATAGTTGAAAAAATAAAAGTCATTGCTCATCAATTTCTTCCGGATGCTCAGGTTCTACTATTTGGTTCCCGAGCAAGGAATGATGCCAGAACTGATAGTGATTACGATATTTTACTGATTATCAATGAGACATTATTGCCAAAAGAGAAGATCAGATTATTTCAAAAATAAGAAAAGCCTTAGTTCAACTGGAGATTCCTATTGATGTTCTAATTCAGAGCAGAAGTGAGATTGAAAAAAAGAAGAATTTACCAGGTCATATTGTTCGGCGTATTATCAAAGAGGCAATTATTCTATGATGACACCAGATCAAAAAGAGTATTTAAGAAACTGGATGTTTAGAGCAAGTGTGCGATTACGCTCTTGCGTAGACAGATGTACCATGATGGCAAAAACCGCGCCATGCCTCGCTTCCGACGGCCTTATGAAATCGTGACGAAAACGAAAGATTATTCTGACGGCCTCCGGTCGCTCAAAACCGTTTACTAATGCTCACCGCCGGGCCCTTAGCTGGCATTTATCACCCCGATAGGACTGACCCTCATAAGATTATATCAAATAGACAATATATTTTGAGATAGTTAGACTATATTAGCATTCAACAAAATATTTTAACAGTAAAGGATGAGAAAGGAAAAGGTCTCAAGACGAAAATTTATCGGAACTGCAGTTTCGGCTTTCATTGGCACATCCGCCTTTGGGATTAACATTATCGAAGGTTGCACTCAAAGTAAAAACCGGAGAAAGGATATTGTTAGTATAGTCAGAGTTAACGAAGACAATGTTGCTAGTGCAGTTAAGGAAGCAATTGATCTCCTTGGAGGGATATCCCAGATCACATACGGGCAAAACCGAATAATGCTCAAACCAAATCTGGTCGCACCGGATCGAAATTACACCACAAATCCTGAAGTTGTTTTTGCGGTGGCAAAACTGATGAAAGATGTCGGAAAGGACGTGATGATTGGTGAGGGATCAGCTGCCGCAGACTCATTTAATGTGATTAATGGTGAGCAATTCATTACGAAGAAAGAAGAAATTCTGGATCGAATGCAACAGTATGTTTTTGATAGCCTTGGATATTCGACGATCGCGGAGACCTTAAATATACCTTTAATAAATCTCCATACAGGAGAGATAGTTGAACTCCCTTTAAAGGATGGATTAGTTGCCAAATCGATTAAAATCCATAAAAAGCTGACAGAAGTAGACTTGGTCTGCTCAATCCCTATTATGAAGACTCATGTTCTTGCAACAGTTACACTTGCAATGAAAAACCTAATTGGGCTTTACCCTGGGAAAGAATATTACGCAATGCGGTCATGGCTACATGATAGGGCAATAGAAAAAGGATCAAGTGGCGTTGCCTATGAGATAATTGACATTAATCGATCAGTAAAAACGGGCCTTTCAATTATTGATGCGACAATTGCGATGGAAGGAAATGGTCCAACTGCAGGTACTATCGTTGATATGGGATTAATAATTGCTGGTACAAGCCCGCTTGCAACTGATATGGTCGGTACTTCAATTATGGGATTTGAAATAAATGACATCCCCTTACTAAGATTAGCACACAACTTAAAAATGGAGCCTTTTAAATTGTCTGATATAGAGATTCGTGGTTTATCGATCGCTGAAGTAAAAAGGCCATTTATAAAACCAGATATCGTCACCTGGACTGATTTTGGCTATAAAGAGATCTGATCAATAATAAAAAAACAAAACGTCAGCTAACACGGACGGTAGTGGTAAACTTTTTTGTCACAATTTTTGCATTTTGTTCCTGCACCGCATTAAAATCATCTTGCTCGTGTACCCGGATTCCCGCATTCAGCCGCTTAAGAGCTTTTGCACCGTGACAGATTATCAAGTCCGACCATGTTTGTACCGCCCGGCCGTTATAGCCAATGCTCTACACCCTGGAATGACTTCAATTGTCAAAATATCTCAAAATTTGACATTTGATAGATTTGCTGTCAGGCTTTCAACAATAATGAGTGCCTTTATTATTGAGAACAAGGCCGATTATTACTATCTGCTTAATAATGTGACGACCTTAAAAAGTTGGAGAGAATGGATCCTTTACATGCTTAAGGCAATAGAAGAAACCTCAATCTACACAATTAAAAAAATTATGGAGATAGATAATTTGTTTCAAAGGACTAATGATCTCATTCTTCAAAAATTACCTCATATTCATAAAGAGACAGTAGAAAAAATCTTTGAACAACCTTATATAAGCCCAAAGAAGTTGCTGAGTCATGATATAAGAAGTCTTAATACGGCAAAGAAATATTTAATAACGCGGGCGGTTGTGCCCGCCGCATCGATCCGCCAACAGAGTTCTATATATTGAGAGACCTTTCAGAAACATTCTGCCAAAATCATTATCATTATATTATTACCCAACCAAACCATCATGAGTGAAATTAAAACGAAACCCACCGGTTCAGATATCGAGAAATTTCTGTCAAATGTTGAACCCGAAAAAAGGCGAAAAGACAGTTTCGAGCTTAAAAAATTATTTGATAGTGTCGTTCAGGAACAGGCAGCTTTATGGAACAACAATATGATCGGGTACGGTAATTTCCATTACAAGTCCGAACGCAGCAGGCAGGAAGGGGATTGGCCACTGACTGCATTCTCACCCCGCAAACAATATCTTGCAGTTTATATTATGTCAGGAGTTAACAGCTATAAAGAGTTATTAAGCCAACTGGGTAAATATAAAGTCAGCTCGGGATCTTGTATTTATATTAATAAGATCGAGGATGTCAATCTCGAAATTTTAAAGAAAATAGTCTCCTCTTCAGTTGCAGATATGAAGAAGATTCATAAGATCAATTGACAAAACACCTTATCGGGCCTTTACAGGAACAATATAATCACTTAAGTTTATGATGAGCAGATTACTTATTGTGACATTATTTAGTCTTCTGGCTACTGTTATATCATTAGCCAATGACGGAGCGTATAATTCTGACGGGAGCATAATATTTCCTGTTTCCGAAACATCTGTATCGCTGGAGAAAGAAATCCTATCATTCACCTGCCGCGACAAAACCGCTGCGGTAAACATAAATTTCGAATTTCTCAATCCTGAAAAAACCGGGAAAAAGATATTAATGGGCTTCCAGGCTCCGTATCCGTTTAAAAGAGGAGGATATAAGCTTAACTGAAAAAGAAAAAAAATTCATGGCTGAGATTATTGATAAGGAAAAAGCTCTTTCCGAAAGTGACCTGTGACATGAGAGCGGGATCGAGGGAGAAATGAGGGAATTCATTGACAAACTTCTCCGAAGCCATCATCCAGGGTTATATGAAAATTGAATTTTATATTTAACTTACCCTTTTTAAGCATTAATACCTCATGAACAAATCTTTCCTTTTGTTTTGTATGTTATTGATCAGCAAGGTAACATTCTCTCAGGATCAGTTTAAAATTGGTGTGGATTATTGCTCCAGGGGACAATACTACCTGGCTGATTCGATTTTTAGCGTTTGCATGAAACAACCACACCCTGACCCAAATCTCATGTTCAATTATGCTTCGACCAGGTTATACCTTCAGGACACATCGACATTTTGTGATATCATGTGGACTCTTGGTCATACATTTCTGGACAAAGATGCCGAGAATTTATATTTTAAGAATTGTGGAACTCCTGACACTACATATTTTGACAAAGATTTTATCAGGAGCGATAAAAAACATGCAAGGTTTACTGAAATATTAGTGGATAGAAAACAAAGGGATTATAAAATTGGGGTTGTACACGATAAAAGGAGTAAAGGGAAATCAGATATAATAAATTTTGCAGATCTGAATAATATTCAAAAGAGTGATATAATTGCTCAATATAAATTATTTAACAATGGTTCAAAGCTTTATCTTTTCACGTTAATGCCTCCCAGGTACGTTGATGGAAACGATGCCCGAAGGGACTACATTGCCAATAGCCCCATTGTTAAAGAAGCAAAAGAAAAACTACAGGTCAGCAAACTGGTTGTTTACGTAAATTATATTGTCGAAAAGGATGGCAATATAAAAAACATAGAGATAAGAGGCTTGAATAAACCTGTTGAAGACCCGGAACTGTTAACCAAGTACACCAACCTCATAATTTCTAATTTGCCCAGGCAGAATCCGGGTCAATTTAATAATGAAAATGTGGATTTTGAAATAGAAACCTCACTTTCATTCTGGTAATTGCGTTACCTGAAATTCAGATTGTACCGCGACACTCATAGTCGCATTGAGTTCTGCAATGAGACGCAATGCCACCATGCCCCGCTGATAATAAAAAAAATATCATGAAAGAGAAATTACTATTATTGACTATCCTGTCTGGCTTTATGACTATACCGGGTTATGGACAAAACAACATTTCCTCCAACCGGTATATTAACACATATAAGCAATATTCAAATGCTGCCTGTCCTTTAGAAAAAGATAGTATTAAACATTTTGTATATTTTGCCAGGGACAGGGAAGCTATTCATAATCACCCGTTTTTGAAAATAAAAAGATTTGTCGGCGCTCAGATAATGTACCCATGGGAATTACTGGAGCCCGAAAAGGGGACATATGATTTTTCGATTATCCGTGAAGATTACAAATACCTGTTATCACAAAAAAAGAAACTTTTTATCCAGCTGCAGGATGCAACATTCAGGCCTGAAGATATTGGAATACCAGGGTATCTCCTTACTGCTGAATTCGATGGCGGTGCAATCCCCCAGGTTGCCGGAAATGGAGACACAGTCGGATGGGTAGCTAAAAGATGGAACCAGGAAGTCCAGGACCGTTTTGCCCGGTTACTCCAGGCTTTGGGGAAAAAATTTGACGGCAAAGTGGAAGGAATTAACCTGCAGGAAACCTCGATAGATATAAATCTCCGGGAAAGTTCAATCTCCGTAAGAAGTGACATTGACAGTACATTTTCTCCTGAACGCTATTCAGAGAGTATAAAAATCAATATGCTCTCACTTAAAAAAGCTTTCCCTAAATCAACAACAATGCAGTATGCCAACTTTATGCCCGGCGAATGGCTTCCCCGGGATGATAAAGGATATCTTCTTTCCAT
>DATGWQ010000198.1:0-3275 GCA_035299385.1 Bacteroidales bacterium | reverse complement strand
CCCCGATTTCGGCCGGTGACTCCACTACATGAATACCACATTGCCTCATGATCTCCATCTTTGCTGCAGCCGTATCGTTCTTCCCTCCTATTATCGCACCTGCGTGCCCCATCCTTCTTCCTTTGGGAGCGGTTTGTCCAGCAATAAATCCGATCACCGGTTTTTTCCCGTTCTGCCTTACCCATAGGGCAGCTTCATTTTCCATATTGCCGCCTATTTCTCCAATAATGACGATGGCATTTGTTTCGGGATCGTCCATCATTAGTTTAATGACATCCAGTGTTGTCGTTCCCACAATAGGATCACCGCCTATGCCGATGCCGGTAGACTGGCCAAGCCCCTGCCTGGTAATCTGGTCCACTGCTTCATATGCGAGCGTTCCGGACCTGGAGATTACCCCCACATGTCCTTTTCTGTGGATGAACCCCGGCATGATTCCGACTTTTGATTCTTCAGGTGTGATAATGCCCGGGCAGTTGGGCCCTATAAGCCTGCATGAATGAGATTTAAGGTACTCTTTAACCATAACCATGTCCGACACGGGAATTCCTTCGGTAATTGTTACAATAAGCCTTATACCGGCGTTTGCCGCTTCCATTATAGCATCGGCGCCGGCTGAAGGTGGTACAAATATTATGGAGACATCGGCACCCGTAGCTTTCACCGCATCGCTGACCGTGTTGAAGACAGGCAGGCCCAGATGTGTCTGACCGCCCTTGCCTGGAGTGACGCCACCGACGACCCTGGTTCCGTATTCGAGCATTTGTGTGGCATGGAATGTTCCTTCTGTTCCGGTAAATCCCTGGACTATCACTTTCGAGTTCTTATCTAAAAGGACGCTCATAAAATTCTGATTAAATTTCGCCTGACCTCAAATTTAGCGAATTTTTGCCTTTTTTGCATGGTTTACACCATTCAGAACATGATAAAAAACATCAGAGGGTATGCCTGAATAACCAGTCAATGGAATGATTGTCCCTGAAAGGAACATTGAGTATTCCGTGACCTGCATTTCCATATTCAGTCATTTTGATCCTTTCATCTTTGTCAATGGTCAGGGTATATATTTTTGCAGGATAACCTGAAACGGTAGTATCCTTTACTGTTTCAACGGCACCTGTGTTATAATCCTTTAGAAAGTTGTAGGCACTCCTCACCACGTTCACTCTGAGTGGCAGATCCAGCAGGCCGACATGCAGCCATATTGCTGTCCTTTTTGCAATGGAATCCCTTACAACGGTCTGACTTTGTCCAACCAGCCTGATAATGCCGGCAAAAAGATGCTGGTTGTAATCGTACCATGCGTTTGCAAAGCTGTACGAACCCGACCCCCCCATCGAGTAACCTATCAGGTAGATGCGCTTTGTATCTACCCTGTAAGTCTTTTTAATGAATTCTCCTTCTTCAATGAGTTTTGAATTATCCCATTCGCCATTTGTCTGAGGAACAAGCACGAAGGCAGGATATCGTTTCTGGAAACCAAGTGCAACAGTATCATCGACTCCATCATCTTTATCGTACCCGAGAAAGTTGAGATAGCTGATGTCGCCGGCACCGCCCATGCCATGAAGAAAGATCACAAGGGGATAATTTTTTTGTGAATTTTCAGGTGTATCATAATTCCAAGGCTTAAGGAGAAAATGATTCCTTGCGGCATCAAACCTGAAAGAGGGCCTTGCCCGGGGGTCTGAAGGCTCCGGATTCGGATCCACACCGGTTCCTGAACAGGAGTAAAGCATCAGAATCAATATGATAAATGTCCTCACCATTTCATTCCCCTCAAGCCGGGAAACAAATTTATTGAATATCAGATTATACTGGATTAATTTCAGGTTAAGATTCAGCCGAAAGTACAAGGATTTTATCTTCTTATGTTACCTTTGAAGTTTAATGAAAATGAACAGGACGACCGAAACCATATGTGCACCGGCCAGCGGCACCGGGGGGGCAATTTCAGTGATCCGCATAAGCGGCCCCGTAAGCCTTGACATCTCCAGCAGGATTCTTTTTGTTTCCGGGAGGCCCGTCAGCCTGGCCGACAGGAAAGCCAACACAGTCATATATGGCGAAATCCGTTCTGATAACGAAACCATAGACGATGTCCTGCTTACGGTCTTCAAGGCTCCCCACTCCTACACAGGTGAGGATTCTGCCGAGATATCGTGCCATGCTTCACCCTACATAATCCGGAAAATACTGGAGCTGCTCATAAAGAACGGTGCAAAGGCTGCCTTCCCAGGCGAATTCACCCGGCGGGCTTTCCTGAATGGAAAAATGGACCTTTCACAGGCTGAAGCGGTAGCAGACCTGATTGCATCGGGAACAGCTGCTTCACACCGGATTGCGATGAACCAGATGAAAGGTGGTTTTTCTGAAGAGATAAAGAAGCTCAGGGCAGAGCTGCTTCATTTTGCCAGCCTTATTGAGCTCGAGCTGGATTTCGGGGAAGAAGATGTGGAATTTGCCGACAGGGCAGAGTTGAAGCAGATCGTAACCAGTGTGAAACAAATGTCCGACAGGCTTGCTGCATCCTTCTCGGCAGGAAATGCATTGAAGAATGGGATTCCCGTTGTGATAACAGGGAAGCCCAATTCAGGCAAGTCAACTCTCCTGAATGCCCTCCTGATGGAGGAAAGAGCGCTCGTGTCCGACATACCCGGCACAACACGCGATTCGATAGAGGACAGTATAACAATTGAAGGTTTGGAGTTCAGGTTCATCGATACGGCAGGCCTGCGCGAGACGTCTGATATTGTCGAATCTATGGGTATCAGCCGCACCCGGGAAAAAATCAGGCAAGCTTCCATTATCCTGTTCATCGATGAAATAAATGATGATGCCCGGTCAATAAACCAGCGTGCGGATTCAATCAGAAAAATGATTTCTGACTATCAGAAGCTTATTATCCTGGTAAATAAATCCGACCAGGCCCAGCCCGGTTTCCGGCAGGCTCTCTCTGAAAATATAAAATTAAATACGTCTGAGTACCTGCTTTTCATCTCTGCCAGGGAAAAAACAGGCCTTGAAGAGCTGAAGCAAAAGCTCAGCGAGCTTTCATTCAGGGAGAAGCTCGATTCAGATGAAGTAATAATCAGCAATATCCGGCATTTCGAAGCGCTGACACATGTTTCTGAGAGCCTTGATAGAGTTATTTCAGGGCTCGATAGCAGCATTCCTGAAGATCTCATCGCTACCGACATACGTCAGGCAATCCATTACCTCGGTGAGATAACCGGTGAAATCACTTCAGATGAGATACTTGGAAACATCTTCAG
>DATGWQ010000197.1:0-1697 GCA_035299385.1 Bacteroidales bacterium | reverse complement strand
CCCATCTTCATTCTTCACATAGATCTCGCAGCCTCCTGCACCGGTATATCCGGTGGTGGAAAAAATGACATCCTTTATTCCCGCAAATTCAATGACTTTAAAAGTATAGTACTCCATATTTTCAACAGGTTCGCGGGTGAGCTTCTGCATTGCCCTCAGGGCGAGCGGGCCCTGTATTGCCAGTTGAGCATACTGGTCAGACGCATTTACCAGGTCTTTGCCTTCCTTCAAACCGAACTTTGCAGCATTCTTAAGGCACCAGTTCCAGTCTTTTTCAGTGTTTGACGCATTGACAACAAGGAAATATTTTTCAGCATTGACGCGATATACCAGGAGGTCATCGACAATCCCCCCCTTTCCGTTTGGATAGCAGGAGTACTGGACTTTACCATCAAACAGCGCAGCAACATCATTGGATGTTATATACTGCAAAAAATCAGTTGCCCGGGAACCTGTAACCCATATCTCACCCATATGGGAGACATCAAAGACACCAACCTTTTCCCGTACACTTATGTGCTCATCGTTAATGCCTGTATATTCGATGGGCATATTGAATCCGGCGAACGGAACGATCCTGGCGCCGAGCTCCTGGTGAAATTTTGTGAAAGCCGTATTTTTCATAGAAATCCTTTATTAAATCTCAAAATCACCGCAAATAAACAAATACTTTGGGAAATATTACTGAGGAATATCAGTAAGTTACTTATCAGGAATTTACCAGCGGAGTTCTGAAGTATTTTTTTGTTAGGATGAACCCTACCCTTGACCCGGGGGAAGGGTTAAAAGATTCAGTAGGGTAGCAGATAACAAATCAGTTTTCTTGTAATTTCCGAATATTGCTATATTTGTCATGTTGGATCATTAAGAATGGAATACAAATATATCAATCCTGAGTACCTGGAATCTGTTTCCAGCGGTGATCCCGGGATCATAAAAGAGATAGTATCGATGTTTGGTGAACAGATCAGGGAAGTTTCCGGGCAGATGAATTCCCTTCTTGAGAATAAAGACTATCTGAACCTTGGGCTGCTTGCACATAAGGTAAAATCATCAGTTTCCATCATGGGAATGGATGACCTGGCATCAATGCTTAAGACATTTGAAATCCAGGCAAAGGAAGGCCGGCAAACGGAGCAGTACGATGGGTATATAGAAAGATTCACCCTGGAAACTGCCGAAGCCTTCAAAGAGCTTCAGGATCTCATCAGCACCCGTTACAAGTAAGCCGGATGGTAAATATTGAAAAAAGGGATAAGATAGACGTCATATCCTTCTCCGTGAATAAAATCAATGCGCTTATCACTGATGAGATCAGGGAGACCATCTGCAAGGTTTTCGACAATTCAAATTCGAATGTTGTGATAGACCTGTCGGGCGTCCATTATATTGACAGCTCAGGCTTTGGCTGCTTCCTGACAATAATGAAAGCGGCCCGCAACAATTACGGGACGCTCAAATTTGCTCAGCCTGAGCCGGCAATAATGGAGCTCTTCCAGACGCTGCACCTGCACACTGTTTTCCAGATCTACGATGATATGGAAACCTGTCTGAGGTCTTTCAGATAGCAGGCTCCGCCACTCTCTCCCGCCTGAAAGACAGACGATCGCCGTCCGCATCTATTATGATAGTATCCTCACGGGCAACTTTACCGGCTATGATCTCCTTTGACAGCTCATTTACTATTTCCTTTTGTA
>DATGWQ010000196.1:0-32464 GCA_035299385.1 Bacteroidales bacterium | reverse complement strand
CCGAAATCGAGAAGAAGTGGCAGAAGTACTGGGAGACCAACAAGACATTTAAAACACCTGAAGATCTTAATAATCCTAAGAAATGTTATGTGCTCGACATGTTTCCGTATCCGTCGGGGGCAGGACTGCATGTCGGGCATCCTGAAGGCTACACGGCTACAGACATTTACAGCAGGTATAAAAGGATGAAAGGATACAATGTCCTTCACCCTATGGGATGGGACGCGTTCGGCCTTCCTGCAGAGCAATATGCAATACAGACAGGAACTCATCCATCCATCACGACGAGGAATAACTGTGATACTTTCCGGAGACAGATAAAGGAGCTTGGGCTCAGCTATGACTGGGACCGGGAAATCAATACGACTGATCCGGGTTATTTCAGATGGACGCAATGGATATTCATAAGGCTTTACAACATATGGTTTGATGAAAAGCTTCAGAAAGGAAGGCCGATATCGGAGCTAAAGATACCGGATGAAATAAAGAAGCATGGTAAAAAGGAAATTGAAAATTACATCAATTCAAAAAGGCTGGCTTATTACGACGATGCACAGGTATGGTGGTGTCCTTCCTGCCGGATAGTCTGCGCCAACGAAGAGGTGCTTGCAGACGGCTCTCATGAGAAATGCGGGAACAAGGTAATAAGGAAGAACCTCAAGCAATGGATGCTTCGGATCCCCCTTTATGCCGAAAGGCTGCTGAAAGGAATAGATTCGCTCGACTGGCCTGAAGGAATAAAGGATATGCAGCGCAACTGGATTGGGCGGTCGACCGGCGCTGAAGTGGATTTCAGGATCGACGGGCTGGACCTGAAGCTTACTGTTTTCACTACAAGACCTGATACTCTTTTCGGTGCAACCTATATGGTGATCGCTCCGGAACATCCATTAACAGATGTGCTGACCACTGAAAGTCGTGCAAAACAGGTACTTGAGTATATAGCAGCTGCATCGATGAAATCAGATCTCGACAGGACAGACCTGGCAAAGGAAAAGACAGGCGTTTTCACGGGAAGATATGCCATAAATCCCGTAAACAATAAGAAAATTCCGATATGGGTGGCCGATTATGTCCTTACCGGGTATGGAACAGGTGCGATAATGGCAGTGCCGGCGCACGATACCAGGGACTTCGAGTTTGCAAAAAAATTCGGGCTTCAGATTGACTGCATAATGGATCCTGAAACTGACGATCCTGAGACAAGGGAAAGAGTGCTTGCAGGTGATGAATGCTGGGTGCTCGACGGGAAATACATCAATTCATCGGATAAAGTCACCGGCATTGACCTTAATGGTCTGAGCAAGCAGGAGGGAATAGAGAAAATGACAAGGTGGCTCGAAGCCTATAACCTGGGAAAGGAAAAAGTCAACTACAAGATCCGCGACTGGCTCTTCAGCAGGCAGAGATATTGGGGCGAACCTTTCCCCGTAATTCACTGGGAAGATGGGGAAATAACAGTTCTTGATGAAAGTGAATTGCCTCTGGAACTGCCTCGGCTTGAAAAATATTTACCCGGAGAAACAGGGGAATCGCCACTGGCAAATGCCGGAGACTGGCTGACGGTTACTGACAAAAACGGGCGAAAGGGAAGGCGTGAGACAAATACGATGCCGCAGTGGGCGGGATCGTGCTGGTACTATCTGCGCTTTATCGATCCGCACAATGACAGGCGCATCTTTGATCCTGAAAAGGAAAAATACTGGATGCCGGTCGATCTTTATGTGGGCGGTGCCGAACATGCGGTGCTCCACCTGCTTTACAGCCGTTTCTGGCACAAGGTGCTGTTCGATCTTGGGATCGTATCAACCGAAGAGCCGTATCAAAGGCTTTTCAACCAGGGTATGATACTTGCATTCGCTTATGAATCCGAGTCAGGATCGAAAGTTCCTGCAGACGAGATTGAAGAGCGCGACGGAAAATTCTATCACACAAAAACCGGCACGGAAGTCAGGCAGATAGTCGCAAAGATGTCAAAGTCCCTGAAGAATGTTGTAAACCCTGACGATGTGGTTAAGAATTACGGGGCCGACACCCTGAGGCTTTTCGAAATGTTCCTTGGTCCGCTCGATGCAACAAAGCCATGGGATGAAAAAGGAATAAAGGGAGTTCACGGGTTCCTGGGAAGGGCATTCCGCTTCCTCTCTGAAAAAGGGAATATTGTTGAAGTCAATGAAGATGCTGAAATTCTTAAAGGATTACACCAGCTGATAAAAAAAGCAGGCGGAGATATAGAATCCCTGCACTTCAACACTGCAATATCCGCAATGATGATATTCCTGAATCTTGCGACAAAAAAAGGGAAGGTGACAGGCAGTACTGCAGCAACATTCGTCAAGGTACTGGCTCCGTTTGCGCCTCATACTGCGGAAGAACTTTGGCAGTCGTTCGGCAACGAGAATACCCTTGCTTATGAACCCTGGCCAGAATTTAAAGAAGAATTTTTAAGAGAGGACAATTTTGAGTACCCAGTCTCGTTTAACGGTAGAATGCGATTCAGTATCCTGCTTCCTGTCGATATGCCGAAGGAAGAAATAATCAAAACGGTGATGGCTGATGAGAGAGCAAAGAAATGGTTAGGAAACTCCGCTCCTTCTAATGTTATTGTCGTCCCGAAAAGGATAATAAACATCGTAGTTAAATAATCTTAATTATTGAATTTAAAAATTTGAAAATCTGAAAATTTTTAAAAACTTGTAAAGCTGAATTATTAACCGTTAAAAGACTGAGAAAACTTATGAAATTCCTGGCAAAAGCCCTGCTTGTCCTTTCGTGTGGAGCATTTTTCGCGTGTAACCGTGCTGTTGAACCGAATCACGAGCTGACTATTATGGATCCTGATACCGTGTCGCTGGTCAAAGAGGAACCCGTGTGCTATTATGGAATACCTACCGATGCATTCGATACGATAACAGGAAAGGTGAAGCGGAACAGCTTTATATCCGATATATTGTCAAAGCACGGAGTGCCAATGCAGGAGATTGACCAGGTGCTTAACGGTTCGGCAAAAGTATTTGACGCCAGGAAATTTCAGCCGGGCAGACCCTACAGTCTTCTTTGCGAAAAAGACAGTTCACACAGGGCAAGATACATGATCTATGAGCATGACATTGCGACAACTTACGTTTTCAGCTTTAAAGATTCACTTAACATCACGGAGCATAAAAAACCCGTCACAACCGAGATCAGGTATGCAAAAGGTGAGGTAAGCAGCTCCCTGTGGCAGGCAATTCTAGATGGAGGTATGCCCCCGATACTCGCAGTGGAGCTGAACAATATTTTTGCCTGGTCCGTAGATTTCTTCGGCCTTGAAGAAGGAGACAATTTCAAGGTCGTTTATGAGGAAAAATTTATTGATGATAAGCCTGTTGGAATTGGAAAAATACTTACTGCCCAGTTTACCAGCGCAGGGCATACCTACAGTGCGATACCTTTCATTCAGGATGGTCAGGAATCATATTTCGATGCAGACGGTAAAAGCCTCAGGAAAGCATTCCTGAAGGCTCCGCTGAAATTCTCGAGGATCAGCTCGCGCTATACCACCAGCCGTTTCCATCCGATATTAAAGATCAGGAGGCCACACCTGGGTGTCGATTATGCCGCTCCGATAGGCACCGAGGTCCATTCGATCGGTGACGGGAAAGTAATTTCTGTAACTACGGGTGGCGGCGAAGGGAGAATGGTCAAGATCAAGCATAACACAACTTACTCCACTGCTTATATGCACCTCAGCGGTTTTGGTCCGGGCATCAGGCCGGGTGCATCTGTCAGCCAGGGACAGGTAATCGGTTATGTGGGCTCGAGCGGCCTTTCAACAGGACCGCACCTTGACTTCAGGTTTTATCAGAACGGATACCCTGTGGATCCGCTTAAGGTGACTGCACCGCCTGCCGAACCTATTGCTGAGGCAAACGTTGCCAAATTTGAAAAGATCAGGGAAGTCAACCTGAGTTTGCTGAATACTTTTTAGTCTATAAAGTCTGTAAAGTCTGTAAAGTCTGTAAAGTATGTAAAGCATGCTTAGTTTTATTGCTTTATGGACTTTATGGACTTTATGGACTTTAAGAACTTTATGGACTTTATGGACTTTATGGACTAGGCTTTTAAAATCATCTCCTCTATCACTCTCGGATAATGCAGGTATTCCAGTTCATGGACCTTTTTCGCCAGTGTTTCCGGGGTATCGCCCGGTTCAACACTGCATCGCGCCTGGAAGATGATATCACCGCTGTCGTATTGCCTGTTTACCAGGTGGATCGTAATACCAGATTCGGCTTCCTTTCCTGAGATCACGGCTTTATGGACAGCTTCACCGTACATCCCTCTACCGCCATAAGAAGGCAGCAGGGCAGGATGAATATTGACGATCCTCCCGCTGTAACGCACCAGGATGCTTTCCGGAACCAGCCAGAGAAAACCGGCCAGGACAATGAAATCTATTTTGTATTTCAACAGGCTTCCGAGGACTTTCCCGCTGGCATAAAGATCATCATGGTCGAAATTAATGGCATCGACCCCAAGTCCGGCAGCACGTTTCAGGACATAAGCCTGCTTTTTGTTGGAAAGTACCAGACTGACCCTCGCCGTTTTTCTGTTCGAAAAATATTTAATTATATTTTCTGCATTTGTTCCTGACCCTGATGCAAAAATTGCTATATTTATCATTATCAATTATTTATAATTCCGGACCGGGAATGCAGTTTTACGATTAATTCAAACTTTATTTATTGGAAATCAATTTATTATATGAGTTCTCAGAGAAAAAAGTATCAAATCATTTGAAAAATATGGTACAAATATATTTCTTTGCAAGGTTTTAAAATTAATATTAATTAAAATTTATCATTATGTCGGACATTGCCACAAGAGTAAAGGAAATTATAGTTGACAAACTTGGAGTTGATGAGTCAGAAGTAACTCCCGAAGCCAGCTTCACCAATGACCTGGGCGCGGACTCTCTTGACACTGTTGAGCTGATAATGGAGTTTGAAAAAGAATTCAATATAGGAATTCCTGACGATCAGGCTGAGACTATTTCAACAGTAGGAGATGCAATCAAGTACATTGAGGAAAATGCAAAATAACACTGCATTTGTAAGTTGCATCTTTTAAAAACCCATTTATGAGAAGAGTTGTAGTAACCGGTTTGGGAGCGTTGACTCCTGTTGGAAATAATTTGCATGAATTCTGGGAAAACCTGAAGAATGGTGTCAGCGGAGCCAACATGATCACACGCTTCAATACCGAAAAATTCAAGACCAAGTTTGCATGTGAATTGAAGAACTATGACTCCTCAAAATACTTTGACAGGAAAGAGGCCAATAAGCTTGACCTGTATTCACAGTTTGCACTCATTTCAGCAGATGAGGCTCTGAAGGATTCAGGCCTGGGCCTCGAATCTGTTGACAAGGACAGAACGGGCGTAATCTGGGCCTCCGGGATCGGGGGTATTGACACCTTCTATCAATCAATAAAAGGTTTTGTTGAGGGTGACGGAACGCCACGTTTCAGCCCGTTTTTCATTCCTAAAATGATCAGCGACATTGCCGCAGGGCTCATTTCAATTAAATATGGTTTCAGGGGGCCTAATTTTGGAACCGTTTCCGCCTGCGCATCATCAACAACCGCAATAATAGAAGCAGTTCATTACATCAGGCTTGGCAAAGCCCGTGTTATGATAACAGGCGGATCTGAAGCTTCTGTAAATGAACCCGGCATTGGCGGTTTCAACTCCATGCAGGCACTTTCAACAAACAACGAAGAGTATAAGACCGCATCCAGGCCTTTTGACAAGACCCGTGATGGTTTTGTGCTTGGCGAGGGGGCCGGAGCCCTCATTCTTGAGGAATATGAGCATGCAAAAGCCAGGGGCGCCAGGATCTATGCGGAATTGGTTGGCACCGGTGCAACTGCGGATGCATATCACCTCACAGCCCCCCACCCTGAAGGACTGGGCGCACGCAATGTAATGAAATTTGCTCTTGAAGATGCAGGTCTGAACCCCGGGGATGTTGACTACATCAATGTTCATGGCACATCGACACCCCTTGGGGATATTGCTGAAACCAGGGCTATAACCGCTGTATTCGGAGAACATGCCTATAAGCTGAACATCAGCGCCACAAAATCGATGACCGGACACCTTCTTGGCGCTGCCGGAGCTGTCGAGGCAATTACAGCAATCATGTCGGTTGTTCATGATGTTGTGCCACCAACAATCAACTTCAGTGTCCCTGATCCGGAAATAGACCAGAACCTTAACCTGACACTCAACAAAGCTCAGAACCGCACGGTCAATGTGGCAATCAGCAACACTTTCGGATTCGGTGGTCACAATGCTTCCGTCGTAATAAAAAAAGCTGAAGCTTAAGTGTCGTTGTTCCGCAACAAACTTAAAGATACTTACTTACTTGAAAAGCAGGAGCTGAGCTCCAGCCTGAAAAAGATTCTCGGCTTCAGACCCGGGAATCTTAAGCTTTATGAGATAGCCTTTATCCACAGGTCTGCTTCCTTCTCGCTTCCCGACGGAAAAAAAGTGAATAATGAAAGACTCGAATACCTGGGCGATGCCGTACTGGATGCGATCCTTTCCGATTACCTTTTCGAAATATTTCCCGATGCCAATGAAGGGTTCCTTACAAAGATCCGATCAAGGATTGTAAACAGGGATGTTCTTAACCATCTTGCCGTTTCGATGGGAATCGACAAAATACTGATCAGCCACATCAGCAACCTTCATCCCACACGCAATCTTTACGGCGATGCGCTTGAAGCGCTGATCGGATCGATTTTTCTCGACAAAGGCTTCAGGAAAACAAAAAAACTCTTCCTCAAACATGTACTTAACAGGTATCTCGACATAAACGAGATCGTCAACACCGATACTGACTATAAAAGCCTGGTATTTGAATGGGTTCAGAAAAAAAAATCCAATCTGATATTCACCTATAAGGAGGAATATGATTTCAACCAGAAGAAATCGGTTTTTTCCACAACACTTTTCATAGATAAGAAGGTGTATGGAGAAGGCCATGGCTCCTCAAAGAAAGAAGCCGAGCAGGAAGCCTCACGCCAGGCTTTGAAACGAATAAACAAAAAGAATTAGGTGATATCACTTTTTTGTTAACTTTAGCATTCCGGATCTTACTGGAATGATGAAGATCACAAAAAAAATTACAAGGCTCAGGCTGGATGCCAGGCAACCTGATGAATACATAGTAAAAGGCCTTGTGTCAGCAGAACCTGATTATAAGATCTCTCTCCTGATCAACAGAAAATTTAAAATCTCGCTGAAACATGCGGATCCCCTGGCTGTAACAACTGAAAACGGAGAGCCTTTGCTCTTCAGCAGATATTCCTCCGCACAGCCTGATTCTGAAATTACCTATACCCTTATTTCCAACAGGAATGACTCTAAGAATCATCTTCTAAGGAAATTCAAAAATGTGGATTATATTTTCGTTGTGCATGATCCTGACAGCATGCTAAGGCAGGATGAGCTGTCTACCGGTCTCAGGGATCTGGAAACAGTGACAGCCATATTCAGTATCGATCCACATTCAATAAAGGATAAGAATATCGGATACTTAATTCACTGAATTATGGATAATCTGTATTACAACCTCTCCGAGGAAGAATTCTCAACCGGGCGTAAGGTCCTGTTATGGAGCTTTGCAGGATTCTTCCTTATTGGTGGCATCGCTGTCCTTTTTGTCAGCCTCGTTATGGGTCACAAGAGCATCAAACCCACACTGTCCCTTGCTCCTTTCGGGATCTGCCTGGCCGCAACAGCTGTGGCCATAATGGCTACAACGAAAAGGAAAAACCAGTTCTTTAATATCGATGGCGAGAAGCTTGAATTCAGGTACGGGATGCTGAAGCCTTCAGCCAGGAAGATTATGTGGAACGATATAAACGAAGTGGTAATTCCGCACAGGCAGAAAAAAGCTCTCCTGAAATTCAAGGACGGTGGTTCCTATATTATTGACCTGACGTGGATCCAGAAGAAGAAATCGAGCCATATAAGAAGGCACCTCTTCCAGACTGCCGCTGAAAAAAGGCTAAGGATTACCAAGGTTCTGACTCTTACGGGGAAGTACGCCTGATAAAAAAAGAAAGAGGCTGACGGGCGTCAGCCTCCCTTTTTGATAACCCTAAAACTAACCTAACCTATGAAAAAAACCTCTATATCCTGGATTTAATTTATCGTGCTAAATGTTTTGTTTCTAAATCCTTGTCAAAGATACAGCGCGATTTTGCATTAAGCAAGAGATATTGAATGAATTAACCCAAAATTAACTAAAGCTTAATAAAAAGTTAATATAATCGGGATACAAACCTTATTTGTTAAAGAAATTAAATGTAAATGCGGCCGGAATAAGCGGATTTCATAAATAAAAGTACTTTTGTACTGCATGAAAAAAAGGACCATAATTCTCCTGGCCGTATTCTATTTCCTGGCAATTTCCGGTCTGATACTCATTCAGCTTTACTGGATAAGAAATGCCGTGAATATTACCGACCAGCAATTCAGGTATCTTGCAAACAAAGCTCTGGAGTCGGTTGTGCTCGAGCTCGAAAAAAAAGAACTTATAAACACGATAATCGAGGAAATAGACCCGGCCTCAGCTGATTCAATCACTGCAATTGTCCCGGCGAATTCAACGCTGGCAAAGAAGCTCAAGGGCTATCGTTCAGATTCCGAGCTGCTGAAAATGTACGGGCTTAATGATCCCGATCAGCCGGTAGCCATAACCAGTTCGGGACATAAGATCTTCATAACCTCAGGGGATGACAATTTCATTTCGAACGAATCCATTGAGCCCTCAGTTCAAAGCTCAGAGATTTCCGGACGCGTAAGCAATAAGATTGTCTATCTTGAAAGTCTGATGGAGAAGATACTTCTGAATTCCCCGGACATCAGGGACCGGGTGGAGCCTGAGGAGATAAACAGCCAGCTGAGACTTGCCCTTAACAGGGTCGGCATTCATCTTGCATATGAATTCTCGATCAGGTCAGGAACTTATGGAAATATCTGGTCCACACCCGGATTTGAAAACAGGCCCGGAACCAGCAAGTTCATCATGCAGCTTTTCCCGAATGACCCTATTCCCGGCCAGAACCAGATCGTAATGTATTGTCACCAGGAAAACCAGTATAAATTTGCAAAAATCGGTAATCTTGGTTTCCTTTCGCTGCTTTTCACCGCTCTCCTTCTGCTTCTTGCCACAGGAACCTTTATAGTTATATTCAGGCAAAAAAAGATATCTGAGATCCGGAATGACTTTATAAACAATATGACCCACGAGCTGAAAACACCGATATCCACAATATCACTCGCTTCACAGATGCTTGCAGACCGGTCCATCCCTGACGAAAATAAGAATGTGGAACAGCTTGCCGGAGTCATTTCTGACGAGAGCAGGCGACTCAAGTCCCAGGTTGAAAAAGTACTCCAGATAGCCATCTTCGAAAAGGTGAAGCTCAAACTTAATTTCTCGGAAACCGATGTCCATCTTGTAATTAACAGGGCAATTGAAAAATTCAGCCTGCAGATAAATAATCTGAATGGCATTGTAAAAAAAGAATATGAAGCAACCGATTCCGTTATACAGGCTGATGAAATTCATTTTTTCAATATGATATCAAACCTGATCGACAATGCAATTAAATATTCCAAAGAAGCTCCTGAAATAACCATCTCGACTCAAAACAACAAAAAAGGAATATTAATTTCGGTGGAGGACAGGGGAATAGGAATAAAGAAAGAAAATCTTAAACTTATATTTGAAAAATTCTACAGGGTGCCTTCCGGCAATGTGCATAATGTAAAAGGATTCGGGCTAGGACTTAGCTATGTCAGGAAAATCATCGACGAGCACGGCGGAACAATAAAAGCAGAGAGCCAGGTCGGCAAAGGGACCCGATTTATAATATTCATGCCTCAAACAAGAATAAGATGAGTAACCTAAAAATACTTTTGGCTGAAGACGATGTCAACCTTGGCAACCTGTTGAAGAATTACCTCACTGCAAAAAATTATGCAGTAACATTGTGCGTTAACGGCAACCAGGCACTCGAAGCATTCTCAGCCGTAAGCTATAACATCTGCATCTTCGACATAATGATGCCGGAAATGGACGGGCTTACCCTTACAAGGGAAATAAGGCTGTCGCAGCCTGAAATACCTGTTATATTCCTCACTGCAAAAAATCAGCAGGATGATGTGCTGGAAGGTTTTAAAGCAGGAGCTGACGACTACATCACCAAACCATTCTCGATGGAGGAGCTCCTTTACAGGATTGAAGCCGTACTCAGAAGGACAACAACTTCAATCACAAGAAAAGAGGGTACTTATGTCATAGGATCGTATGTATTCGATCCTAAAAAGCAATTGCTTATGCATTCAGGCAGCCAGGTGAAGCTCACAACCAAGGAATCCGAGCTCCTTGACCTGTTGTGCCGCCAGGGACCGGATATTCTTGAAAGGAATTTCGCCCTGAAGACGATCTGGATAAATGACAATTATTTCAATGCCAGGAGCATGGATGTTTATATTACCAGGCTGAGGAAATACCTGCGCAAAGATCCGTCGGTCAGGATCCTGAACATTCACGGGAAAGGGTATAAATTAATTTATTGATATTGCAGGGACAGGCCATGGCATGTCCCTGCACGAAGAAATTAATCTAATTTCAGTACAGCAAGGAATGCCTGCTGCGGAACTTCAACATTACCGATCTGCCTCATCCTCTTTTTTCCTTTCTTCTGTTTTTCAAGAAGCTTGCGTTTCCTTGTAATATCTCCGCCATAGCACTTTGCCGTTACATCTTTCCGGACAGCCTTGACTGTCTCCCTGGCAATGATCTTTGCCCCTATCGCAGCCTGTATTGCAATTTCAAATTGCTGTCTCGGGATAAGCTCTTTCAGCTTCACGCACATCTTTCTTCCGAAATCATATGCGTGCCCACGGTAAATTAAAGTCGAAAGCGCATCGACCATCTCACCGTTAAGCAGGATATCGAGCCTGACGAGATCTGCCTTCTGGTAATCGGTGTAATAATAATCAAAGGAGGCATATCCTTTTGATATGCTCTTAAGCTTATCATAGAAGTCGAAGACAATTTCAGAAAGCGGCATTTCGAAAGTAAGCTCCACCCTGTCGCGTGTGAGGTACACCTGGTTCCTCTGTGTGCCTCTCCTGTCTATGCAAAGGTTCATTATCGCACCGGTGTAGTCGGATTGTGTGATGATCTGGGCTATTATATAAGGCTCCTCGATCCTTTCGATATTGGTGACGGGGGGAAGTCCCGATGGATTATGAACGTCGATTGCCTCACCTTTGGTGCTGTATACTTTATAGGAAACGTTTGGAACTGTCGTGATAACATCCATGTCGAATTCCCTGTCGAGCCTTTCCTGAATTATTTCCATGTGAAGCAAACCAAGGAATCCGCATCTGAATCCGAATCCGAGCGCCGCGGAAGATTCCGGTATGAATGACAGCGATGCGTCGTTCAGCTGAAGCTTTTCAATGGACTCGCGGAGATCTTCATAATCATCAGCATCCACCGGGTAGATACCCGCAAAAACCATTGGCTTCACATCCTCGAAGCCGGCAATTGGATTTTCGCAGGGATTCTGCACAAGGGTGATGGTATCGCCAACCTTTACTTCGGCGGAATTCTTGATACCGGTAATTATATAACCGACGTTGCCTGAGCTCAGCTGATTGCGAGGTGACATTTTGAGCTTAAGCACCCCCAACTCGTCCGCATCATATTCATGACCTGTTCCCATGAACTTGACCTTATCACCTTTGCGTACTGTGCCGTTTACGATCTTGAAATAAGCGATGATCCCCCTGAAGGAATTGAATATTGAATCGAATATAAGTGCCTGCAGAGGGGCATCGGGACTGCCTTTCGGAGCGGGAATTTTTTCAACGATGTCAGCCAGTATCCTGTCCACCCCCATACCGGTCTTTGCGCTTGCCTCAATAATGTCTTCCCTTCTGCAGCCTACAAGATCGACAATCTGGTCCTTCACTTCCTCAGGCATTGCGGCCGGCATATCCATCTTGTTCAGCACCGGGATGATCTCGAGATTATGATCTATGGCCATGTAAAGATTAGAGATGGTCTGGGCCTGGATGCCCTGTGTTGCATCAATAACCAGGAGCGCTCCCTCACAGGCAGCTATGGAACGCGATACTTCATATGAAAAATCGACATGCCCGGGGGTGTCAATGAGATTCAGAAAATATTTTTGTCCATTGTACTGATACTCCATCTGGATAGCATGGCTTTTGATCGTGATGCCTCTCTCACGCTCAAGTTCCATGTCGTCGAGTATCTGCGCCTGGTATTCTCTTTCCGTTATGGTGTTTGTTGTCTCAAGCAGCCTGTCGGCAAGTGTGCTCTTGCCATGATCTATATGTGCTATGATACAGAAATTCCGGATCCTGTCCATTTAAGAAGGGGTCAATTTTTTATCCGCTGCAAATATATGAAAATTCGCGGGTATATAAACGGTTATAAAAGACGTAGAGACAAGGGCATGCCTTGTCTCTACATTGATCAAAATAATTTGTTTACCTGTGTCTGTTACATCATCCCAGGCATTCCGCCGCCCATTCCCTGTGGTGGCATAGCAGGATGTTCTTCTTTCTCCTCAACAACTACTGCTTCTGTTGTCAGGAACATGCCGGCCACTGATGCTGCGTTTTCAAGAGCAACACGGGCAACCTTTGCAGGATCGATAACGCCTGAACCATAAAGTTTTTCAAACTTGTCAGTCTGGGCATTGTAACCATAATCGTCCTTACCTGCCTTGACATTCTGAACAACTACTGCACCTTCCTTACCTGCGTTGATTGCAATCTGACGTAAAGGTTCCTCTATAGCGCGTCTTACAATATCAATACCTATGGTCTGGTCTTCATTATCGCCTTTCAGGTTCTTAAGAGCTGCTATTGCACGGACGTATGCAACTCCTCCTCCCGGAACAATACCTTCCTCGATTGCGGCACGTGTTGCGTGGAGTGAATCGTCAACCCTGTCCTTCTTCTCCTTCATTTCGACTTCCGAAGCAGCACCTATATATAATACTGCGACACCACCTGCAAGTTTGGCAAGACGCTCCTGCAGTTTTTCCTTGTCATAATCTGAAGTTGTGGTGGTCATTTGCTGTTTGATCTGGCCGATACGTGCTTTGATCATTTCCTTGTCACCGGAACCGTTCACAATGGTTGTGTTTTCCTTGTTCACGCTGACTTTTTCTGAAGTTCCGAGCATATCGAGAGTCGCATGTTCGAGCTTCAGACCTTTTTCTTCGGATATAACGGTACCACCCGTGAGTATAGCAATGTCTTCGAGCATTTCTTTTCTTCTGTCACCGAAGCCCGGAGCCTTAACGGCACAAACTTTAAGTGATCCGCGGAGACGGTTGACAACAAGAGTTGCGAGAGCTTCGCCTTCAACATCTTCAGAGATGATGAGCAGAGGACGGCCAGTCTGCGCTGTAGCCTCGAGTATCGGAAGCATATCCTTCATGGTGGAGATCTTCTTGTCATATATAAGAATATACGGATTGTCGAGATCAGCTTCCATCTTTTCCGTATTTGTAACAAAATAAGCAGAGATGTATCCGCGATCGAACTGCATACCTTCAACTACTTCGACTGAAGTGCTGGTTCCTTTTGATTCTTCGACAGTGATAACACCTTCTTTATGAACCTTGCTCATTGCTTCTGCAATCAGCTTACCGATTTCCTGGTCGTCATTGGCAGAGATCCTTGCAACCTGCTCAATTTTGTTGAGATCATCACCGATAACCTGAGCCTGTGATTTGATATGCTCAACGACTTTTTCAACTGCCTTGTCAATACCCCTTTTTACATCCATGGGGTTTGCACCAGCTGTTATATTTTTAAGCCCTACATTTATTATTGACTGAGCCAGAACGGTTGCCGTTGTAGTTCCATCACCGGCGATATCGCCTGTCTTTGATGCAACTTCCTTCACCATCTGGGCGCCCATGTTCTGATAGGGATCTTTAAGCTCGATATCCTTTGCGACTGTGACACCATCCTTTGTTATCTGGGGTGCACCGTATTTTTTCTCGAGGACGACGTGACGTCCTTTGGGTCCGAGGGTAACTTTGACTGCATCAGCCAGTTTATCGACTCCTTCTTTCAGAAGTGCGCGGGCGTCGATATTGAATTTAATCTCTTTTGCCATATTTTCTTTTTTATTTAAATGTTGTTAATTATGCTATAAAAAGGATGTCGGTCTGAGAAATGAGAAGATACTCGTTTCCATCTACATTGAGCTCCTGACCTGCATATTTTCCATACAGAACAACATCGCCGGTCTTTACTTCCATTTCCTCATCTTTTTTTGATGCTCCGACCATGACAACTTTGCCCTGGCGGGGTTTTTCCTTTGCGGAATCGGGAATGATAATTCCACTGGTGGTTCTCTCTTCAGCTTCGTTAGGTTTCACCAGAACCTTGCCTGCTAAAATTTTGCCTTTTAATTGTGCCATTGTATTTATTTTTAAGTTAAACAACATTTCTGAAAGGCTTATTGATCGAATTTTGTGCCAAATCGGAAAAGTGACAAAAAAAGGTGTCAGAATGTGACATTCTGACACCTTGTCCTATTTATTCTCAGATTTAATGCTACTGGCTGTCGCGTGAAGCAGGCGGAACTGCTGTAGGCAGATTGGGTATTGCATTCGGGTCGACAGCATTCTGGATAGAATTCTCAATTCTCGAACGTTCTGCAGTCGTACCTCTTGGTATAGTTGCTGTTGCAACAACACAAAGAAGAAGAATTGCTCCGGCAAGTGTCCAGGTTGCCTTTTCAAGGAAGTCGGCTGTTTTCCTGATACCCATAGACTGTCCTGCAGACGTAAAGTTGGCTGCAAGGCCTCCCCCTTTTGAATTCTGGACAAGAACAATCATCACCTGAAGCACGCAGGCAATCAGTACAAGCACCGAAATAAAAATATAAATTCCCATCTCTCTCTATTTAAATAACTCTTTAACTTTTTCAATTTGAGTCGCAAAGTAACTGCTTTTTTCCGGATATTTCAAACTTAATTTTTCGAAAATATCTATCGCTTTTGAGTAGTAACCCTGACTTATATATATCCTTGCCAGCGTTTCACTTACAAAAAATCCTTCACCCTCGGGAGAAAGGGACCTGTCTTCTGCCGGTATATTCCGTGCATCCCGTATGGGTTCGATCCTGGGATTGGCAATGATGAACCTGTCAATGAGGTCAGACTGTGAAAGAACGGTTTGGTCAGTTGGGCCCTGTTCCTGATTCGCCGCACTGTCATTATTTCCGCCCGGCTTAAGCTCACTGTCCAGTTCAAGAAGATCATCCTCTTCAGCTGGATCGAATTCACCTGGCGGTTCATCAGCAATGTATGAATTCTCTTCATCTATGAGGATCTGCGGTATGACGTCCTCTTTTTCGTCCGGCTGCGGCTCATCAGCAGTTCCGTTGTCGAAGCTGTTTATCATCTCGTCGCTGTTTTTGGCAGATTCGATGACAGTCTGCCCGGAGTCAGCCGGGTTTTCTTCAGCACCGGAAAGCTCCGTAATTACAGGAGAATAAAGAATATGATACAGCACCTCCCTGTCAGCAATGTAAAGAGCCGAATTTCTGAGGCAGTTGCCGAATTCACAACTCGTATTGTCATGAAGCGCCCTGAGGAGAAGAAGATGCGCACTATGGAAGTAAGGGAATTTTTTGGCAAGCCCGTCAATTTCGTTCAGCCTGTCAGGGCCAATCGAAGCTGAATTTTTCATAATGTCGACAAAGTCCTTCCTTTCCATAGCGGTTACCAGTTAACGAAAGCCTGATTAAAGATATCCTCAACGATCATTTTGATGATATCCCCGGAAAGTTCGTTTTCAACCTGGCTGAGGTCGAGCGTGCTCGAGTAATCCGCATACCTTGAAAATGTCTGCTCGAAGCTCAGGTCAGGCTGGACCGAGTTGGTGAATTTCACCTTCACTGTAATGGAAAACCTGTTTGTAGCGGCCTGTGCATCTGCTCCGACGGTCAGCGGCCTGGTATTATAATCTGAAATTTCACCTTCGAAGTTCACATCACCTATGTCGTTCACAAATTTGAGCGGCGTTTCCGCCCTGCATTTGTCGATAAGTGCATTGGTAAGGTTCTGGCTCAATCCGGGCTGAACGAGGGAAGCCCTGTTCTGAAAATACTGTACGCTTATGGTATGAACTTCGGGCGATATGCTTGCACCTGAAAGTGAAAAGCGCACTTTGCAACCGGTAAGCATCACCGGTAACAATAAAAATATAAACAGAAATTTAATTTTATTATGATTCAATCCCATACTCCTTTATCTTCCGGTACAGTGTCCTCTCCGATATGCCCAGCTCAGCGGCTGCCAGCTTTCTTTTACCATTATATTTCTCAAGAGCTTTCTTTATCATTTCAACTTCCTTTCCCGCAAGCGACAGGGATTCCTCCACGACGACTTCCGTATCCTGGATATTTTTATGCGGTGAATGCATGCCCTGTTCCGGTTGAACGGGTCCTGTTATCTCCTCCTGGTTCTCCTCACTGCTGACATCACGAACATCGCGAAACAGGTTCTTTATGACACCTGAATGATTTTCCTGGAAATCCATATCGATCTCCCCTTTTCGCATCAGTTCAAAAACAAGCTTCTTAAGATCGCTCATATCGCTCTTCATGTCGAAAAGGATCTTGTAGAGGATTTCCCTTTCCGAGGCAAAGGATTTATCGTGATCGTGGTTTATGACTGCAGGGAGCTTTGTATTACCGTAATCAGGCAGATACCGGGTGAGGGTCATTGCTGTTATCTCACGTTCATTCTCAATGATCGAGATCTGCTCTGTTATATTTTTCAGCTGGCGAACATTGCCCGGCCAGGAATACCTTAGAAGCATGTTACGTGCTTCCTGGTCGAGTCTTATGGCAGGCATCCGGTATTTCTCCGCAAAATCCACGGAGAACTTTCTGAACAGGAGAATAATATCCTCAGCCCTGTCGCGCAATGGCGGAATTTTTATAGGCACAGTATTGAGCCTGTAGAACAGGTCTTCCCTGAACCTGCCTTTGTCTATCGCCGTAGGTATGTCAACATTGCTGGCTGCAATCACGCGTACATTTGTTTTCTGCACTTTGCTGGAACCAACCCTTATGAATTCCCCGGTTTCGAGCACACGCAAAAGCCTGACCTGGGTTGACAGAGGAAGCTCTGCAACTTCATCGAGAAAGATTGTTCCCCCGTTAGCCACTTCAAAATAACCTTTCCTGCTCTCGGTGGCTCCGGTGAATGAACCCTTTTCATGTCCGAAGAGCTCGGAATCAATCGTCCCCTCGGGTATTGCGCCGCAGTTCACGGCAATGTACTGGCCGTGCTTTCGCGAGCTGTATGAATGTATCACCTGCGGAAAGATCTCCTTCCCTGTTCCGCTTTCACCTGTTATGAGCACGGAAAGATCTGTCGGAGCAACCTGGACAGCAATATCAATCGCTCTGTTCAGTCCCTCGTAATTGCCTATTATTCCGAATCTTTGCTTTATACTCTGAAGATCCTTCATGCATCATTTTAATCCTGCGAATTTAACGTTTTTTTAAAACATTGGCCGGGCATTTTTCCTAAATTCGCAATATGACGAAACCTTTGAAATTTGCAGGTATAGTACCTGCGCGGTATGCATCGACAAGATTTCCCGGAAAGCCGCTGGCCCTTATAGGAACTAAACCAATGATACAGCTTGTTTATGAACAGGCATGCAAGGCCCTGGATCATGTATTCGTTGCAACAGATGACAAAAGGATCCTCGAAGCCGTCGTTGCCTTCGGAGGCAAAGCGGTGATGACCTCAGATTCTCACAGGAGCGGCACCGACCGCTGTGCCGAAGCAGCACGACAGATCAGAGATTCCGGGGGAATAGCCGCAGATGTGATAATCAATATCCAGGGTGACGAGCCATTTATCAGGCCTGAGCAGATCAATACCCTTAAAGAATGCTTTTCAGACGAAGATGTTGAAATAGCCACTCTCGTTAGGAAAGCCCTTCCGGGCGAGGACATCACTGATATAAACCAGGTCAAGGCAGTTATAGCCGGGAACGGATTTGCCCTGTATTTCAGCAGGGCGGCGATACCTTACATGAGAAATCATGCTGTTAAGGACTGGACTTTGCATCACGATTATTACAAACACATCGGGCTTTATGCCTATAGGGCCAGGATCCTTGAGAAAATTACAAAGCTCCCCCAGGGAAAGCTTGAAACAGCAGAATCTCTTGAACAGAACAGGTGGCTTGAGAATGGTTACAGGATCAAAACAGCCCTTACAAAATGGGAGAATCTCGGCATCGATACTCCTGAGGATCTTGAAAAAGCTCAATCTTTTTCTGAACGGTTATGAATTTTATTTCTATCTTAGCACAGTTTTTGTTTGTGGAGGTCTAAAGAAACAAATCATGAAGCAATTTTTACTCCTTGGCTTCATAATAATGTACTCACTAATGGTCCATGCCCAGCAGGCAATGAAGGATTCGGCCTCCTATGCAGTGAAAGTGCGTCCTGCATACTCTGAAACAGCAGCGAAATTAAGCATCTATCCCGTTCCCGTCAAAAACAACAGATTCACCATTAAGACCGACAGGGAAGTCTCGTTCGTAAAAGTTACAAATATTATCGGGCAGGATATATTCAGGGAAAAATACAATGATCCTCAGCAACTGATACATGTTTCACTCGACGCACCGCAGCGCGGCATGTATCTGGTTACAATAATCTTCGATGACGGCCTCCGCGTCGTAAAAAAAATAATGATCGAAGAATCAAAATAAAATATTTTGTTATTTTCGTATCGTGTTAAGGATTTCGGGGAATCCTTAAGACAATAATCAGATTCATATTCAGGAAAGGATAAACAATCCTGCCGGAATGTTTGTTAAATAATACGATAATTGTCTGAAATAGTCTTATATAATTAATGTCATGGAAGAGGGTCTAAATGTCTTTTCTATAAAAGATCTTGAAAATTTTTCGGGTATCAAAGCCCATACCATAAGAATCTGGGAAAAACGGTACAAGATACTTGAACCCGACAGAACGGATTCGAACATAAGGACTTACAGCGAATCGGAACTTAAAAAAATCTTAAACGTTGCATACCTCAACAGGAACGGACTGAAGATCTCAAAGATTGCAAAGCTCGATGAAGACCAGCTGACACAGCAGGTTATGACCGTCAGCAGCAGGAACGACGATCTTGATCAGAATTTCCAGCCAGGCAAGATCCTTATGTCGGCAATCAGGTTCAATGAGGTTCTGTTCAAAGAGGCGCTTTCGCCTTTCATCAAAAACAAGGGTATCGAGGAAGCATATACGCGTTACCTCTTCCCCCTTCTTGAAAAATCAAGGATACTCTGGCAGACGGGCAGCCTGTCAAGAGCACAGGAGCAGTTTGTGAGAAACATCATAAAGCAGATAATCATCATTGAGGATAACCTGCTGAAACCGGTCACTTCAAAAGCTAAGGCGACAATCGCCATGATCAATACATCTGATAATCTCACTGATAATAATTTCCTTTTTTATAAATATGTATTGAAGAAGAGGGGTTACGATGTGATCTTTACCGGCGGGATACTGCCTGCTTCAGAAGTTGTCGAGATCCATAAAATTAAACCGTTCGAGTACCTGGTTGTAAACTCCAGCGCTTTCGATTTTGCTGAAAAGAAAATAGGGTACTTTAATAATGTCGGGAAATCATTGATGCTCAAAAAGATCATTCTCACCGATTCTCCCGAGGATGAGTCGAAAAAAGCTTACGACAAAATAATGCTGAGCAGGGATCCCGCAGATTTCATTAAAGTGGTGGAGTCTCTGTAATCCTTGTAGAGAATTGCCATGGCATGTCCCTACATTCCTACATGCCCTTCCACCGGTAACTCTCACAAGCAATGGTGGCTGATCGGCTTGAAATCAGTTCAGGAATTTAGCAGTTTTTCAAAATAGCTGCGCTGACTGGTCAGATCGATATGCTTGTATTTTGACCCGAGCCCGGAAATCCTGTCAAGCATGACGCGGGCAAATTGTTTTATCCCGGCAGGCGAATCTGTCGTGAGCCGGTGGTGCATTGCCCTGTTTATTGATGATACTTCATTCCATATTTTCAGTGATTCCTTTTCGAGCCATGCCCCTGAAAACAGTTCCCATATGAACTCCACTGCAGTTTCGGTAGGGTGAATCATATCCCTGTCATAAAACCTGTAATCCCTGAGCTCATCCATCATGATTTCGTATGCCGGAAAATAATCCGGACCGGATTGATGCTTTAAAAGGTTTTCAATTGCCAGGTGCAGCACCGATTTACTGACCTGGTTGCCATGCGCCCCATCTTTCCAGTGCCTCACGGGGCTGACTGTAAAAATGATTTTCATATCCGGCAGTTGTGCCTTCAGATCTGTGAGTACTTCATTCCAGGTTTGCGTGATACTGTCTACTGTCAGCAGTTCACGGGTGAAAAATGAAGCGGGAAGCTTATGGCAGTTGGAAACAGGCTTCCCTGTCTGGGACAGCCTGAATATCCATGATGTCCCGAATGTTATGAAAAGAAATTTTGATTTCTTGATGAACCCGGCTGCCTCGCTTGTCCTTGCATTAATTTTCTCCAGGACCTTCAACGGATCGTGTGATGAGAAATCAGTGTAATGTGAGAAGCTCAGCCAGGTATCTTTATAGCAGTGAAGGTCAGCAGGTGTAAAGGTTTTCGCCTGCGTTATGATCCTGAGAGTATCAGCAACTGACAGAGGATTATACACTGTTCCTGCAGGGTTGATCATGACAGGCATGCAACCTTCCGACATTTTCGAACCTATTTCTGAAGCGAAACATGACCCGATGAACATTACAGGATCGGCATATGAGATCCGCGAACCCGTTTCCGGTATATGCACTTTTGTTCTGAGTTCCATCACTTCCTGACGTTTCCCTGTCGTTTGATCCAGTTCAATATATAATCAAAAACTTCCAGCTTAAAAGGTTCATTATGCAGCTCATGATATCCACCTTCCCAGATACGAAGCTCTGCAAGCGGACATTTGGATGCAAATTCCCTGCTTCCTTCCGGTGAACAGATCATATCGTCGCTCCCATGCACCAGCAGCGCCGGTATCTTAAGCTCATCAGCATGCGCAAGTGAAAAACCTGCCGCTTTCATGGCTGCGGTAAACAGGCCGACTGCAATCTTGTCATGGACCAGCGGATCGTTGTTGTATACATCAACGACAGATTTATCGTGCGAAAGGTAAACAGTATCCAGTCCTGAAGACTGTACCATTCCGGGCATTACCTGTGATACTGCCAGCGCCAGTGCAGCTTTTACCGCCGGGACCTCGAAGGAGAGCTTAAGCCAGGGACTCGTCGAGATTATCCCCCTGATGGCAGGACTGAACCGGATCGCATATTCAAGCACCATTCCGCCGCCCATGCTGTGGCCGTAAAGGAATACCGGAATTCCCGGGAAAGTCCGTCCCGCAGTCTTTATCATAATGCCAATCATTTCATGAATAACGGCAAAGCTTCTGATTTTTCCACGTTTCCCGTCAGATTTGCCATGACCAGGCAGATCGAGTCCGATGAAAGCGTAGTTGTTTTTTCTGAAGAGATCTATCCAGTGACTGTATCTCCCGGCATGTTCTCCGATACCATGTACAAAGACTATCACCCCTGAAGGATTATCCCCTGAACTCTGAATTATTCCCCGGAGATGATGCCCGTCTTCGAGCTGAATATTATAATCCATTACATAATTTTCATTAAATGTATAAAAATTTCAGCATTAATAATTATTAATCTACATTTAATAAGATCTTCATTTTTGTCTGCAAAAATCTGTACATTTTTGTAATCTGATTTATTTAGATCTAATTTGTTGAAACTTTATTAATTTCTTGAATATCTTAATATTACTGATATGCTAATTTATAATTTTCATAAAAATGAGTACCCGGAATAATTTCGGACTTGCATATCTTTATTTAAACATGTATTTTTGTTAAAGAATAGTAAAACCAGGAAGTATGACACAATATGAATTTAACAATAGCCTTATCGAAATGAAGTCAAACCTTCAGAGATTTGCAATGAGCCTTACCTCCGACCGCGATACTGCACTTGACCTTGTCCAGGACACTTATCTCAAAGCAATTACCTACCAGGACAAATTTGTCGATTACACGAACCTTAAAGCCTGGGTTTTCACAATTATGAAAAACACTTTCATAAACAACTACAGGCGTAATGTAAAGGAGAACACAATAATCGACGGTACGCAGGATCTTTATTATATCAATCAGCCGCACGACAAAGGGTTCATCTCCCCCGAGTCGAATTATTCGGAAGGTGAAATTGAAATGGCCATCAACTCACTGAGTGATGAATTCAGGATTCCTTTCAGAATGCACATCGAAGGATACAAATACAAAGAGATTGCACAGGAGCTTGGGTTGAAAATCGGAACTGTAAAAAGCAGGATTTTCTTTACCCGCCAGAAATTAATGGTTATGTTAAAGGATTATGTAAGATAGTGGTTTTTTGAGTTATGCAGATTTGATTTTGTGTTGATTGGGTTTAAGTGAAGAGGCTGAATTTATTTCAGCCTTTTTTAATTCTTATCGCCAGCCCTGTCAGCACAAATCCTATAAATACTGCTGAAATGACCCAGGCCCAGGTATTTGAGGTTTTGGATTCTGCCCACATTTCATAATCCTGTGTTAAAAACAGATCTGAGGTTACCGGCCAGAGAAGCACACCGGTGCTGTCGGAAAAGCCGTTTGTACCGGTAAGCCTGCCGGGCATCACAGTGCTGACCTTATAATCCCTGAAATCGGGCATCAATTCCTTAATTGCAATTCCCATTGACGAATCAGCTTCCGTCCTGAATTTTTCAGCATTGTCTTTACCTATCAGATCATTCAGAATAATACCGTGTTCCCACAGTGAGTCCCATTTTTCCATATATCTTTCAAGGATCATCTCAGAAAGCTCCTTTTCACGGCTTTTCAGGTCTCCGATAACGTTCTCAGATCCTTTGCCTGCAGTCAGGTTTGAAAACCCGGCAATCCATTCCGAAAAGACAGATTCGACCATCCATTTCTCAGTTTTCTTATCAATTGTGTCGCTGAAGTGCTTGTACTTCAGGCTGTCAGCGCTGTTCATCTGCTTATCCCTGAGCTCCTGCGGGGAATAGAACCATTGCAGCTCATCACCTGACAGGTAATCTGAAACTGGATAACCATGCTGCATTATTTTCCCGACCTTTTCTGCAAACCGGTATTCGGTGTTGAACCATCTGAAGTGTTTTTCAAAGTAAACACTACGGTCGAATCCCGAATTAACTGCAGTATCGTTCTTATAGGCGCTGGTTATTGATGCAGCATCAGGAAAAGTCTTTTCAGCTTTTTTTACCCATGTTGTATCGCCTTTTTCGCTGATCTCAATTGAGTCTTTCACCCTCCAGGAAGTATCAAACGGTACCTGGTAATCTTTTGGATTAAACTCATTCTTTACAAATCTCATCTCGATTTTCCTGGTAACAGAACCATCGGGATGCACATAGTTGGTAACTATCGTTTCCGGTTCATCGCATGATATGACAAGAAGCACAATCATGGTTACTGTGATCCTCAGTGATTTTGTTTTCATGTTTTACAGATTTAAGCCTTGTTTGTTACTCTTTCCAAGTTTTTGTTCAACTGCCTTCTTAAGGGCAGGATCATTCCCGATCAGCTCCATAATATTCCTGTACCTGTTTTGGACTATTTCAAGCGAATCGATCATCCGTAGCAGGTCCGACCTGTCGATTGTTATTTTTTCTGTCAGGCTTTCATCTTCTGAAATCCTGTTCAGCAAGAGCTTTCTTTCAAGGCTGAGTGAAGGATTGTAGGTGATCATCCGGTCATTCTGACGGATCTCCGACTGGAGCTTTTCGATCTTGTTGAGAATATTGTTTTGCTGCCAGACAAAAAAGATCACAAGACAGAATGATGCTGTAATGAGGCTTGTCCTTACCCATCCTATCCATATCCATCCGAAGATGAAATCAAGGACGCCCTGTTTTTCAGAACCGGATTTTCCCGGTTCAGAAACTGACCTTATTATTGCTTCTTCAATTTCGGTAACTCTCAAAGGATCCTCTGCTGAATTCTTCAGAGCCTTGATTACCTCCCTGTATTTCTCTTCGCCTGTTTTCATATCAAAGATATTTTTCAATCAGCCCCGTTATATTCTTCCTTGCATAGTAGAGATTCGACTTCACCTTGTTTTTGCTCATCCCCGTTATCCCGCAAATTTCGTCATGGCTCATGTCATCAATTTCAGAAAGGATAAAAACAGCTTTCTGAACCGGGCTCAACTGTGAGGCGAGAAGGTCAATGATCTTTATTGCCTCTTCCGATTCAAAGCCTGAAATAGTGTTGTCCGCTGTTTTTTCCGAAATAATTTTCCACGTGCTGTCATCGGCGGTGTTTTCAAAATTTCTTTGTTTTTTCCTGAGGTCATCGTAACACTTGTTGAGTGCGATCCTGTATACCCAGTTCCTGTAAGCCTGCACCGATTTGATTTTTGCCAGATTTTGCCAGACTGTGATCATTGTTTCCTGAACTATGTCCCTGGCGGCATCACTTTGACCAACCATCCTTAAAGCAACCCTGTAAACAAATGGAGACGTGTCCTCGATAAGTTTCCTGAAACTGTTTATGTTGCCTTTGCGGCTTTCTTCTATGATCCGGAGGTCAGTCAAGTTCTGCTTTTACATTAAAGACGTGAAATCTGGGTTCAGGTAAAATTAGATAATAAAAATTATTGAAGTTCATTAACTGGGAGGGCTTGATTCCCGAAAAGAGAGGATCTCACCCTTTCGCGTAATTGTTTAAGTAGGGGTGGGCAATTTTAGGGAGCCAGAATGCGGTGAAATGGCAGGGATAGGGTTAAGATGACAAGAACAGGTACAAAGCGTATGCTTTTTAATTAACTTTATACTTTAATTCGCCTGGCAAATGCAAAAGATAATATCATTCCGGACCACTAAAAAACAGGAGATGCATGACATTACTGCCGAGGTCATCGAGATAGTGAAATCGAGTAATGTTGTCAGCGGCCTTGTTTCAGTTTATGCGCGTGGGTCCACATGCGGTATAATGATACAGGAAAACTGGGACGAATCAGTCCAGAATGACGTTGTATGCCTGCTGAATAAGCTCATCCCGCACGGGGTTTGGGAACACGACAGGCAGGATAACAACGGGGATGCCCACCTGAAATCCGGCATTATAGGAGTTTCCGAAACAATACCGATCTATGATGGCAAGCCTGGCCTGTCAACATGGCAGAACATCTTCTTCTGTGAATTTGACGGCCCGCGCCAGAGCAGGGAGGTGATGGTGACGGTGATCGAGGATAAATGAATTTTGTGTCCTTCTTACCAGCCTTCGTGTGCTTCGTGGTTAAGAATTGAACCACAAAGGGCACAAAGGTAAATCACGAAGGTACACTAAGGTAAATCACAGATGTGTTTTGTAACATTTGTTACATTTTGAATAAAGACCTCATACTTCATTCTCCCAATCGCTGATTTCCTGAAAAGCCTTTTGAAGTCCTCCTTTGACAGGTTCAGCCACTCTTCAGCTGTCATATTCCGGATCTCATCGGGTAAATTGAATTCCGGGTGTTTGTGTTGTGCAGCTTTTTTATTCCAAGGACATGCTTCCTGGCAGATGTCGCACCCGAAGATCCTGCCCTGGATTTCAGGTATACTTTCTTTTTTTACAGGTTCTTTGCTTTCGATTGTCATATAAGAAATGCACCGGGCGGCATTGATCGTCCTGTTTTCATTTATTGCCCTGGTCGGGCATGCCTCAATGCAGAGCCTGCAGGAACCGCAGTGATCCGTTCCGGGAACATCATATTCAAGTTCAGCGCTTGTCAGTACAACCCCGAGAAAGAAGAATGAACCCATTTCACGGTTGACGAGGATCGAATGTCTTCCCTGCCATCCCAATCCCGCTTGGGATGCCCATCCTTTTTCAAAAACAGGTGCTGAATCCACAAAACATTTTGATTCTGCACCAGGAACCAGGGATTTTATGTGCTCAATGATCTGCCTGAGCCTGGGCATGATCACATCATGGTAATTTTCGCCATAAGCATATCTTGAAAGAACTGGAATCTCACATCCGCCCTGTTGCCGTGGCACATAATAACTGAGGCCCGTAACAATAACGGACCTGGTTCCGGGGAGGAGCAGCAAGGGATCTGTCCTTTTCTCAATATTCCTGGCCATGTACGTCATATCCGCGTTCATGCCGGCATTGCACCACTCCTGCAGCACTTTGCCATTCCTCTCAAGCTTGTGCGCAGGAGCAATACCAACCAGGTCAAAGCCCAGTTCACGGGCCCTGATCTTTAATGAGTCAGACAGAGTTTTCGTGTCCATTAAAGAAATCCCAGTTCCAGTTTTGCCTCATCGCTGAGCATGCTTTTATCCCATGGCGGGTTAAAAGTAAGCTTAAGATCACAGTCCTTCACACCCCTGATGCCTGAAACCTTGTACCTGACTTCCTCGAGGAGGTCCTCTGCCATTGGGCAATTAGGGGCCGTAAGAGTCATTGTTACATGAGCCACCTGGTCATCATCAAGATTTATCTCATATATAAGACCGAGATCATAAATGTTTACCGGTATTTCCGGGTCGAATATAAGTCTGAGGACACCAACGATCCTCGATTCTGTTTCCTGTTTTTCTGTTAAATCCATCTTTTTGATAATACTTTAAACCCACCCCTGCCCCCGAGGAGGGGAATTCCATCGACACATGCCTTCAAGCCCCCTGCTCCCGGCCCCCTGCTGCCTGCATCTCCCTGTACGCCATTGCATAAAGCTTCATCTGGCGGATCATTGAAAGCAGGCCATTCGATCTCGTAGGTGAAAGGTTCTGCTTCAGCCCGATCCTGTCGATAAAATACAGGTCGGCGGAAAGAAGCTCATCGGGGGTCCGCCCTGAAAGAACTCTTATCAGCAGTCCGACTATGCCCCTCGTGATTATAGCATCGCTGTCGGCGGTAAATGTTATGGTTTTCCCGTTGAATTCCGGGTGCAGCCAGACTTTTGACTGACAACCCTCGATAAGATAATCCCTGATCTTGAACTTTGGATCGATAGCAGGCAGATCTTTCCCATAATCGATAAGAAGATTATACTTATCCATCCAGTCGTCAAAAACTGAGAATTCATCGACAATGCTATCCTGTATTTCTTTTATATTCATTATAAGAACATCTGTTTTACTTTCTCCAGCCCTTTTACAAGCGCGTCAATTTCTGCCTTTGTATTATAAAAACACATCGAGGCTCTTACCGTTCCCTCTATTCCGAACCTTCTCATCAGAGGCTGTGCACAATGCGTTCCCGTCCGGACCGCTATTCCGAGCTTATCAAGAATCATGCCTGTATCGTACTGGTGAATGCCTTCCAGCAGGAAGGAAATTGTCGCGATCTTTTTACCTGAGGTCCCGTAAATCCTTAACCCTTTCACATCTGAAAGCTTCCCTGTCGCATATTTAAGAAGCTCTTGTTCAATCGAAACAATGTTTTCGCGGCCGACACTTTCGATATAACCGATTGCCGCAGCCAGTCCTATCGCACCGGTGAAGTTCATCGTGCCTGCTTCGAACTTGAACGGCAGAACATTGTAGGTCGTTTTTTCAAAACTGACCCTGTCGACCATGTCGCCGCCACCCTGGTAAGGCGGAATTTCGGAGAGCCATTTTTCCTTTCCGTAAAGCACCCCTATTCCTGTGGGACCATATATCTTATGACCCGAAAAAACATAAAAATCGCAATCGAGAGAGCTGACATCCGTACTGCCATGCTGAACACCCTGTGCGCCATCGACGAGAACCGGCACATTGATTCCATGAGCAGCTTTGATGATTTCATTTAAAGGCACAATCGTTCCGAAGGCATTGGAAACCTGGGTTATTGCAACAAGCTTTGTTTTTTTCGAGAGAAGCTTATAATACTCTTCCGGGATGATTTCACCTCTGTCATTTACGGGTATAACTTTGAGTGAAGCGCCTTTCCTTTCGCACATCATCTGCCATGGCACAATATTGGCATGATGCTCAAGCTCCGATACTATTATCTCATCACCCGGTCTCACGTACCTTTCTCCGAATGAAAAAGCAACGGCATTTATTGAACCTGTTGTGCCCGAAGTGAAAATAACTTCCTCTTTCTTTCCTGCATTGATGAATGAAGCCACTTTCTGCCTGGCGGATTCATATGCCTCTGAGGTAAGATCGCTGAGGTAATACACACCACGGTGAACATTGGCATTGTAGCTGGTGTAGACCTCGCGGACCGTATCAAGCACAACCTGTGGCTTCTGCGTTGTTGCGCCATTGTCGAGGTAAACGAGCGGACGGTCGTAAACCCGGATCCCGAGAATTGGAAAATCGGATCTTATCTGCTCAATGCTTTTCACCTTACGAACATTTTACCATGCAATTTGCACACCTTGACAATTCCCCTCTCAACCTTTGCATGACAAGGTTGTCCATCCTTTCGCGGAGGGGCTCTATCTTAATGTTCTGAAGCACATCATGCGCAAAACCGAACATCAGCATAAGCCTTGCCTCTTTCCTGCTTATACCACGCGAACGCAGGTAAAACAGAGCCTCTTCATCGAGCTGTCCCACAGCGGCTCCATGACTGCATTTCACGTCATCTGCAAAAATTTCAAGCTGTGGCTTCGTATCCATTTTTGCGTCATCGGTCAGAAGAATGCTGTTGCTTTTCTGATAGGCCAGTGTTTTCTGTGCATCGGGCCTTACGAGGATACGTCCATTGAACACCGCCGTTGCCATATCGTCGAGGACACCCTTGAAAAGCTGGTTGCTTGTGCACCGCGGAAAGGCATGGTCGACGCTTACAAAATTATCCACATGCTGAAACTTGTCGGCAAGAAATAACCCGTAAACATTGCTTTCTGCACCTTCTCCGCCCAGGTAATGGTATGTGCTGTTTCTCACAAGCCCTCCATGCAGGGTTATATTGATGGAAGAAGCGACGCTGTTCTTTTCCTGGTGAAGAAAAGTGTGGGATATTTTTCCCGCATGGTTATGCTCGTTCTGCACTCTTATAAGATCAAAATGTGCATTTTCCCCTGCATAAACTTCGGTAACAGCATTTGAAAGCGCCTTTGAAGGTGTAAGAGTATGATCACATATAATGATTGTTGCTGATGCGTTCTTCCCGATAATGAGAAGGTTTCGATGCTGGTTGAACATATCCTTTTCAGAGCTGATCAGATTCACGATCTGAAACGGCTTGGAAAGTACAGTATTCTCCGGAACATAAATAAATACGCCATCTGAAGCCATTGCAGTATTCAGGTGTATCAGACCGTCGCTGTTGCTGTCGGCATACTTTCCGTAATGCTGCCGTATAAGTTCCGGGAACCTAACTGAAGCCTCATTGAGGCTGCCGACCCAAACACCCCCGGGAAGCTGTTGCAGCCTTCCGTTCAGTGCAGGATAAAAACCATTGATCAGAACAAGCCCGTAAGTATCGAGCTCTGCAATATCACACCTGAACTCTTCGGCTTTAATGAAGTCCGATTTTTCAGGAATGAAGTAGCTGTTATAATCCTGGTCAAAGAAAGTATTCAGGTTTGTATATTTATAAGCCTCATTCTTCTTTGTCGGAATGCCGAGCGATACAAATTTCTCAAAGGCATCGTTCCTGAACGAATTGATGTATTCAGTCGATGTGTCCGCAACTTTACCGATGTTCTCGCGGTAAAGCTTCAGGTATCTTTCGGTGACTTCAGTTACGCCGTTCATGCAGGAATATTGTTATCGGCTTCTTTTTTAATCCAGTCGTATCCCTTTTCCTCGAGTTCGAGGGCAAGCTCCTTGCCTGCGGTTTTCACGATCCTTCCGTCATAAAGCACATGGACGATATCGGGCACTATATAATCGAGCAGACGCTGGTAATGAGTTATGACGATAAAGGAATTATCCTTTCGCTTGATCTTATTGACACCGTTTGCAACTATTCTCAAAGCATCAATGTCCAGCCCTGAATCCGTTTCGTCAAGTATTGCGAGCTTAGGCTCCAGCATGGCCATCTGGAAAATTTCATTTTTCTTTTTTTCCCCGCCTGAAAAACCTTCATTCACCGACCGGTTGGTGAGGGTCGAGTCGATTTCCACGAGCTCCTTCTTTTCCCTCATTAGCTTAAGGAACATTGAAGCCGATATCGGTTCCAGCCCTTTATGCTTGCGCTGCTCGTTAACAGCTGTTTTCATGAAGTTGACCATGCTTACGCCGGGGATTTCTATGGGATACTGAAAACCAAGGAAAATTCCTTCTTTTGCCCTGTCTTCGGGAGGCATATCGAGGAGGTCCTTGCCAAGATATTCAACACTGCCTTCTGTCACTTCTACGATTTCCCGTCCTGCGAGGACGGAAGCAAGTGTGCTTTTGCCCGAACCATTCGGGCCCATGATCGCATGCACTTCGCCGGGTTTAACTTCAAGGCTCACACCTTTCAGGATACTTTTTCCGGCAATTGATGCCTTTAAATTTTTAATTACAAGCATAATATTCTAATGTAATAATTATCAACCGACACTCCCTTCGAGGCTGATCTGAAGAAGCTTCTGGGCTTCAACTGCAAATTCCATGGGGAGCTTGTTGATCACTTCGCGGGCATAGCCGTTTACAATAAGTCCTACTGCATCTTCGGTGGAGATACCCCTCTGGTTGCAGTAAAAGATCTGATCCTCTCCTATCTTTGATGTTGTAGCCTCGTGTTCAACGACTGCCGACTGGTTGTCGACCTCGAGATAAGGAAAGGTATGTGCCCCGCATTTATCGCCGAGCAGCAGTGAATCACACTGCGAAAAGTTACGGGCATTGGATGCGTTCTTAAGAACTTTCACAAGTCCCCTGTAGCTGTTCTGGCCATGACCGGCTGAAATCCCTTTTGATACAATGGTGCTCTTTGTATTTTTCCCGATATGGATCATCTTCGTCCCGGTGTCCGCCTGCTGATAGTTGTTTGTAACAGCTACGGAATAGAATTCCCCGACTGAGTTGTCACCCCGGAGAATGCATGAGGGATATTTCCAGGTAATCGCCGATCCGGTCTCAACCTGTGTCCATGAGATTTTTGAACATTCGCCCTTGCACATCCCCCTTTTGGTAACAAAATTGAAAACTCCGCCTTTTCCGTTTTTGTCGCCCGGATACCAGTTCTGTACCGTGGAATACTTTACTTCAGCATTCTTTTCCGAAACGATTTCCACGACTGCAGCATGAAGCTGGTGCTCATCCCTCATAGGCGCCGTGCAGCCCTCGAGATAACTGACATAAGCTTCCTCGTCGGCAATAAGCAGGGTGCGTTCAAACTGGCCTGTGTTCGCCTGGTTGATCCGGAAGTATGTTGAAAGCTCCATGGGGCATCTTACGCCCTTGGGAATATAGCAGAACGAGCCGTCGCTGAAGACAGCCGAGTTCAGGGTTGCAAAGAAATTATCTGTATGCGGAACAACAGATCCAAGATATCTTTTTACCAGGTCGGGATATTCCTTCACTGCTTCACTGAATGAGCAAAAGATAATCCCGAGTTCAGCAAGTGTTTCCTTGAAGGTGGTCTTTACCGAGACGCTATCAATGACTGCATCGACTGCAACACCAGAAAGATGCTTCTGCTCTTCGAGGGGAATGCCAAGCTTATCGAAGGTCCTCTTCAGCTCCGGATCTATTTCATCGAGGCTGTTTACGGTCGATCTTTTCTTCGGGGCGGCATAGTAGATTATATCCTGGTAATCAATAGAAGGGATCCTGAGATTCGGCCAGGTGGGCATTTTCATCGTAAGCCAGTGCCTGTATGATTTCAGCCTGAATTCAAGAAGCCATTCCGGCTCCTGTTTTTTCCCTGAAATCGTGCGGATTATATCTTCGTTGAGCCCTTTTGGTATGAGCTCCATTTCAATGTCCGAATGAAAGCCGTACTTATACTCACCCGTAGTTACTTCACTGATTATTTTATCCTGATCTTTTTCCATTCTTTAAACCCAACGTCTGAAAACGAGGCATAATTGTATTTAATCTAAATAAAGATGCAAAAATATAAATTTTGAGCGATTTTAAAACAAAAAGGCTCTCCTAGTTTGTTATCTGTTTCAGATATGATCAGAAACATCTTGCATAAACAAAATATTTATATATTCGCCGGTTATTTAAAAATCCTGAAAAAACACGATAACCGATGAATGATTCTGTCCGCATGCACCTGGCACGATATGGCAGAAAAATACTTGCCAGCCTTATTATATTGTTTGTTCCGATATCGCTTATGGCT
>DATGWQ010000195.1:0-5979 GCA_035299385.1 Bacteroidales bacterium | reverse complement strand
GTACCTGGATGGGGAAGCGGGACAATTTGTTCAAGCAATTCATTCATAATTATCATTGATGCCCTACGGGCAATAAAAAATATTCTTTTGGTTCTTAGCCTATTATCATTGATGCCCTACGGGCAATAAAAAATATTCTTTTGGTTCTTTTTATGCCCTACGGGCAAAAATCAGAATCCCGGTAGAAAATTTCATTTTCCCCGTAGGGGATAAATGATAATAGCAGATCAATCCGAAGGGATATTCCAATTCCCCGTAGGGGATAAATGATAATAGCAGATCAGATCCGAAGGAATGTTCCAATTCCCCGTAGGGGATAAATGATAATAGCAGATCAATCCGAAGGTATGTTCCAATTCCCCGTAGGGGATAAATGATAATAGATGTCCGGACAGAAAATTTTTTCAATTCCGCGCTGGGATTAATGAAAACAATCAGGAATTCACAACCCGCAACCAGCTAACAATGTATTCTGAATTTATTTTTTATATATTTGATCTTTAACCTTTAAATAATATTGCCATGTCACACGAAAAAGCAAAAGAACAGACCAAGCACAAGAAAGAGCCTGCTAAGACTCTCAAGGAAAAACGGTTAGAAAAGAAAGCCAAGAAAGCTGAGAAAAACAGATAAAAAAAATCCCGGCTCATGGCCGGGATTAGTGTAATAAATCTTTGTATAAATAAATTATGCAAGTTTCACATTAACTGCATTAATTCCCTTTCGCCCTTCCGCAAGCTCAAACGTTACCACGTCATTCTCCTTTATCTGGTCCTTAAGACCGGATGCATGTACAAAATATTCATTACCTGATTCGTCATCTTTAATGAATCCGAAACCCTTGGACACATTAAAAAATTTTACTGTTCCTTTGTTCATTGTAATTGTGTTTAATAGATTATAAAATGTCCCGCAATGTACGGAATTATTTTTAATTACAGCAAAATTTATCTTCATTATCAGAAAACAGGCTGTTCCCTTTGTTGGATTATTGGCTAATTTAGCGGCCAAAATCATGTATCATGAGAAAATTTTTTTATGTTTTCCTTTTCTTTTTTCTCGCATTTAATAACATTTTTGCCCAGGAAAAACTTCTCACAAGGGCAGAAAGCTCTGATTTCAGATCAACATCCGATTACAAGGATGTAATTTCATTTATAGCGGAATTAAAAAATTCTTCAAAATACATTCGCACCGAATCGATTGCCACAACAGTTGAGGGAAGGGACGTCCCCCTGCTGATAATAGGCAATCCGCTCCCGGACTCTCCCGCAAGCCTGAAAAATGATAAACGTGCTGTCGTATACGTCCAGGCAAACATCCATGCAGGGGAGGTAGAAGGCAAGGAAGCTGTTCTTATGTACGCAAGAGATCTTCTGAAAGATAAAAATCCTGATGTCCTGAAGAATGTTGTAATACTTATCTGCCCTTTCATCAATCCCGACGGGAATGAAAAGATCAGTATGGAAAACAGGACCCATCAGAATGGCCCTGTCAAAGGTGTGGGGGTAAGATACAACGGCCAGTTTCTCGATCTGAACCGTGATGCGATGAAAGCCGAATCGCCCGAGATAAATGGATTGCTTAAAAATGTATTCAACAGGTGGGATCCGCAGGTCTTCATGGATTGCCACACCACCAACGGTTCTTTCCATATTGAGCCTGTGACCTTTACCTGGATGGTGAACCCCGACGGCGACACCAGCCTTATCTCATACATGCGGAAGAAGATGATGCCGGCAATGTCGAAAACGCTTCTTTCAAAATTCAAAGTCGAAAATTGCTTTTACGGTGAATTTATTGACATGCTTAATCCTGAAAAGGGATGGATACTCGATGCTTCAGAGCCCAGGTACATAACCAATTATTTCGGTTTGCGGAACAGGCTTGGCATACTGAATGAAAATTATGTCTATGCAGATTACAAGTCCAGGGTTCTTGGATGCTATTATCTTATCCACAGCCTTATGGAATACGTTTCTTCTAATTCATCTGAAATAAAGAATATTATAAAAGATTCTGATTCCCGGACAGTTGCAAGGGGGATGGATCCTTCCCGGGCTGATTCTTTTGCAATTGAGTACAACGTAAGGCCTCTTCCTGAAAAAACTCTTGTAAAAACGTACGAAGCGGAGTTCATCTCAAATGAAGGTTATCCCAACTACAAAAGGACTGACAGGAGAAAGGATGTGACAGTCCCTTACCTGATAGATTATTACCCGGCTAAAAGTGTCAGGTTTCCGTATGCTTACCTGCTTACAGTATCCGACCCGATGATAACGGATCTACTGAGAGCTCATGGCATCACCCTTGAAAAACTGGCTTCCCCTGAAAAGATTAATGCTGAAGCATTCAAAATTACCGGGCTTAAGGGTGCTGATCGGCTGAACCAGGGACATTACACAAATACAATTTCAGGTGAATTCGTCATGACTGATATGGAATACCCTGCAGGAACTATTGTGATCCGCACGGCACAGCCGCTTGCAAACGTAGCGGCATACCTGCTGGAGCCTTTGTCAAATGATGGTCTTGTTGTCTGGAATTTCTTTGACCGGTACCTTGTTCCGCAATGGGGAGGAGGGTATAATCCATACCCGGTATACAGGGTGGTGGAGAAGACGGAGCTGAAAACAACAGGTTTCTAAGTGATGAATAGTAAATGGCACTGATTACAAATCCGCGCCAGCTATATGTGAAGGAGAGAGCAGGAGAACAACCGCAACCGGAAACCAATAATGACTTGGATAAAACTCTTTTTTTTCTGACCTTTGCGCCTTTATTATTGAAATGCTAAACGACTGATCATGAGAAAATGGCGAGTTGAAGATTCCGCTGAACTGTACAACATCAATGGCTGGGGAGTGAATTATTTTTCCATCAACCAGAAAGGGAACGTTATTGTTACTCCCCGGAAGAATTGTGCACCGGTCGATCTTAAGGATCTTCTAGACGAGCTCACACTTACTGATGTTTCAACGCCTGTGCTTGTGAGGTTCCCGGATATTCTCGATGACAGGATCATAAGCATTTCCAATTGTTTTAAATCTGCATCCGAGGAATACGGTTACAAGGCACAAAACTTCATCATATACCCTATTAAGGTCAACCAGATGAGGCCTGTGGTGGAGGAGATCGTAAGTCACGGAAAAAAATTCAATATCGGCCTCGAAGCCGGATCAAAGCCTGAGCTTCACGCAGTGATTGCAATCAATACCGATCCTGAGTCGCTTATTATCTGCAACGGTTACAAGGATGAAGACTATATTGAGCTTGCGCTGCTTGCCCAGAAAATGGGTAAAAGAATATTCCTGGTTGTTGAAAAGCTCAATGAGCTGAAGCTTATTGCCTCAATCTCCAAAAGATTGAAAGTCAAGCCTAACCTCGGCATCAGGATCAAGCTTGCATCGGTCGGAAGCGGCAAATGGGAAGAATCGGGTGGCGACATAAGTAAATTCGGTCTTACATCCAGCGAGCTGCTTGAAGCTATCGACTTCATTGAAAGGAACAGGATGAAGGATTGTGTGAAGCTGATACATTTCCACATTGGGAGCCAGGTTACAAAGATCCGCAGGATCAAGATCGCGCTTCGTGAAGCTTCACAGTTCTATGTCCAGATGACCAAAGTCGGTTTCAATATTGAATTTGTCGATATCGGCGGAGGCCTCGGAGTGGATTATGACGGAACAGGCTCGGCAAACAGCGAGAGCAGCATGAACTACACCATCCAGGAGTATGTGAACGACTCGGTGAGCACCTTTGTCGATGCCGCAAACAAAAATAACCTTCCGCACCCTAACGTGATCACGGAATCAGGACGCTCACTTACAGCGCATCACTCCGTGCTCATCTTCGAGGTGCTCGAAACGACCACGCTGCCCGAGTGGGATGAGGAAGAAGAAGTCAATGAGAATGATCATGAGCTCGTAAGGGATCTTTATGCCCTGTACAATAATTTCAACCAGAGCAGGATGCTTGAGACCTGGCATGATGCACAGCAGATCCGTGAGGAAGCCCTCGACAGGTTCAGCTTCGGCCTTGTCGACCTGAAAACACGCGCACAGATAGAACGGCTGTTTTGGTCGATAGCAAGGAAAGTATACAGGATGGCTGTAAGCACCAAGCATGTTCCGGAGGAGCTGAAACAGATATCCAGGATGTTGTCGGACAAGTACTTCTGTAATTTTTCATTGTTCCAGTCATTGCCTGATTCATGGGCAATAGACCAGATCTTTCCGATAATGCCGATACACCGTCTTAATGAAGAGCCGTATGTTACTGCCACACTCCAGGACATGACATGCGATTCCGACGGGAAAATTGATAATTTCATTTCTACAACCAACACGCCGCACCAGCTTCCCATTCATACACTGAAAGGGAAAGAGCCGTATTATCTGGGGGTCTTCCTTGTCGGTGCATACCAGGAAATACTCGGAGACCTGCATAACCTTTTTGGTGATACCAATGCAGTGCACGTCACTGTTGACGAGGATGGCTATAAGATCGACCAGGTTATCGACGGTGAAACGGTTGCCGAAGTGCTCGATTATGTGCAGTACAATTCCAAGAAGATGGTGCGCACTGTCGAGACATGGGTTACTTCATCAGTTAAAGCCGGCATCATTACCCTGGAAGAAGGAAAGGAGTTCCTGTCAAACTACCGTTCGGGATTGTACGGCTACACCTACCTGGAATAATGGTTTTTATTGTCAGAGTTTGATTTGACAAATTTTTTATAATTTCGGATTGCGGATCCTGGATTTCGGATTTTAATCTGCAATCGGCAATCCGAAATCCGCAATTATACTAACCTTGAAAACAATTTGACCATGAGCAACACTAACCCTGAAAACAATTTAACCATGAGCAACGGAAATTTTGATTTCAATGCCTTTGTAAAGGAGTCAACAGATGTGCTGACCAAACCTGATTATTTCTCCACGATGAAGCTCAGCGGAGGAATGACAGAGCCTCTCATTAAAGCTGTTATTTACGGCGTGATTGCAGGCGCTTTTTCTTTCCTTTGGAGCATTCTTCACCTCAGTTTCGGAGGTGGTTTGTTCGGAGGCGCTGTCGGTATAATGATATTCTTATCCACTGTGATCGGAGCAGTTGTCGGATTATTCATTGGAGCAGTTTTAATGCTTATTCTTTCTGCGATATGCGGCGGAAGCACTGATTTCGAGGCAAATGTCAGGGTTGCTGCAGCCCTGATGGTCCTTATGCCTATCAATGCTTTCCTGAAGGTATTTTCAGGAATTAATTTCTATCTGGGATTAATTGTTACCATTGCAGTAGGCCTTTTCGGCCTCTGGCTTGCTTACAAGGCTCTGGTCCAGGCCCTGAAAGCAAAACCGGAGACTTCAAGGATTGCCGTCATTGTTCTTGGAGCTCTTCTCCTTATCACGACCCTCACGGGGATAGGTACGAGCAGAAGATTATCGCGCATGATGAATGATCTTAACCGGCCAATGCAAGAGATGCCTAAGGAATAACATACCCGGAAAAATTGATATTCACGCCAGGCCACTTATATTTGACCTGGCATTTTTTTAAGAAATGGCTGAGAGCGGTCGCAGAGCAGGGGCAAATCAGCAAGGATCTTGCCCTGAACACTGAGCCCTCAGCTGGTAAAGGATAAAGACCATGGGGCAAACCAGGGAAAGCAAAGAGCATGGAGCAAGGAGCATGGGGCAGGGGGCATGGGGCAAAGGACTGAAAGGGAATATCTATGTGGTCCTGGGTTACAGGATCCTTGTGATAATGCTACTCTTCACCCTTTGCAGGGCAGGTTTTTTTGTTTTTAATATCGGGAAATTCCCGGGAGTGGGCTTCAGCCAGTTCCTGGGAATGGAAAGAGGTGGGCTGATGTTCGACATCTCGGCAGTCGTTTACATAAACATGCTCTTCATCCTTCTGCATCTGCCGCCGTTCGATTTCCGGTATAATGCTGCATGGCAGAAGATACTGAAATAC
>DATGWQ010000194.1:0-2468 GCA_035299385.1 Bacteroidales bacterium | reverse complement strand
AAGTGTTGAATGAAGGCACAAATTCCTTCTCCTTTATTGCAGGTTTGCAGGAAATGAATAAAAATACAAGAAGCGGCATCAGCAAGCCGGCTTTCATAGGTGCCTGGTTAGTCTTACCAAAACTAAGTAAAAATTTCGGATTCTCAACGGGATATTCTCTGTGTTCCCTGTGCCTCTCTGTGCTTCTCTGTGTAACTTTAGTTAAAAATCAGTAACACAGAGGTGCACTGAGGACCACGGAGGTGCACAGAGAAACTATAAAAGGATCCTGTCCCCAAGCTTTTTCGAGATTGCTTTGAGCGCGACGCTAAGGTTCGCATATTTTTTCTGAAGCTCTGTTGATTTTTCTGTATCACCTGCTTTTACTGCTTCTTCAAGCTGGGTCATGATCTGCCTCCTGATATTCTTGATCTTGTCGCTTTTGAATTTCAGCACCGCATCCTGGACCATCTCGCGGATCCTGTTTTCCTCGGTTTCGACGAATGTCTGCTTCACCTTCCATATATTGCTGAGCTCGTGAGCATCTGCAAGGAGCTCGGCTGAAAGCCCTGAAATTTCGGGATCTTCATGTTTTACAAAGTGAGAATCTCCTGTTACAAGGCCCTGGTTTGAATTGAAGCTGAAGTCTGAAAAAATTGCCAGGCATGGCCTGCAATCGAATGTAAGCTCATCAGAATTGATTTCATTCACAATGTAATCTGAAACACTTACAACCTCCTCGTTGCCGTCTATGTTGTTCAGCCTGCGTTCAAATTCCAGGGTTCCGAATCTCAGGAGCAATCTGATGATCTCCCTCTCCGAATACCATGAAATATTCTCGGGTTCGACAGGCTTTATGACCACAGGCGGAGGAACAGGCAGATCTTCGATCCTGGGATAATTATTCCTGTCCTGGAAACTTTTCTGCCTCCTCAGCTTATTTACTTCATTATAAATAATACGTTCGTCAATCTCGAGAAAATTGCTGCATTCCTTATTATATATCGTCCTTGTAATCGGGTCGGGTATAACAGCAATCGATTTCACTATATCCCTGATAAGCTCAGCTTTTTTTATCGGGTCATTCCCTGCCTCTTCAAGCAAAAGTTTTGTTTTGAAGCGGATGAAGTCGGTCTCATTGTCCTTCAGGTACTTCAGAAATTCCTGGTTGCTGACCTTTCTTGAATAAGAATCCGGATCCTCGCCGTCAGGAAGGAGCACGATCTTCACATTCATTCCCTCTTCGAGGACAAGATCTATCCCACGGATCGAAGCTTTGATCCCGGCAGCATCGCCATCATACAGGATGGTCATGTTTGGTGTGAATCTTTTAACAAGACGCACCTGCTCAACTGTCAGGGATGTGCCTGATGAGGCCACAACATTGGTGACACCTGCCTCGTGACACGACATCACGTCAGTATAGCCCTCCACCATATAGCATTTATCTTCCTGCGTAATGGTCTTACGAGCCTGGTACATCCCGTAAAGGATTCTCGATTTATGGTAGATCTCCGACTCCGGCGAGTTGAGGTATTTGGCAGTCTTCGCATCCGTCCTGAGGACCCTTCCGCCGAAACCAAGAACCTGGCCGGAAAGTGAATGGATCGGGAACATGACACGTCCCGAAAACCTGTCGAAATACTTGTCCTCATGCTGAATTGCAAGTCCTGTCTTGACGAGATACTCGGCATTATATCCTTCCTCAAGCGCCTTTTTCGTGAAGGAATCCCTTTTTTCAAAGCTGTATCCGACTTCGAACTTTTTTAGAATATCGTGACGGAATCCTCTCTCTTTGAAATAGGCCAGGCCAACTGAGATACCTTCATCTGTGTTGAAAAGGTTTTCCGTAAACTGGCGCGCAGCATAGGCCGTCACGACCAGGAAGCTTTCTCTTTCATTCTGCTTTTCAAGGTCCTCCTTCGACAGCTCCTTCTCGACAATTTCGATGTGGTATTTCTTTGCAAGATATTTGAGCGCCTCCGGATAGCTCAGGTGCTCATGCTCCATTATGAAGTTTACGGAGTTCCCTGCTTTTCCGCATCCGAAGCATTTATATATTTCCTTGGAAGGTGAAACTGTGAAGGAAGGCGTCTTTTCGTTGTGAAAAGGGCACAGGCCAAGATAATTGACACCACGTTTTTTCAGCTGAACGAATTCTGACACAACCTCAACTATCTGGGCTGAATCGAGAATACGGTCTACTGTCTGACGATCGATCATGGGTCAAAGATATGAAAGACGGGGAGAAATGGAGAGAGGGGGAGGGGGAGATTTTAGATTGTAGAAGGTGAGAAAGTGAGAATAGGTGAAAGGTCTGTGCCTCCTCTGTGAACCTCAGTGTAGCCTTAGTTTAATGTTTTCCTGAAATACTCAATCGTCTTCTCCAGCCCCTCCTCAAGCGGAATAGTCGGTTGCCAGTCCAGCACCTTTTTAGCGAGGCTGATATCGGGTTTGCGCTGCCTGGGATCATCCTGTGGAAGAGGCAT
>DATGWQ010000193.1:0-1777 GCA_035299385.1 Bacteroidales bacterium | reverse complement strand
GGAAGGCTGAAGCATCGGCAGGAAAGCTGGTTGCAAGTGACCTTGATGAATCAGGCGGCGGTTCAAATCTTGCAGAACAGGTCAGGGGTGCGACGCCGCAGGGGGAAAGACCTGCCGGAAATGCAAGGCCGGAACAGGCTGAAAGACAAGCTGGTGCAGCGGGCAGGAACATGCAGCGTTTTGCAGGCATGGGAGGCGGTTCGGCGAGCACATCCAGGATGGTTAAGGAATTCCACAACAGGCATTTCATACTGAGGGCAAACGAAAGTGCGCGTGTTACGGCGGAATGGAGCAACAAGCTCCAGGAGCTGTGCGAAAATGAGCCTCTCGGCATTCCTGCTATTATTGCTTCGAACCCGCGCAATCATGTAACAACGAATGCCTCGGCAGGAACAAGTGTGGGATCAACTGTTTTCTCTGCATGGCCCGGAGAGCTTGGCCTTTCTGCAATGCGCGATCTTGAGCTCACCCGGCAGTTTGCCGATATGGCACGCCAGGAATGGTCCTCAGTCGGACTTCGCAAGGGATACATGTATATGGCCGACCTTTCTACCGAGCCACGATGGTCAAGGATAAACGGAACATTCGGTGAAAATTCCGAATGGGTTGCAAAGATGATCACCGAAATAGTGCTGGGATTCCAGGGAGACAGCCTCAATCCAGGCTCAGTGGCCCTCACAACCAAGCATTTCCCGGGAGGAGGCTCGGGTGAAAAAGGACAGGATTCACATTTTGACTGGGGAAAGAAAGAAATATTCCCGGGAGGAATGTTCAAAAACAACCTTATCCCCTTCCAGGCAGCCATCAAGGCCGGCACCTCAGCAATTATGCCATACTATTCAATGCCGGCAGGCACTGAATTCGAGGAAGTCGGGTATGCGTTCAACAAAGGAGTGATCAATGATGTTCTCAGAACCCAGCTTGGATTCAAAGGGATAATTAACTCTGATACAGGGCCCATAGACAGGATGTTCTGGGGAGTCGAGAACCTTTCGGTCCCCGAGAGATATAAAAAAGCCCTGGAAGCAGGTGTCAATATCTTTTCAGGCATCTCCGATCCGGCCATACTGCTGGAAGTCATCAATAAAAAAATGGTCGACATGAGCGTGATCGATAATTCGATACTGCTGCTGTTAAAGGAAAAGTTTGATCTGGGGCTCTTTGAAAATCCGTATGTGGATCCGGATGCAGCCGAAAAACTGGTGAACAATGAAATATTCAGGGAGAAAGCATCACTCGCCCACCGCAAATCAATCGTTCTGCTGAGGAATGAGCTCAGCACTCTGCCTGTAAGGCCAAAGACAAAAATATATTTCGAAACGCTTCAGAGAAGCTCAAGGATGCAGCAGCAGGCACAATCACCTGAGGTTTTCATGACAAATGACAACAAGTATGATGTTGAATTCGTGGATAAGCCTTCCAAAGCGGATCTTGTAATGCTCTGGATCGTTCCCGGCGGCAACTCGCTTTTTGCATCCTCAGGCGAAGCCATTTCTATGTCTCTTTCAAAATGCGGGGTTGATGTAAGCTATATAAATAAGATCTCATCAGCAAAGCCTACTTTACTTGTCATCAATTACACCAGTCCCTGGGTTATCAATGAGATTTACAATGAGAAGACGAAGAATGTAAAGGCTGTCCTCGCCACTTTTGGCACAACTCCTGATGCCCTGCTGGATATCGTTACCGGTAAGTTCAATCCTTCAGGCAAAATGCCGTTCTCGACTCCGGTATCTGATGCCGCAGTTGAAAACCAGAAGGAGGACGTCCCCGGCTA
>DATGWQ010000192.1:0-56330 GCA_035299385.1 Bacteroidales bacterium | reverse complement strand
CAGCTTGTCGTATTTGTTGTCACCCACAACCGAGCTGACCTCACCGAGGGAAAGATGAGAATACCTGCTGTCGAGGAGCAATGCCTGGGCTTTGGCTATCTCAGAGCTGCCTGCGTACCTGAGATAAAGATCAAGCCAGCCGGCTTCCTCGATGGTGCCTTTACCGTATGCTATGCTTATTCTGTTTAGAGGTTTTTCATTGCCCCTGGTGAGCTTCCCTATATTTATATCACCGTATTTTACATCGACATTCGTAAGGCCATGCAGCTCATCGATCTCAGAATCACCGTACCTGTTGACAAGTGTAAGTGCTGTTTCAACAGGCATTTTTACGCTGTAATCAATGCTGAACCTCTTGTTGTTTCCCCAGCCGGAGAAGTTAAAGCTTTTGTCCATAACGGTTTTGGCTGTTATCTGGCTGTCAGTACCTGAAAACTCGACGTTGATCATGTCAAGAAGTTTCTGGGCTTTCTCCTGGTTAGGCATTTCCACCGTAACTTTTACATCGATCACAACCTTGTCCTGATCCCAGCTGTCGATTACAACGTCACCGTATTTATTGTTTATTTCAAGTGTTGTATTTGCTCCGGCATTATATTCCTGGTGAAATTCCTTATGAACTTCCTGGGCGGTAATATTGCCGATCAGGAGGAACGGAAGGAGCAGGAGCAGCGCCTGTTTATAAGCTGACCTTTTCATTGTCTGTCGTGTTTTCGTTATCATTCCTTATAGCTTTTAGCTGGCTGATGATATAGTTCATCACGTCAACTTTTTTCTGATAGTGCTCTATCATTGCACTTATTACCCTTTGATCGTTGGGATTGGCCTTAAGCTCTTTTTGAAGAGAAACATAGACTGAATCCATGCTTTTCATTTCAGTCAGAAGCATCTCTTTCTGTTCAGGGTTGCTGATAAGATTCCCGCTGTTGATCTCGCCCTCCATGAGATTGACCTGGTGCAGGTAATAATTCTCAACTTCCCTGTACTGTGGTGAAACATCGCCAAGGGCCATCTTCTTGCTGCCGGGGCTCAGGTAGTTATCCCAGACCCAGAGTGAAGAGAGTGTGACAAGAAGGGTAACCACAGCAGCTCTCAGGAGATAAGGTACTATGCTCCTTTTAACGGCAGCTTTCCCGAATCTGACCTCGAGCATGGTGTTGAATCTGTCGAGATGGCCTTTTGAAGGTTCGGCTTCCTCGAAAAAATCCTTGTTTTCCCTGATTAATTCCTCAATAGTTTTCATTCCCTTTAAATTTTCATTCCTTCGATTTCAATTCCGCGATGAGTTTTTGTTTTGCTCTTGATAGCTGAGATCTCGATGTACTGCTGCTGATCGAAAGGATCTCTGCAATCTCGTCGTGATCGTAGCCCTCGAGCAGGTAAAGAGAGAGGATAACTCTGTAACCATCGGGAAGCCGCTCAATAGCCTCCTTGATCTCTTCCACCTTAACATCCAGTTCTTCATTCCTGGCAGTCTCATCACCGCTTTCGTCACGTATCCCGGTGTGGGAATCAATGTCTTCAAAGACCGCCTTCTTTTTGCTCAGGGCATCCAGTGACCTGTTTATCACTATTTTTTTCAGCCATGCCCCGAAACTCACTGTACCCGAATAGGTGTCTATCTTCTCAAATGCAGAAAGAAACGATTCCTGCATTATATCCTCAGCTTCCATGGTGTCGTTCACAATTCTCAGACTGGTGTTGTACATTGCTTTGTAATACAACTTGTAAATCTGAAACTGCGCTTTCTGATCACCAACCTTGCACCCGTCCAGGAGATCCTGATGTAAGTTCCTGAATGCCGCTTCTACATTTGCCATCTTTATGTAAAGACTAGGTTTTATCTGTAATGCTGCATCCACTCTACTGATTTTTCAGAATTTCTAATCAATAGACGTGGTACTTTTAATAATGCTGCATGTGATTTAAGAAATTTGAATCAAATTTCGAAAAAAAAACGGAATTATCCCTGTGTCACCTCTCCGGTTGAATAATCGAGCTGTGAACCGAAGAGGCTGTGAGGAATCGAGTATACCAGGAGAAGCATGAATGCCGCCACTGCAGTATATACCGGACGATCGTGCTTCCTGTTCATGTAAACAGCCAGTATCCAGAACAATAATGCTATGAGTGTTTTATTATCTGTCAGGTCCCATCCGAACGGAATGCCGGTCCATAATTCGCCGAAAGCATACAACTGCACAACGGGCCCGAGGATCATTCCTCCGATAATCAGCAGAAAAAGCGTCCAGACGCCATAGATCTTGTATTTCGGATGCTTTACCAGGCTCATCAGCCCCGCAAGATTGGAGAACAGCATTGCGACGAACATTATCAGTATGTGGGGGATGAGAACCCAGGCGGGAACTGACCCTTTATACCTTATCACTACAGGTTCATCCATCATATACGTTTTTGTACCCTGTGAATCGGTTATTGTAAAATAGTACTGAAGCTTGCCGGCGGCAGGCTGCGGAGGAACAGAAGCGTGAAAACCTGCTTTTCCCCTTTCATGAAAGAATTCGAATTCCGATTGCTGATATTCGTCTGATGTTCCGAAACGTTTGTAAAACAACGTTGCCTTTGCTGTAGAATCCTCAACAGCCAGCTTTACTTCCGAATTTTCGTCAAGTGACAGGCTTCTGACCAGCTTTAACGCATATTCTTTCCCGTTTACCCCGGCTTTGATCTCTTTCGGGTATGTAGGTCCGGTCTTCCTTTGATATACTGCTGCAGCGATCGTGATTACAAATGCAAGAAACCACAGGATGAAATTTTTCATTATATGTTAATTTATTAACAAAAATACCATAGTGTTAATTTATTAACAAAAGGTCAGAGCTGTATCAGGAGTCCGATCTTTTTTCCGTTTCTGAGCACATCGACACTGATTTGCTGACCCTTCTTAACCTGGCTCATCCTGAACATGTAATCCTGTATGTTATTTACGGTCTTCCCGTCAATAGCCGTGATTATATCTCCTTTTTTCATTCCGCCAAGCGCAGCGGGCCTGCCGGGAGTGACAAAATCAGCACGAAGTCCGTTTTTTATCACACCGGCAAAATCGGGCATGATGCCAAGAGTGATGCCTTTCATCCTTCCACCTCCCGCCGGAAGTTTCGGACCAGCTTCCCTGAACGACAATGAAGAATCTGCATTTGCAAGGGAACCTGCAACACTATAGACCATATCCGAGATCCTGAGCATGCCATCGTAATTTATCGAATCAGCCACATCCATCGGGGTATGATAATCGGCATGAGCACCGGTGAAGTAAAATAAAACAGGGATGTTTTTCCCGTAAAATGATGAATGATCGGAAGGGCCATAACCTTCGTCACTAAGGGCAAGCCTGATGACCGAGGTGTCGGTTTTTGACTGGACAAGCTGCTTTAACCCTGCCGCTGTGCCGACTCCCGAGATCTGAAGGGTTCTGTCGCTGTTCAGCCTGCCTACCATATCCAGGTTGATCATTGCATTTACCTTTGAAAGATCTATACCAGGATTATCGACGAACTCTTTGGATCCGAGGAGCCCTTCCTCTTCCCCAGAGAATCCGACACAGACAATTGATCTTCTGTGGCTTCCTTTTTCCCTCGAAAAACGTTCAGCCAGCTCAAGCATCATCGCCACGCCTGAGGCATTGTCATCAGCGCCGTGATGAATTCCGACAGTATCGACGGCCCTGCTGCCCGAACCCGGTCCCCCCATTCCAAGATGATCGAAATGGGCACCGATTATGAGATACTGATTTTTAAGTGCAGGATCTGCCCCTGGAAGGAGCATCACCACATTCCTTGAGTCTGCGGTTTCCTTTTCAAGCTCAGCATTCCCTTTAACGATGGAACCTGTTGAAAAAGTGACAGGCTGCCTTGAAGAGTTCAGCTGTTTTTCGAGTTCATCGATGCTTTTGCCTGAAGCTGAAAGAATGGCGTCTGCAAGATTTCTTTTAATCCTGAATGCCGGCAACCCTGCAGAATATCCCTCTTTCCCGGTAGCTTCAAACCTGTCTTCAGGATCAGCTGTTTTCCCGGATACAAAAAGGATTCCTGCTGCTCCCAGATCTTTGGCCGTCATTGTCTTATCCCGGTCTGCGGCATAAGGAAGTAGGGCACTGCCCGGCTTGTCTCCGTCAGGTTCAGACATCAGCAGAAGGACCCATTTACCCTTCACATCAGAACCTGAGTAATCATTCCATGAAATACTGTCGTTTTTTACGTTGAATCCATAACCTGCAAAAACCACCTCTGCGCTCAGTGAATCGTTTGAGCTGAATGGCAGAGGCACAAAATCCTTTCCTTCAGTATAAGTCTTACTATTTATACTGAGGAAATTATTTTTGCCCGGCTTGATTGCTTTTGTGACTTTGTAGGCCTGCAGACCGTTTCCTGTAATGGGAACGAACCCGTCTTTAACAAGATTTTTCCTTATATATTGTGCTGTCAGGCTGTCGCCCGTGGTTCCGGTAAGTCTGCCGGCAAGGGCATCGGAAGACAGGTATTCAATGTGATTCCGCAGTTCCTTTTTAGTCACATACAATGACCTGCTGCATGAATCCATGATGAATGCCAGACAGGTGAGAACAATAATCAGGGTGTTTATCTTTCTTCCGGCATTCATGGTTTTAGCAAAGGTTAATGTATGATCCAGATTTTCCTTTGTGCTCCTTTTTGAGATATACTTTGTGTCCTTCGTGGTTAAAAAAGAACTAACCACAAAGGACACTAAGGTATACACAAAGGACATTAAGGTTTATTCAAATAATTTAAAAGCTTCCTTTATAATGCCTATTGCCTCTCTGAGCTGTGCTTCGTTGATAACAAGCGGAGGAGCGAAACGGATAATATGCTGGTGTGTGGGTTTTGCGATCAGTCCTTTATCCTTCATTGCAAGGCATACATCCCATGCTTCCTTGCCATTCCTTGGCCTGATAACCACAGCATTGAGAAGTCCTTTTCCGCGAACAAGCTCGATCATATCCGATTTTATGGCTTTCATCTCGTTGCGGAAAATTCTGCCAAGCTTGTCAGCGTTTTCTGCAAGTTTTTCATTCCTGATAACTTCAAGAGCAGCGATAGCAACCTTTGCTGCAAGCGGGTTGCCCCCGAAAGTGGAACCGTGTTCGCCGGGCTTGATGGTAAGCATTATGTCATCATCGGCAAGCACTGCCGAAATAGGCATAACGCCTCCTGAAAGAGCTTTGCCCAGTATAAGTATATCCGGACGCACTCCCTCATGATCGCATGCGAGCAGCTTTCCTGTTCTGGCAATACCAGTCTGGACTTCATCAGCTATGAAAAGGACATTTTTCGATTTGCAGAGATCATAAGCTTTCTTCAGATATCCTTCATCAGGTACATAAACTCCTGCCTCACCCTGGATCGGCTCAACGAGGAAACCGGCAACATCCGGATCCTGCAATGCATTCTCAAGAGCTTTTATATCGTTGTAAGGAATTATTATGTACCCGGGGGTAAACGGACCGTATTCATTTCTTGCATCCGGGTCGGTCGACATTGAAATGATGCTTATCGTCCTTCCGTGAAAGTTGCCTTCGCATGCAATGATCTTCGCCTGGTTCTCTTTGATTCCTTTCTTTTTGTATGCCCATTTGCGGCAAAGCTTTAGAGCAGTTTCATCACCTTCAGCTCCCGAATTCATCGGAAGAACCTTGTCATATCCGAAATACTTTGTTATATATTCCTCATATTCGCCAAGTGCAGAATTATAGAATGCCCTCGACGTAAGAGTGAGCGTTGAAGCCTGATCTGTCAGCGCCTTAATGATTTTTGGATGACAATGTCCCTGGTTTACAGCTGAATAAGCCGACAGGAAATCGAAATATCTTTTGCCTTCCACATCCCAGACGAATGGTCCCTCACCTCTTTCAAGCACAACAGGAAGGGGATGGTAATTGTGTGCACCGTACTTTTCTTCCCGTTTTATATAATCCTGACTGTTCATTTTATTGAAGATTAAATAGTTATAAAATAAGAAATTAGGTCTACAATTTTACAAAAGCTTTTGATCATTTCAAAATCCTGATTTTTGAATACATAATGGTTGGTATTTCATCACAATATGTTGGGATTTCATCACGATATGTAGGGGTTGAAAATTTTCAACCCCTACATAATTAATCGGATCCCGATAACCCCGGCCTCAGTTTTCTTGTCCTTTCGAGAGATTGTTCATGCCTCCATTTTTCAATATTGGCGGCATGACCCGACAGCAGAACGTCCGGCACTTTCCACCCCTGGAAATCCGCAGGCCTGGTGTAAACAGGTGGTGCGAGAAGGTCATCCTGGAAGGAATCGGAAAGCGCCGACTGCTCATCTGACATCGCTCCCGGGATCAATCTTACAATTGCATCCACGATTGCCGCAGCAGGTATTTCCCCTCCTGAAAGGACATAATCGCCGATTGAAATTTCCCTTGTGACCAGGTGATCGCGGATCCTTTGATCTACTCCTTTATAATGTCCTGCAAGTATTATGATGTTCTTTTTCAGCGACAGCATGTTTGCCGTCTTCTGGTTGAAGAGCTCGCCATCAGGAGAAGTATAGATTATCTCATCGTATTCCCTTTCACCCTTCAGCTTCCCGATAGCTTTGAAAACCGGCTCGACCATCATCACCATCCCGGCGCCGCCACCGAATGCGTAATCGTCTACGCTTTTATACCTGTCTGTGGCAAAATCGTGCAGGTTGTGGATGTTTATCTCAACCAGTTTCTTATCCCGGGCACGTTTCACTATTGAATGATCGAGAGGCCCGCAGAGAAGACCGGGACAAACGGTGATGATGTCGATTCTCATGGAATGGTTTTCTGCAAAATTACGCAAAATGCATATATTGATTATTATCTTATTTTTGCACAATGGAATGTCGTCCCGATTGCGGCGCATGCTGCATTGCAATATCAATTTCATCACCAATACCCGGGATGCCCGAAGGCAAGCCTGCCGGTGTCAGGTGCATTCATCTTCACGATGATTACAGGTGCGCCCTTTTTGCAGACCCTTCCAGGCCAAAGGTTTGCGGCGATTATGTGGCCGAGGAGCTGTTCTGCGGGAAGGACAGGGAAGAGGCTATGAAAATACTCTACTCATTTACCGAATTGCCCTTCCCGGCCTCCCCAAATGGGGAGTACAGTGCCGGAAAGTAATTTCTGACCAGCAATAAAAATACCCCATTTGAGGGATGAGTAATTTATTTAACTGTTCAGCACGTTGCATGCAACGTGCTGGCAGAAGATCACCCAATTGACTTGAACTGATCTAAGACCCGGAGTAAAGACTTATTTTTTATAGACAACTTTTCCCCCGACAATCGTATAATCGATTTTTGTCTTCATTATCTCATTTTCCGGTATAGTGAAGAGGTCCTTATCTGTTATTACGATATCAGCCAGGTAACCTTTTTTCAGAATGCCTTTCCTTTCTTCCATGAACTGTGAATAGGAAGCACCAATCGTATAATAATAGATAGCCTGCTCCATGCTGATCTTTTCCTGCGGATTCCATCCATCTCCCTCCTCGCCAAGCCTGTCTTTCCTGGTAACAGCTGCATAAAGGCCCTCCATGGGGTTCAGCGGTTCAACCTGGTAATCTGTTCCGAATGCAATCCTTGCACCGGCTTTCCTGAGGCTGTTCCAGGCATACGCACCTTCGGCCCTTTTGATCCCGATTCTTTTTTCACAGAATTTTTTATCGGAGATGCAGTGTGTGGGCTGCATCGATGCAATAACGCCTAATTGTGCAAACCTCGGAATGTCAGATTGAATGAGAGTCTGGGTATGTTCATCCCTGTGACGGCTGTCACGTTTGCCGTTTACCTGCTGTGCTTTTTCATAGGCATTAAGCACCCAGTTGTTCCCTTTATCACCAATTGCATGCACGCCTATCTGGAAACCATCCTTATCTGCTTCAACTACCATCTTTTCAAATGTCTCGTATGGCATCATCGAGAGTCCCGATGTTTCAGGGTTATCAGCGAAAGGTTCGAACATCAAGGCTGTTCCGGATCCTATGGTACCGTCTATAAATGCTTTCAGGTACCCGAACCTGATCCAGTTTCCACCTGAAGGATATTTCAGCTTCAGCTCCGAATACTTTTTCATGGTTTCGCCATTTGCAGGTATCGATCCTCCAATATCGATACGGCTTGTGAGCTCACCGTGAGCCATGATGGTATCATAGGCATCGAAATCTCCATAACCCGGCACCTGTATGCTGGTAACGCCAAGCTCCCTTGCCTCTTTGAGCGCCAGGTAGTATCCCTGCCTGGTCTTTTCTTTCGTTTCTGCTCCTGTCAGCTGCACTTTCGTCTCTCCTGTCCTTATCAGGTCCATTGCATTCTCCTTTATAATACCTGTAGGCTCGCCGGTTACGGGATCTTTCTGTATCTCCCCGCCATAGGGTGTGACCGTGTTCTTTGTAATGCCTGAAGCTTTCAAAACGAATGAATTCACCAGCACTGAATGCCCATCAGCCCTGCTCAGGATCACAGGGTTATCGGGAGAGACATTATCAATAAGCGCTTTTGAAGGCCAGTTCCTGCCTTTGAACATTTCATGCTCCCAGTGACCGCCACGGATCAGCTGACCAGGCTGTGATTTCTGAACCTGGGCTTTCACCTTTTCAGTGATTACTGAAGGATCGGTTGTATAGCGAAGCTCAATGTAATCGGGATCGAGAGGACCGAAATGCACATGTGCGTCGTTGAAGCCCGGCAAAACCAGCCTTCCTCCGGCATCAATAACCTGAGTTTCTTTTCCAATAAGCCTGGAAACGTCTCCTGTTGTTCCGGTTGCAGTTATGAATTCCCCTTTGGAAGCGATTGCCTGGACAAATGGATTAAGGCTGTCGTTAGTAAAGATCTTGCCATTTATAATAACCAGGTCGGCTGTTTCTTTTTGTCCGCATGAATGCATAAGCATCGTTGATATTACTGTGAAGATTAAGATGGCCTTTTTCATAGAGTCATAAGCTGTTGATTATCTTCAAATATATAATGAAAAATTTAACCACAAAGGACACAAAGGTAAACACAAAGGAACACAAAGGTAAATTAAGTTATACGACAGGACACCCAGACACCAAGACACCCAGACACCAAGACACCCAGACATCTTCAAAGTTTAACTTATGTTTAACGATTATTTATAGATTCATATGATCGTCTGAATAATCAAATAAAGTACTTTCGTGTGTAAAAACTTAAAATTATGAATATTGCTCTTATAGGTTATGGCAGGATGGGACATGAGATTGAAGCTGCTGCTGTAAAAAGAGGCCATGACATCAGGCTTGTCATTGACGTTAATAACAGGGGGGACCTGAACAGCAAAAACCTTGCAGGTATTGATGTCGCCATAGAGTTCACTCTACCGGATTCGGCATTCCATAACGTCAAAGACTGCCTTGAAAATCACGTACCTGTTGTGAGCGGGACCACCGGATGGCTCGAAAATTATCAGAAAGCTGTCGAAATATGCAAAATCAATAAAACAGCTTTTCTTCATTCCACGAACTTCAGCATCGGTGTCAATCTTCTTTTCAAGCTTAATGAACAGCTTGCGAAATTCATGCAAAAATATAGCGATTACAGTGTTGCAATTGAGGAAATCCATCATACAAAAAAGCTCGATGCGCCCAGTGGAACGGCGCTTACGCTTGTCAAAGGAATAACAGAAAACCATTCAGGTTATGATGGATGGGCATTCCCGGGAGAAGCCGGGGAATCGAAAATTCCTGTTACTGCAATAAGGGAAGGCATGGTACCGGGGACGCATACTGTGAAATGGGATTCCGAAATAGATGCCATAACCCTCATCCATGAATCAAAGAACAGGAAGGGTCTCGCGCTGGGTGCAGTGATCGCTGCTGAATTCATCAAAGGCAGGAGCGGAGTGTTCACAATGAACGATGTAATGGGATTCTGATTATTTTAAGTACTTTTGTCGCTTCAAATCAAAACATAAAATGACTGACTGGCTGAAAAGGTTAAACCTGAAATTTGCAATTGCTGCAATTATTTATACTCTTGTTGTCATATGGATCGGCAATTACTTCCTTCTGATCGGACTTGTCGTGGTTTATGATATATATGTTTCCCAAAAAGTAAACTGGACATTCTGGAAGAAACGTCACGGGAAGAACAGCGCCATTATAGAATGGATCGATGCATTGATATTTGCCGTGATTGCCGTGTCTTTGATCAATATTTTCCTTTTTCAGAATTACCGCATACCCACGCCATCAATGGAGAAATCGCTCCTTGTGGGTGATCATCTCTTTGTCAGCAAGCTGGCTTATGGTCCGAGAATGCCCAATACGCCGATAGCTTTCCCTTTCACCCAGCATACAATGCCTCTTACAAAAGGAAAATCCTGGTCGGATGCAGTTCATTGGCCATACAAGAGGCTCATGGGTTTTGGCAGCGTTAAGAATAACGATCCGATTGTGTTTAATTTTCCTGCCGGGGATACAGTGGTTGTGGAAGAACAGGTTACCAGCTATTACGAGATAGTGAGAAGAAGGGCGCGAGAGCTCCAGGAAAGTGACAGGTTATCTGGAGCTTCCAGGCCTGCAGCAGATTACATCAGGCAGGCCAGGCAGGAAGTAAGGGAAAGGAATACCATCATATACAGGCCTGTTGACAGGCGTGATAATTATGTAAAGAGGTGCATCGGCATACCCGGTGATTCCATTACTATAAAGACAGGAGCAGTTTATGTCAATGGCAAGCTGGTTGCCGATAACGGTACCCAGCAGATGAATTATCTTGTAAGCACAAATGGCACTACCATAAACCCCAGGGCATTTGAACGTCTCGGAATCGCAAGGTCAGACCAGGGAATGCTGTCGGGCACTTCCTATTACCTCCCGCTTACGAAATCAAATGCTGAAGCAATCTCTAAATTCTCGAACGTTACCGGTGTTCAGCCTGTATATGAGAGGGCAGGGGAGTTCGTACCATACATCTTCCCTTACAGCAGAACGTATGGTTGGAATGAGGATAATTTTGGCCCTGTCTGGATACCTGAGAAAGGCAAGACTGTAAAGCTCGACACCACCAACCTTTGCCTTTACGAAAGAATAATCGACGTTTACGAGAACAACGATCTTAAGGTGGAAGGCAATACGATACTCATAAACGGAAAACCTGCCGACAGCTATACTTTTAAAATGGACTATTACTTTATGATGGGTGATAACCGCAACAATTCGGCAGATTCAAGATACTGGGGCTTTGTTCCGGAAGATCACATCGTAGGAAAACCGAAGTTCATCTGGCTTTCGATCGACAAGGAAGCCACCGGCGTAAAGAAAATCAGGTGGAGCAGGATGTTTATGAAAGCCAGATAGGTGCTGGTTGCTGGGTGCTGGTTGCTGGTTGCTGGGTGCTGGGTGCTGGGTGCTGGGTGCTGGGTGCTGGGTGCTGGGTAGAATCGACCCAGAACCCAGCGCCCAGAACCAAAAAAAAGGGTCATCATGTGATGCCCTTTTCTTATTTGATTTATATTCTTTTATGCTTAGTCTTTCACCTGGTCCACAATTGCCTTGAAGGCTTCGGGATGGTTCATTGCCAGGTCGGCGAGTGTTTTCCGGTTAAGCATTATTTCTTTTTTCTCAAGCTTGCCAATGAATTCGGAGTAGCTCATGTCATACTGACGCACTCCTGCATTGATCCTTGTTATCCAGAGCGATCTGAAAGCGCCCTTCTTTTTCTTCCTGTCGCGGTAAGCATACCCGAGACCTTTGTCGAGGGTGTTCTTTGCGACCGTGAAAACGTTTTTCCTGGAACCGAAGTTTCCTCTTGTCTGCGACAGCACCTTTTTCTTCCTGGCGCGTGAAGCAACTGAATTTACTGATCTTGGCATAATCCAATTTTTTTGAAAGTCAGCGTTCCGCTTTGCGGAAACTTACCTGCTGAACAATCTGTTAATACTAATTTTCCTTAAAACTGATCAAAGAACAATCATTTCATTCCAAGCAAAAGCTTGACATTCTTCTGGTCGGCATGACTTACCTCGCCATCGTAGGTGAGGAATCTTTTCCTTTTGGTAGCCTTCTTGGTCAGAATGTGGCTTTTGAATGCATGTTTGCGTTTGATCTTACCTGTCCCGGTCAAAGCAAATCTTTTCTTTGCACCCGGGTTTGTCTTCATTTTTGGCATCTCTACGTCTCCGAATATATTAATAACAAACTATTTTTTCTTCTTGGGTGAGAACGACACTATCATCCTTTTGCCTTCCAGCTTCGGAAGCTGTTCCACCTTGCCATATTCCTCAAGGTCGTTTGCAAACCGGAGAAGCAGCACTTCACCCTGTTCCTTGAACAATATGGACCTTCCTTTAAAGAACACGTAAGCTCTCACTTTTGCGCCTTCCTCGAGGAACCTGATGGCATGCTTGAGCTTGAAATTGTAGTCATGATCATCAGTGTTTGGTCCGAACCTGATCTCTTTCACAACAACCTTCGAAGTTTTGGATTTGATCTCCTTCTGCTTCTTTTTCTGCTGATAGAGAAACTTCTGATAATCAACAATCTTACATACAGGCGGATCTGCATTGGGTGATATTTCAACAAGATCCAGCTCCTTACTGTCTGCCAGTCTGAGAGCATCCTGGATGCTCATTACCTGTGCTTCTATGTCTTCACCAACAACCCTGACCATTCTGGCAGTGATCCTCTGGTTAATTTTGTGAGCCGGCTGGACTACCCTGGCCGGGCTTCGCCTTACTGGTAAAGCTATAGCTGTTTCCTCCTATCTTTTGTTAATACTCGAGTTATTATTGTACTAATTCTTTTTCGATCTCAGCGTTGATAAAGGCAACAAATTCGTCCAGCTTCATGGTTCCGACGTCACCCGCACCCTGCTTTCTCACTGAAACTGTATTGTTTTCAGCTTCCTTTTCACCTATTATAAGAAGGTAGGGAATGCGCTTTAATTCATTATCCCTGATCTTCTTACCTATCTTTTCGTTCCTCTCGTCAATCAGAGTGCAAATATCGGAATTATTTAGAAAATTCAAAACTTTCGTTGAATATTCATTGAATTTTTCGCTAATGGGCAGTATCACAGCTTTTTCCGGTGCCAGCCACAATGGGAACTTACCGGCTGTGTTTTCGATGAGAACTGCAACAAATCTCTCCAGGGAACCGAATATGGTTCTGTGTATCATAACCGGCCTGTGCTTCTGATTGTCGCTTCCGTTATAGGTAAGGTCGAACCTTTCAGGCAGGTTGTAATCTACCTGGATCGTGCCGAGCTGCCACTTTCTCCCGAGCGCATCCTTCACCATAAAATCGAGCTTTGGCCCGTAGAAAGCAGCTTCACCGGTCACCACAGTGGTCTTGAGATTCTTTTCTTCAGCAGCCCTGATAATGTCATTCTGGGCCCTTTCCCAGTTTTCATCCGAACCGATATACTTCTGCTTGTTGTCAGGATCCCTGAGTGAAACCTGGGCGGTATATTCATTGAAATTCATGATCCTGAAAATGTACATGATCAGGTCTATGATGCTCTTAAACTCATCGATAAGCTGATCCTGCCTGCAGAATATGTGGGCATCGTCCTGTGTGAAGCTCCTCACCCTTGTAAGTCCGTGAAGCTCACCGCTCTGCTCATACCTGTATACTGTGCCGAATTCCGCCATTCTCACCGGGAGATCCTTGTATGAATGCGGAGTTGCGCTGAAGATCTCGCAATGATGAGGACAATTCATCGGTTTGAGCATGAACTGCTCGCCTTCCTGGGGCGTGGATATTGGCTGGAATGAATCAGCGCCGTATTTCTCGAAATGCCCCGATGTTTTATAAAGGTTTACATTCCCGATATGCGGGGTAGCCACTATTTTATAACCTCTTTTTCTTATTTCTTTTGTCAGGAAGTTGATGAGATTTTGTCGCAGATCCGCACCCTTGGGCATCCATAAAGGCAGTCCCATTCCTACTTTTGGAGAGAATGTGAACAGCTCGAGCTCCTTGCCAATCCTCCGGTGATCCCTTCTTTTGGCTTCTTCAAGAAAGACGAGATAGTCATCGAGAAGCTTCTGTTTCGGATAGGTAATGCCGTAAATCCTTGTGAGCATCTTTCTTTTCTCGTTGCCTCTCCAGTACGCACCTGCAACATTCAAAAGCTTGATTGCCTTGAGTGGTTCGGTTGAGGGAAGGTGCGGGCCCCTGCAAAGATCCGTGAAATCACCCTGGCTGTACAAGGTGATCGTACCATCCTGTAATTCGCTGATCAGCTCGGTTTTGTATTCATCTCCTTTTTTAGAGAAAAAGTCAAGCGCATCCTTTTTGCTGATATCTTTCCTTTTATATGTCTCATTCCTTGTTGCAAGCTCTTTCATCTTCTGCTCGATTGCAGGGAGGTCGGCTTCGGTTATCTGCCTGTCACCCGGGTCCACATCATAGTAGAAACCATTTTCTATTGCAGGTCCGATACCGAATTTAATACCGGGATACAGTGATTCCAATGCCTCGGCCATGAGGTGTGCCGATGAATGCCAGAAAGCATGCTTACCTTCAGGATCATCCCATTTATTGAGCTTAAGTGTGGCATCAGTATTTATCGGCCTTGTAAGATCCCATACTTCACCATTCACAGTGGCTGAATAGACTTCTTTCGCAAGCCTTGGACTTATGCTTCCGGCAATTTCCAGACTGGTTGTTCCTTTCTTGAATTCCCTTGCGGAACCGTCGGGAAATATTATCTTTATCATAGACTTATTGTTTTTTACAGGAATGCAAAGATACTTTTTTTTTATATATTGGTTTTAAGCCGTTTTGAGAATGTTTTGTTATTCAGTTAAGTGGAACTCCTGAACATGGCCCGTAATTTGCAGTACACATAATAAATTATAAACTCTTCCAAATGAAAAAGTTTTTCCTTTTTATTCTGATCGTCCCGTTTATAGCCACTTCGTGCAGGAAATCTGCCGATCCTGCAATAGCAGAATTCACTATCGAAGTCAATGGTGATGCAGAGGTTGGCAAAGAAGTCCACTTCATAAATAATTCCAGGAATGCAGTCAGCTATGACTGGGATTTCGGAGATGGCTATGGCTCTTCCGATGAAAGTCCTGACTATATATACAACAGCACAGGCACCTATACAGTCACTCTCACCGCAACTGGCGAGGATGGTGTTAAAAGTGAAGCTTCTGCTGATATAGATATTCTCATCCCGACACTCCTTGTTGTAGAAGTCCGTGAATGGAATGATGAGAGCGTGACAGTTCCGGGCGCCAGCATACTTGTCTACGAATCATTGCAGGACTGGCAGCTCGGTGAACCGAATAAAGCACTTTATGAAGGGTTTACAGATAATTACGGGATGGCAGTATTTTCAAATCTCGGCCCTTACAGGTATTACCTCGATGTATGGGAACAGAACCATGATAATTGGGATCTTGGAACTCCGATAAACGGCATCCTTTATATTGAAACTCCCTCTGTGATGTCACATAACATCAACTGGTTTGTTGCCTATGTGGATGTTGTCGATCATGGCAAGTCGACTGCAAGAAGCGCAAATAAAGACGTATTATCGATAAGGAAGATCGAGCGAAAGATATTTGATCCGAAAAAGACAGAGATCCCGGGAAATCTTACTTGGGAAGAATTATACGCAAAAAGAGTAAATAAATAATCTTACGGAAATATTATTCAATGGTGGTAGAGACAGGTCTGAGACCTGTCTCTACATTTATGTAATGTTATTATTTACCATATAGAGCCTCCCTTATTACATCAGGCCTGTTCGTGGTGATCCCCTTTACCCCAAGTGCAACAAGCCTTTTTGCCTCAACCGGATCGTCAACAGTCCAGGCAAAGAGCTCAAGACCGAGATCCTTCACCTGCGCAACTGTTTTCAGATTGATGATCTTATTACCAAGGCTCACACCGTTAAGCCCGGCTCCTTTGACCAGTCCGATGTTCTTCTGAAACAGGGCCGAATCACTGCACAGCCAGTAGCAGGGATTTTCTGAAAATGCTTCTTTAGCCTTTGAAATTGTGTTGAAATCAAATCCTATGAAAGTGAATTTTATATCCCTGCTGCTCTCCTTCACCGTCTTCTGTAATTGAGGAATTACTTCCGGACCGCATTTGATCTCAACGACAAGTTCCTTGCCTGACGGAACGGTCTGTATCAGCTCTTCCAGGAAGGGCATTTTTTCTCCTTTGTAAATTTCACTTTTTATTCCCCCGACATCGAGCTTCCTCAGCTCGACGGAAGGAGTCTCTTTGATAATATGGTTCTGACCCGACATCCTCCTTGTGTTGGCATCGTGGCTGACCATTATCCTGCCATCAGAAGAAAGATAAATATCGCATTCGACAGCGTCGGCTCCAAGTTTCCAGGCAAGATTTGCCGAGGCAACCGTATTCTCGGGGGCGATGTATGAAGCTCCCCTGTGACCTATTATTTCTACTTCCGGATATGGCACCACTTTGCTGATCTCATTTTTAATTATGCCTGACCATACCTTGTAGCCTTCTTCATTAAGATGAAGCTTGTCATCCCTGAAATACTGCCTGATGGGGGTTCCTTCGGGATTAAGGAATTCAGTACTGGTGCTTATGAAATATGTGTTTTCATGCTTCCGGCAGAAATCCTGGATCATTGAGTTAGCTTCCCTGATCTTCGGCCATGCTTTCCATCTGAGTGGGGTGGGAGTGACCTCGATCCAGAAAACCGGTGTTGAGGGATGTGTTTTCCTGATCAGGGAGAGTGAGTATTTAAATAATGCCGCCACCTCGGCGGGAGTCTTATCGTTCTCAGAGCCTGTTATATCATTTGCAATGAATATTACTACCGCGCTGCAGGGATGAGGATCGACGATTCTTCTTGCATAAACGGCAAAATCGCTAAGCTTTGATCCTCCGAAGCCTCTTTGAATCACGTTGTAAGGTGCCATGTCTTTTTCGAGTGTTGACCAAAGCCGTATGCTTGAGCTTCCTGTAAAAAGAATTGAGTTTCCGGGGTATTTTTCCGTTTCATCAAGTTGCTCGAATTTCCTGATATCATCTTCCCATCCCTGGACTTCAGGGGTTGACTGGTACTTTTTAACAGGTGAGCATGCTGCAAAAATCAGGAGGATCAGGATCAGTATATTTTTTGTCATTTGAATGATTTTTTACAAAAGAAGCCAAAATACTTTATAAAAATTTAAAAAATTTAACGGTTAAAAAAAGTATGAGCTGATATTCGATCATTTTTTTTACAAAAAAACACTTAGGTTTGTACATGTGTTCCATTTAAAGATCTTAAAAAACGAGAATCAGATGTCGAAAAGCCGGTTATTCCTTACAAAACCACTTTCCCAATTGATGTCAGAATCGAAGGATTCGGGTGGTCTTAAAAGATCATTGACAGCTCTTAATCTTACAACACTTGGCATCGGGGCAATAATCGGTGCAGGCATATTTGTATTGTCGGGTCAGGCTGCTGCCCAGTACGCAGGGCCTGGAATTGTATTGTCATTTATAATCTCCGGCCTGGCCTGTGGTTTTGCCGGTTTATGTTATGCCGAATTTGCATCAATGATACCAATTGCCGGAAGTGCATATACTTATTCATATGCAACACTTGGTGAGTTTCTTGCCTGGATAATCGGTTGGGACCTTATTCTCGAATATCTTTTCGCCGCATCAACTGTTGCTGTCGGATGGTCCGGTTACGTTGTAAGCTTCCTTAAGGATCTTGGGGTTGTTATTCCTCCGCAGTTCACAGGTGCTGTCGGAACTGTGCTTGTGGATGTTCCGGAGATGGGTTGGAAACCGCTTAATGATGCATTCGCACAGACTTTAATTTCCTCAGGCATCGATGTGAATTCACTTGCACATATAACTTGCGTCCTGAATGTCCCTGCCATGTTCATTGTTGCGCTGCTCTCGACCCTGCTGGTGATCGGGATCCGTGAGTCAGCCAATTTCAATAATATTATGGTGATTACCAAGGTGTCAGTGATTATTGTCTTCATAGCCATCGGCTTCATGTTTGTAAAATCAGGAAACTGGCATCCCTTTATTCCTGAAAACCAGGGTGCATTCGGTAAATTCGGCATTAGCGGCATACTGAGGGGGGCAGGAGTTATCTTTTTTGCCTATATTGGCTTTGATGCCGTATCAACAGCGGCACAGGAGGCCCGCAACCCGCAAAAGGACATGCCGGTCGGGATCCTGGGCTCCCTCGGGATATCAACCATATTATATATTCTTGTTGCTCTTGTGCTTACCGGTGTCGTAAGCTACACGACACTCAATGTACCGGATCCTGTGGCTGTAGGTGTGGATGCTATGGGCAAAGGCATGTTCTGGCTCAGACCCATAATTAAAATTGCAGCTATTGCAGGACTAAGCTCAGTGATACTCGTAATGCTCATGGGGCAGCCAAGGATATTCTTTACGATGTCTAAAGACGGGCTCCTGCCACCGGTGTTCTCAAAGGTTCATCCCAGGTTCAAGACGCCTTATATCAGTACTATCGTAACAGGAGTGGTTGCAATGAGCATTGCCGGTGTGCTGCCGATAAGCATCCTTGGGGAGCTGGTTTCGATAGGTACGCTTCTGGCTTTCATCATAGTGTGCTTAAGCGTTATGGTGCTGAGAAAAACCAAGCCGGATGTTGAAAGACCTTTCCGCACTCCCTGGGTTCCGCTTGTCCCCATACTTGGTGCGGTAATATGCTTTGTCCAGATGGCCGCATTGCCTTTCGATACATGGTTAAGGCTTTTTATCTGGATGGCAATCGGGTTCGCAATATATTTCCTTTATGGTGTGAGGCACAGCAAAGTCAGGAAAAATCAATCGTAACTTATCATTGTTTAATTTCCCGCAGATAGCGCAGATTGAGATCCGCGCAGATTTGCAGATAGATTCTTTTACCAATAAATCTGCATTTTTATCTGCGTATATCTGCGAAATCTGCGGGAAACTTTTATTTCAGATCGTCAGAGAATACTGATTCCGGAAGGTTTCTGAGATTGTATCTCGATGCCATTGCCTCACCGTAAGCTCCTGCCGAACGCAATGCCAGGAAATCACCGCGTTTTGATTCGGGCAGTTCTATCAGTTTTCCGAAAGTGTCAGACGATTCACATATTGGTCCGACAACATCATATTTCTCCACCGGACCCGCTGAAGAAAGATTCTCAATCTTATGCTTTGCCTGGTAAAGTGCGGGCCTTATAAGATCAGTCATTCCGGCGTCCACAATTGCAAAGGTGGTGTTGCTGCCTTTCTTGATATACAGAACCCTTGTTATAAGGCTGCCGCACTGCCCTATTATGGATCTTCCTGGTTCAGTATGGAGCTTCTGACCCGGCTTTAGCTGAATGAATTCCTTCAGCAGTGAGAAGTATTCCCTGAATCTTGGATTATTTTCCGGATCCTCATAATCAATGCCGAGACCGCCTCCGACATTAATCACCTGAAGTTCACAATTGTGCTCGCTGAACCATTCCTGCAGCTCATTGACCTTTGTGCAAAGGCTTTTGAATACAGACATCCTCGTTATCTGGGAGCCCACATGGAAATGAATTCCGATAAGTTTAATATTTGAAAGTGTTTCAAGCTTTTTTACAACATCATCCAGCTCCCAGGTGTTGATGCCGAACTTACTCTCCTCAATGCCTGTGGTAATGTATTTATGAGTGTGTGCATCGATGTAAGGGTTGATCCTGAGCGCAATCCTGGCAGTCTTGCCCAGCTTTGAAGCGATTTCGCTGATTACTTCAATCTCGGGGATTGATTCACAGTTAAAACAGAAGATATCTGATCTGAGCCCGAATTCTATTTCCCTGTCATTTTTCCCAACACCTGCAAAAACAATTTTGGAATTGCTGAATCCAGCGTCCAGCGCCGCGGCAACTTCATTTCCGCTCACACAGTCTGCGCCAAAGCCATATGAAGCGATAAGCTTCAGTATCCTTGGGTTCGGATTTGCCTTCAGTGCATAATGAACTTCAAAGCCTGTCAGATTTGATTCTTTTTTCATGGAATCCAGAGTTGACCTCAGGACGTCCAGGTCATAGAAATAAAAAGGGGTTTGAATTGAACTGAATTTTTGCAGGTATTTTTTGTTGATCATGATTTCTATTTAAAAAGATGTTTACTTAACTGCCTGAGAGCTTCGATTTTGTTCTTCGAATCGATCAGAAGCGAAAGACTGTACGGGCTGCCGCCGTACGAAATCATCTTAAGCGGGATTTCGTTGAGAGCTTCGAATATTTCTGGTGCGGATCCGACCCTCTCAGTCCTGAAATCACCCACAATGCAGATTATTGTCTGATTTTCTTCGACTTCAACTTTGCCAAGTTCCTTGAGATCCTTTGCTATCTGATCGAGAAACTCGGAATCATCGACAGTTATGGATACGGCAACTTCAGAGGTTGTAACCATATCGATAGGAGTCTTGTAGGCTTCGAATATCTCAAATATCTTCCTGAGAAATCCGTAAGCCATGAGCATTCTGTCTGATTTGATCCTTAAAACAGAAATGCCGTCCTTTGCAGCTACTGCTTTATAATCCCTGAGGGCGTAATCTGAAGTAATAAGCGTTCCCTCATCAGAAGGATCCATTGTGTTCTTGAGCCTGACAGGGATCTTTTTCTGCCTGGCGGGATTCACGCTGGAAGGATGCAGAATCTTCGCCCCAAAGTATGCCAGCTCGGCAGCTTCATCAAATGACAGCTCCCTGATTACGCTGGTATCCTCGACAAACCTTGGATCATTATTATGGAAGCCGTTTATGTCTGTCCATATCTGTATCTCTTCTGCATTAAGTGCAGCGCCTATGATTGAAGCAGAGAAATCACTGCCGCCTCTTTTGAGGTTGTCTATTTCGCCATAGGCATTGCGGCAGATATATCCCTGGGTAATGATCAGGTTTTCCGACTCATGCGTCTTAAGCTCCCTTTCCAGATTCTCCTCTATATAAAAGTAATCGGGCTCACCGTCCTTGTCAATTCTCATGAAATTCAGTGCCGGTAATAAAACAGATTTTATCCCTTTTTCCTGCAGAAGAAGATGGAAGAGTGAAGTGGAAATAAGCTCTCCCTGTGCCAGGATCGCTTTTTCCTGGAGCCTTGTGAATACCCTCAGGGTAAAATTTCTGATATAATCAAAATGTGAGTTGATGAGCTCATGGCCATTCTGTTTGAATTCACCGGTAGAATACAGTTCATCGACAACCTTATGGTACTTAACCCTGAGCTCTTCGTTTTTTGATGAAGCCTCATCAATTTTATCTGCATAAAGCAGTGAAGTGATCTCAACCAGGAAGTTGGTCGTTCCGGACATGGCCGAGAGAACGACGATTTTCTGCTCCCCGTTATTAATAAGCTCTATCAGCGCTCGTAATCTTTCGGGACTTCCGACAGAAGTTCCCCCGAACTTCATTATTTTCATCGGTAAACGGTTTTTATAAAAAAACCTGCATCTCCCTGCAGGTTATTTTCTTATAGTTATTAATCAAAGATCATCTTTTTCTTTCTTCCGGCGAGCAAAAATATACTATAAATCAATATCTGATGATTTAACTTAATTTTTTTTTAAACATCAGCTCTCAGCTTGCCTGGTATGAGAGCATCAGTTCAATCTTCGATAACCGCCCATCAGGAGCGACAGATACAATTACAGCTGTATTGTCATCGAAAAACTTTCCTCGTATAAATATCCATTGTGCTGCCTTATTCATATGTTTTATATTGGCAACGTCCTTTTGATCAACAGGATATAATGCGTTGAGTGCGGCTTCAAAAACTTTAGCATCAGCTTCATTTCTGATACGGAATTCACTTTTGAGCATTGAAAGAAGCTCCTTTAACTCGCCGTCACTGCTTAACTGCTGAAATTCTGTAAGCTTTCCGTTGGTGATATTAACATAACAATCATGACAGCCATAAGACTGAACACTGTTTTCATACTGGTAGATAAAATCAATTCTGACCTTATAAAAGCTTCCGGCAAATACCTTGCTTATATCAGGTGATTTGACGGGTTCCTTTTCGATAGAGAGCTTGCTTTGAAGGTGATCGTCAATAAGCTTATTGTGTTCCTGGGTTATATCCTGGGCCGTCAGGAAAAAAGGCATGGCCAAAAATGCGGCAAATAAAAAGATCTTTTTCATGTCGGGTAGTTTGGTATACACTAATTTAAAAGTATTTCTTATGCAAGAACACTTTTCAAAGGGGATTTTTTTGAAAAATTGTATTGGGATATGACAAAATAATTTTTACTTTTGCACCCGCTGTTAATACAGTACGTTCTTTAATGCGGCAAGGCCCAGATGGCGAAATTGGTAGACGCGCTAGTTTCAGGGACTAGTGTCAGTAATGATGTGCAGGTTCGAGTCCTGTTCTGGGCACAAAACAGCGTAAAGCGTCGAGCAGCCTATCCGCCCAGGTGGTGAAATTGGTAGACACGCCAGCTTGAGGGGCTGGTGCTCGTAAGGGTGTGCAAGTTCGAGTCTTGTCCTGGGCACAAAATCAAATCCCGGTAAATTTATTTTTACCGGGATTTTTTATATAAAGATGTTTGCACCTTTGAGAACAGACAGACTCTGATACATTCTGGTGCGACTTCATCTGACACGCTGTGTATGATGGCATAAGATTATTCCAAAGCAGCCAGGATATAATCCGAAACAAGTGAAAACGGGGAAATACTCCCCGCTTTCAGGAAATTGCCTGCATTAAACACTATCATCAATTCCTCTGCCGGGAAAATAAACATGTATTGATCACCCCAGCCTGCTGCAAAGAATGAGCTATAAGCATGACCGTTTGCCAGAAAATCTTTAAGCCACCACTGGTATCCGTAACCATGGGCAGGTGGTACGGTTCTACCTTGTGTTATTATGTGTTCCTGAACAGATTCAGATATCCAGTCAGGTGTGATTATCTGTTTTTCGCCCCAGAATCCATTGTTGATGAACAGATAGCCAATCTTAGCAAGTTCCCTTGGCCTGAGGAAGATCCCTCCACCCGCGAAATAATAACCGGATGACAGTTTTTGCCACAATCCTCCCTTCATATTCAGCGGATCGAACAGGTACTCATTCCCGAAATCCAGGAGGCTTTTTCCTGAGTATTTCTGTATGACAGCGCCGAGCACAGTTGTCCCTCCGCTGTTGTAAAGGAATTGTGTGCCAGGAGAGTATAAAAGGGGACGCGAGAGAACATAAGCCATGGGATCACCAGAGGTAAAAAGGGCTGACACGTCATTATAAGGATCTCCATAAGGAGCTGAGCTTTCATCCCATGCCAGTCCCGATGACATTGTCAGCAGCTGTTTCAATGTTATTTCAGCTTTGGCGCCTGTCAGGAGATCTTTATATTCCGGAAATACATTTATAACTTTCTCATTAACATTATTAATAATACCTTCCTTTATGGCCACTCCGAAAAGGACAGAAGTGATCGTCTTGCTGACTGAAGCCAGAAAATGGTCGGTATCACGGTCATATTGAATGAAATCGCCATTCGATCCCGGGGGATCGCCTGAGTAAAGATACCCCTTAAAATACTCCTCAAAGACCAGCTTCTCCTTTTTGAAGATCAGTATGCAATGGATATTATGGCCTGAAGTTGCATTGATCCGGTCAACCATACTGGAAAGAGAAACGGAACTTATCCCGGCTCCATCGCAAGATCCAGTTTCCCATCCATCATCTGAGGCCTCAGGAATATGATACCTGTATTCACTTGTTTTTTCTTTTTTGCAGCCTGATGACAAAATCAGGAGTGAGAAAAACAGCAAAATGACTTTAATATTTTTTAAACAGATCTTCATGCTCACAATATTGTTTCCACCACCTTGCCGTATGTGTCAATAAATCCAAAGCGTCTGTATATCTCCCGTCTTTTTTCAGATCAACTTTCATTTGAAATCTTTTTTGTTCAATTGATCAGCCCTGATTTATTTTGAGGATTTTGTCAGTCGCAGGGAGATGAAAAATGCATCTGTACAATAATCCACTTGTCTTCCCTTTTTTCCAGTACGCCCGTCCACCTTGTGTCCATCCATGACGAAGGCTGACCTTTCCATTCATTCACATCATCAAGAATACCGTACCACCATGCAAAATCACCTGATTCAGAGATATTTATCCTGAGATCCCGGATTTCATGCCTTATTGCCTTGAAATCCGGGCTTCTCCAATCTGCTTCTGCTTTTTTGAATTCATCAATTCCTTTTACAACCGTGCCATCCGGATGAACCTCCAAATAATTTGTGTCATTTGCTATTACAGAATGGAGCAAATTGAAATCCTTGTTTATTGCCCAACCAATAGTGTTATTAATAGCCTTCTCGATCAGTTCCTTATCGGCCAGTCTGGTCCCGGTTTTTTCTTTTATTACCTCGTTACATGCGATAAGAATGCACAAGCATAAAGTGCAAAATAATAAACCAAGATTTTTGTTCATGATACTCAGCCTTTTAAAAGCCAAGTTAAACGTATTGCTTATATTGAGCAAAACTATTCTGCCAACTGCCTTAAGAAGTATATAAACAGCAGAACTATACGATCCGGTCAACCTCCCCTGAAAAATTGGAATGGGTGAAAATAACCATTGAATTTTCTCGCCGGATTGAGATCTTATTACAAAGACGTAGAGACAGGTCCCAGGCCTTTCTCTACTGTCATGCAAGAGTATTTTTTGGTAAAGAGAATTATTGTCCTGCGTAAATTATCGTAATTATTCCCGCAAGAAATAATATAAACATAAGCCCAAGCAGCAAACCGGTGCCTTTCGGAGCATTTTTGAATTCCTTCCAGATAAAAACGCCCCAAAGGGCTGCCACGAGGGTAGCTCCCTGCCCGAGGCCATAGGAAATGGCAGCTCCTGCTTCGCCTGCGGCAATGAGGTTGAAGGAATTTCCTATGCCCCAGATCAGACCACCCAAAACACCTACAAGGTGAATTGGCAACCTGCCTGAGAAATATGCTTTATAGCTTGTGGGTTCGCCGCTCACAGGCCTTTTCATCAGTATTGTGTTGAATAAAAAGTTGCTTATGAATATTCCCAATGAAAAAATAAAAACAGCTGTATATGGAGTCATCTTCCCGGCAGCAGGTGCTTCGAAATTGTCCAGGTCCATTGATGCGGCAACAAACCTGTAGAAAAATGACATTAGCAATCCGGCCAGGATTGAAATAAAAATTCCCTTTGAGGTAACTTTGGTATTGCCAGCTGAAGCTTTTCTGTATGCGATGGCATTGAGTATGATTGCGAGTGTTATCATTGCCACGCCGGTGAAAAGCAGAACCGGGTCTCCCTTGCTGGATCCCAGGTAATTTATGACCACACCCAGCACAAGTGCCAGGCCTATCCCTACGGGGAAAGCAACCGACATTCCTGCAATGGCAATTGCTGTCGAAAGCAGAATATTGGCCGCATTAAAGATAATTCCGCCAAGAAAGGCGCTGCCGATGTTTTTCATATTGGCCTGTGCAAGGTCTTCTGTAAAGCTCCGGCCGCCTGAGCCGATGCTGCCCAGTGTGAATGCAAAAATCAGGGAAAGGAGCAACACTCCGATTACATAGTCCCAGTAAAAAAGCTCATATCTCCAGGTTTTCCCGGCGAGTTTCTGGGTATTTCCCCAGGAACCCCAGCAAAGCATCGTTATTACACATAAAACTATTGCAAACGAATAATTATTTACTATGAACATGGCGGTTCAGGTTAAGTTAATAATAGAATTATTTTAAACGTTCTGTAAATTCAGGATTTGGCGCCATCATCTTAGCGTTAATACTTTTTCTCCACTGATGAAGCTTTTGCAGCAGCATTTTGGCTCTTTCCGGTTCTTCTGATGAAAGATCATGCTTCTCGCCAGAGTCTTCTTTCAGGTTGAAGAGCTGTACAGTATTATTCTCAAAATATTCCAGCAATTTGTAATCGCCGGATCTGATTGCTCCACCCGGGCTCTGCATCCCATGATTGCTGTAATGAGGAAAGTGCCAGAAAATTGCATCCCGGTCAATCGTATTTTTGCCTTCTAACAATGGCCTTATGCTTATACCGTCAAATAAAGTACCTGCTGGGGATGCTATTCCAAGTAAATCGAGTATTGTGGGAAAAAGATCGGGGCTCGTGACGGGCACATCACAAACCGCAGATTTAAAATTTTTTCCGGGAAGCTTTATTATCAGCGGCACTCTTATTCCGCCTTCATATAACCATCCTTTACCTGCTCTCAACGGAAGATTTGATGTTGAGAATGCTGCATCAAGCTTATCCTCTGCTATTAGTGTTTCCGGATCATAGAAGTTAGCTGCAGACATGCCTCCATTATCAGAGTAGAATATTATTATTGTGCGGTCGTCAATACCTTTCTCTTTAAGTTTCTCGATAATACGTCCCAGGCTTCCATCCATGCTTTCGACCATAGCAGCAAACTGAATGTTATCCTGACGCTGTTTTATATAAACCGTCTGATCTTCAAAGATCCTGAAACCATTGTGTTTCGTCACTTCTTCAGTATTTTTGCTATCAGGATTACCTTCCAGAATGTAAGGAGGAATCCCCTCAGAAGATTTCGCTTCCAGTTTCTTCCTGTATTTTTCGACAAGGTCGGGACGGCCCTGTATCGGATCATGCACGGCAAAATGAGACATGTACAGGAAGAAAGGTGACTCAGAATTATCATCAATATACTTCAGTGCTTCATCCGTCAGCCTGTCTGTCAGATATTCACTCTTTTGCCCGCCATCAAGTTCTCTCATTCCAAAAGGTGAATAATAGCCTGTATTTGGCCAGCCCTTGTTCCAGTCATCAGGCACATGAAGGTCGAAGCCCTGCAGTACAGTTGAAGCTGAATCTTCGCCAAGGTGCCATTTTCCGAATATTACCGTTTTATAGCCATTCGACTTCAGAACTTTGGGAAGGGTTGCAATTCCGTATGGCAAATGCTGATCGACCGGTACATTCAACAATTTTTGAAATGGAAAATTCAATCTCCCTGGCAACCAATCTGTAAGGTTTATTGATGCAGGATATCTTCCGGTTATAATGCTGGCACGTGTTGGTGAGCTTACATGACACGCGGCATAGGCATTCGTAAAACGCACGCCCTCTTTTCCGAGCTGGTCAATATTTGGGGTTTCGTAAATTTCACTGCCATAACATCCAATATCACTCCATCCAAGATCATCAACCAGGAAGAATAGTACGTTATAAGGTTCTTTGTTTTTAATGCTTTCTGGTGCGCAACCGCACAGAACAGACAGGGAGGCGGCAGATAGGGCTAATTTTTTGATCATGACTTTATTTGCATTCAGAGGTTAACGTCATAAGGTTTGTCGTTATATATGATGGCATATAAGAAATCAACCCTGGCAAATTTGACCGGATTAAGGATCTTTATTACAACGTTATGCCTTCCTGCAGGCAATTGATATTTCCAGAATGGAGTAAACCTCCGCATGTTGATCTCAGTCGGAAGGATGGCTTTCTCCGTAAGAACTCCATCTATATACATTTCTGTCTGAAAAACATAATTTTTATTCTCATAGTTTTTTCCATCAGGTGGCGAAGCAAGGGCAAAACCGATGCCTTCAAATTCAAATGAAATTTCATTATCGTTGCTTTCGGGAATGATGATACCTGAAGGATAATGACCTTCAAAAGCCACCTCCAGAGGAATTGGGCCTGTTTCCTGAAGTTTGATGATGAACTCGTCCTCCTTTGCTTCCCCGCCGTTTTCAATTATCATCTTTTCACAATGTCTGAAAGACATATCATATGCATCCGCGAGACTGATAGTTGTACCCATGAAGGGAATATTTTCCACTTTTCCAAGTCCTTTCTTCCATGAGTCTGGAATGTTTTTATATCCCACAATCGCAGCCAGAACACCCCCGGCCGTGGCAGGGTTGCAATCAGCATCATCGCCACATCTTGCGGCAATTTCATAGGTGCGTGTAAAATCTCCGTCACCATAGAGTAATCCCAGTACAACCCATGCTGCATTGATTTTTGCATCGATATTGAATGGTTTAAAAACGCCAAGAGGAGAACCAATATCAATACCCCACTTACGGCTTGTTTTGAACCAGGCTGATTTCCAGTCTTTCGGATCTTCCTGATGAAAGTTAATTACGTCACTGATGCAGCAGGCGAATTTGCTTTCATCAGGTATGACTTTCAAGGCATTGCTGATGACAGATTCAATATCTTCTGTTCCGTCGGAGATTAGTGCAAATGAATATAAAGCTGCAACAAATACCCCGCCATAGTATCCATCGCCATAATTCATTATATGTCCAACCTTATCACAGACCTTTACAGCCGAATTAACCATGCCGGGGGACATTATTCCGGCAAAATCAGCTTCTATCTGAAAATCGATATCATCGGCACATGGATTATTCAGCCAATGACCTGATTCGGGCGGAGTGAGCCCGTTTAAAATATTATAACGTGCAGTCTGGTTAGCAAACCATAAAGCATAATCTGCCCCTGCAAAAGCATTTGCAAACGATTGCGCTGGTGCATTGATCCCTTCTTTTTCTATAATATTCATGAAAGAGAGATCCATATAAATATCATCAAAAGATTCAGGTCTGTCCCTGAATTCCTTGATCAGTGATGAATCATTCCATACAAGCGGCTGGTTATCCTGGATCATTGTGGTATTATATTCAAATTCCACGGGTGCGCCGAATGTAACACCAATTGCCTGGGCGGCCCAGGCTCCTTTTATTTTGTCTCGTAATAACTCTTTGGAAATAGTATAACTGAACTCTTTTGAGGATTGTTTCGCAACCTGGGAACATCCACAGATCAGAATGGCTAATAAAACCGGGATAAATTTCATGACTGTCGTTAATATTTTATAAACTTTTCTCTTTTATTGCCGGACCGGATTATATATAGCCCTGATTTAAGACCTGAAACATTAACTTTATTATCAGTGCCATTTGAAACTAACATTCCGGATAGATTGTAGATACTGTATTGCTTTTCTTCTCCAAGAAACAAAATTCTGTTCACAGGATTGGGATAAAGAACCGGTGCTTCAGTATCTGCCGGAGATGTTGCCGGTACAAATTGCGGAGTATCCAGGAACCCTGCTTGCATACCTGTAATTTTAATCCATTCACTGGTATTTGTAAGCAGAACATTATTAAAGATCACGCTGTCAAAAACAAATCCTGTGAAGAAAACGGCAGGATCTCCTCCTTTGATCCTGTTGATGAATCCCTGATCCATATACATCTTCACATTCCAGTTTTTCATCTTCAAGCCCTTGATGTGACAAGCTGAATAGCTGTCAGGTGTGATATTCCAGATCAAAGGAATTGCAGTTTCACAGACAACATTTTCAATTAACCAGTTCTCAATGAGATCGGATTTCCCCGGATCATGATAATGATTACCGACACAATTCAGCAGGCCTGCATTAAAACGGTCAACATTCCATTCGGCATGAAGCACGTCAAGCCTTTTGATTGTAACACCTTTGGAAGTGGATCCTCCGGTCGCTCCACCCCAGCTCATCTGAATGATACCGCCGTTATTCAGCTGCCATACAACAATATCAGACCACTGCAATGAATCACGATATGCTTTAACAGCATCATCATTAGCCCATATGAAACATTTCGAAACTCGTGATCCGGCAAATGCAGAAATACCGTCGCAATTATAAACCCAGCCGCCTATAACTTTAGCGTAACTGATTATATTATCCCTTCCGATAAGCCTGATGCCGAAATATTTCGGATCAGCTACTACCAGTCCTTCAATATTTATTTCGTTGCTTCCGTTTATTGCTTCAATGCAATGAGCCTGCCGGTAATTCAGTCTGTAAGATGACAGAACTCCTCTCCCATAAATGCGTACACCAGGATTTCCGTCCATCCTGAGGGCCCCATATACCCATGATCCATCTTCAAAATAGATATTTTTAATATGTACAGGTACATCCCATATCCCGATATCATGAACTCCTCTGCTGAAATATATTCCTGAATAGGAATCAGGTATCAGGGAAATATTTTCATGAGAAGCTTCATTCAAAACAAGAAAGGACGGATCATTTATTGTCGGAATATCTGTTTCAGGAGGATCTGCAAAGATCATCAGTCCATTCTTATAACCATCTTCTCCAATTTCTAACGAGTACTGCCCTGGTTCCGATAGAGTGAAGCTGACTGTGTTCCCGTTCGTAGATGTTTCAATTTCGAACCTGGATGGCAAAACTTTTACTGGCTTCCCCCCGGGAACCAGATCAGGATTGATGATTTTTACATTGACGGTTACCGGATAGCTGTGTGAAAATTTTGACCAGCTTATACTTCTCCCTGAGAACAGACTTAAAGGGTTTTTATCCTTTGTTTCCATGTTCTGGTATCCGGGCTGGTATTCAGGACAACTGTTTATGAAGACATGCAATTGTCTTGTCGCTCCTGCATTACTGATACTTACTTCATAATCATCTGACAGATTCACACCGGTAAAGTCAGAAGCGCCGGCTTGTGAAAACACCGGGTAGCTGGCAGAAAATGACAAGATCATCAAAAAATATTTATATGTATTCCTGAATATGTAAGATATCAGGCTCATTAAGCTGACCGGTTTTTATAACTAATTGAGAACAACTTTCATATTATTGCAGAGGAAATCGCGTACTTCCTTCTCGGAAGGGATAGAAGGCTGGGCTCCCATCCTGGTTACACATATGGCTGAAGCAGCCGTAGCAAATTTTAAGGCTTCTTCCCATTTTTTGCCATTACTAAGCTCAGAAGCAAGGGCTCCACAGAATGTATCTCCGGCTGCCGTGGTATCGAGAGTCTTCACATCGAATGCCGGCACAAAATGGAATTCTGTTTTATTTTTCATTATGCAACCTCTTCGGCCTAAAGTCATTACAACCGTCCTGGCACCCATGCCAAGAAGTTTATCTACCATCTCAATCTCATTTCTTTCAGTAATTTTCTGACCAGAAATAATCTCTGCCTCTGTCTCGTTTACAACGAGAATTTCAATCATTTTTATCATCTCATTATTGAGTGGATGGGCAGGGGCAACATTGAGCATTATTGATTTATTATGTCTTTTAGCGAGCTCACATACTTTCGATACAGTAGTGAAGGGTATTTCCATCTGAAGGAGAATCATTTCAGCATCAGCAATCTCATTTTCCTGTTTTGCAATGAATTCAGGTGTAAGCTGATGGTTTGCCCCCGGTGTTATAACGATACAGTTTTCGCCTTTGTCATCCACCAGGATCATAGCGGTACCTGAAGATGCGTTATCAATTATTAATGAGGAAGATACATCAAGTCCTTCATTATGATAATACCATAAAGTGTTCTCACCATTCTTATCTTTTCCCAGACATGTGATAAACTTTACTGTAGCTCCGAGTTTATGAGCAGCCAGCGCCTGGTTTGCACCTTTTCCTCCCATAGCCTGTAAGAATTGTGTTCCTTCAATGGTTTCCCCGCTTGCAGGAAATCTTTTTACTCTTGCTATCAAATCAGTATTGGAGCTTCCGATAACTAATATTTTTCCCATGCTAGTATTGTTAAGTATTTTTAGAAATTTATAGTGCCTTTATAAGCTGGATGCGGAGGCAGAAAAAACAATTGCATTTTCAATGATAACATCAGCATCAACAACCGGATTGAGCAGCTTCATTTCAATTGAATGCTCTTTTTCAGAGAGCTCAAAAGCCCAGAAAACCTCTGTAGTGCGTTTTCTGAAATCGAGGGGCATTTTCATTGAACTATACTTTTCTCCATCGAGATATATATCTACCTCGGCCACATAATCCGTAACATTTGATTTGCCTGTAACTCTGCCGTTAAAGACAATTCCATTCCCTTTAAATTTATAAGGCTCAAAGTCGTTGACAGAGATGCCATTTTTCCCGAATGAATCTTTTTTTACCCGGATAAAATCTGTTGGGTTCTGTTCAAGCCTGACTGCTTTGGGAATCTGAACCCGGATTGTCACCTCATCACCATTGACATTGCCATCATTGGCTTCTATCATCTTTATAGCATGCTGCATACCAATTCTGTAGGTATCATTTAATGACATTGTAGTATGGCTGAAATCAATTTCTTCAGCATTTTGCAATGGCTTCAGCCATTCCTCAGGTATATTGTCGTAACCCTTTATGGTTCCAATTATTCCGGCACAGGTTGACGGATTGCAGTCGGAATCCTGACCACACCTGGTAGCTATATCCATCGATTTGAAGAAGTCTCCATCCCCATATAGCAATCCCAACAGAACGTATGCCGAATTGACAGTAGCTTCAATATTGACGGGATTATCTATCCCTTTCGGACAATCTTCCCGCCATCCTGCACTCTCGATCAAATGCCAGACAGTTTTCCAGTCATCAGGGTTTTCCTGGTACCAATCAAGCACCTGTGTCATGCATTTATAATAATTGCTCTCAACCGGTATCGATTTGAGAGCTTCTCTTACAATGAATTCAATGTCATCGGAAACAAAAGCAAGAGAATACATGGCTGCAACATAGACTCCCCCATACCATCCGTCTGCATAATTCATTATATGACCTACTCTGTCGCAAATCTCTGATGAAGTGTTCACCATTCCAGGAGACATTAATCCGGCAAAATCGGCTTCAATCTGGAAGTCAATGCAGTTTGAGTGGAGGTTATTTTTCCAGTGCCCTGATGCCGGCGGCATAATGCCTCTCAGTATATTATATCTGGCAGCCTGGTTGGCATGCCAGAGTGAAAATCCGGCATTTGCGAATGCTGTTGCTATTGAATCGGCTGGTGCATCCATGCCCAGACGTTCCAATATATCAACGAAAGTAAGATCCATGTAAATATCATCATACAAGCCTGGCTGGTTATCAAAGTACCATCTTACATAATCATCCTTCCATGGTATTTCTATTGAGTCGGGGATCATCTTTCCCTTGTATCTGAATTCTGTCGGACCACCAAAGGTGACCCCAATAGTCTGACCGGCCCAGCCTCCTTTTATTTTGTTTTCAAGTTCTTTTACAGACATTGTGATCCGGTCAGGAAGTTTTTTCTGTTCTGAAGTACATGCTACAAAGGCTAAACTCACGACGATCAGCAGAAATGGATTTCTTTTCATTGGTAAATCATTTTATTGTTAACGAGGGCTCGTAATTTTCATTGGGTTTCATCATCCTGGCATTTGTCTCAACTCTCCAGTTATGAAGCATCTTCTTTAACTCTGCTGCTTTTTCAGGCATTGATGCTGCCAGGTCATGATGCTCCCCCGGATCAGCTTTTATATTGAAGAGCTGTACTGTATTATTCTCGAAGTATTCTAATAGCTTATAATCGCCATAGCGGATGGCTCCTCCGGGACTCTGCATACCATGATTGCTGTAATGAGGAAAATGCCAGTATATAGCTCTATTATAAGCTTTATTATTATTTATATTATAATTTTTATTTTTTTTATTTCCTTCTATAAGGCTGACGAGGCTGACGCCATCATTATCTTTACGACTGGCAGACAAACCAGCCATTTCAATGATTGTATAATAGTAATCAGTTGAGATTACCGGGACGTCACAGACTGATCCTTTTTTACTATGCCCGGGCCATTTGATAATAAGGGGCACGCGTATGCCACCCTCATATAACCAGCCCTTACCTCCTCTGAGCGGGAGATTTGATGTGGAGTAGGACCTGTCAAGATTGTTTTCCTGGATTATACGTTTGGGATTGCCGAAATTTGCAGCAGACATTCCACCATTATCCGAAACGAATATTATTACTGTGTTTTTTTCAATATTCAATTCCTTAAGTTTTTCCAGGACCCTTCCGACACTCTGATCAAGGCTTTCAACCATTCCGGCAAATTGTACGTTATCCTGGTTTTGTTTGATCTTGACAAACCTGTCTGGCAGTACTTTGTACCCCTGGTATTCAGGCAGCTTAATTAGTTTATCCTTATCAGGAGGAGTTTTGTTGTCATCAGGGTTTCCTTCAAGAATGAAAGGCGCATTTTCCTGTTGTATGCTGTTCTTTAGCTTCTGTTCGTATTTTTTTACCAGGTCGGGGCGGCCCTCAATCGGGTCATGGACTGCATAATGGGCTAAATACAGGAGGAATGGCTTCGATTTGTTAGCTGTAATGAATTTGAGAGCCTCGTCAGTCATTCTGTCCGTAAGATACTCACCTTCAGGACCATCTGCAAGACCGGGCATCTGGTAAGGAGGGAAGTAACTCCTGGCCGGCCATCCTCTCATCCATCCTGAAGGAATATGCATATTGAATCCCTGACGTTCGCATGAAGCTGAATCTTCACCAAGGTGCCATTTGCCGATTATAGCCGTTTCATAACCATGATCCCGTAGTACTGATGGAAAAGTGTTTTGTTTAAGATATGGCAGGTGTTGGGCTGATTTAACATTCAGAAGTTTCTGAAATTTAAAATCATTCCGGCCCGGCAGCCAGTCAGTCAATTGGAGACGGGCAGGATACTGCCCTGTTAGAATGCTGGCCCTCGTTGGTGAGGACACATGACATGCAGCATAGGCATTTGTAAATCGTATACCTTCACTCGCCAGCCGGTCGATTGACGGTGTTTCGTAAAACCTGCTGCCATAGCATCCAAGATCGCTCCAGCCAAGGTCATCAGCCAGGATGAATACAAAATTTGGCAATTTTTTATCAACCTGTACAGTTCTTTGCATTTCAGGTCCTGTTCCGGAGCTTATCAGTACAATTCCGGCTGATATTGGGCCGATCCCGATTATTTTCTTTATGTTTCTCATCTATAGTCGATTTGCTTCGATCTTTGTGTTTTTGCAATATTTCACCACTTAGTCCAGCCTGGCTTTCTCTTAAGCTGATCGTTGACCGGCAAGGACGATTTCAAATTCATTACCATTCCTCCAGTATGGGACTTTCTACTTTATTCTGTAACCAGGTTAATCGCCAGGATCCAGGCATTCTGCCCCCGGCTTCAAAATACGGCATAAAAAGTAAAGGTTGCTGGCCCGGCAATCTTAATTCAAATGCTTGTCCTTTAATTCCCTGGGTACCCTGAACGGGAACAATATAAGTTTCCGGTTTGCCTTCCGGAAGTGTTATTATTCTCTCCCTCTCTTTTCCTCCAATCAGCCCATTCACAGAATACACAAGCGGTCCACGATTAAGAGAATACCATTGCATCCGAGATATCGGAGCAGAATCTTCTTTGGGAACATTTGAATCTTCATTCTGATATATAATTTTTAAATCAAGCGGTAAATATATTTTTACCTGATCCCCCTGTTCCCATGTTCGATCAATGGTAAAATAGTCGCCTTGTTTAATATTGTTCGTCTCAAGACTTTGCCCATTTACTGATATCTCTATCCTGTCAGCCCAATCGGGTATCCGTAAGTATAACGGGAATTTTGATTTACTCTCAGGAAGGATCGAGATTTCTATTTCCCCATTGAAAGGATACTCTGTTTCCTGTATAATTCTGATTTGGCTGGATCCGGACAATTTAACAGAAGTTTCACTTTTTGTATAGATATTACAGGAAATACCTTCTCCTTTGAGTGAATAAATCAATGGTGACAGCTCCTCCAATGCCATTGCTCCACTTGAAGGGCAGCACGCCTGAAAGCGGGCAATGTGCCTTCTTCCGTTTTCAAAACTGTGATAACACCAGTCGATTCCATTAGGATATTGTGCCCCAATCAGCGCATTATATGCGGACTTTTCAATCTCCTGGGCGTATTTCGCTTCACCTGTTATTCGAAACATCTCACGATTAAACTGCACCCATGACATAATCGTGCAAGTTTCACAAAAACCGAAAGGACTCCAGAATCCTGCCCTGTTAAAACATTCTGCGGATATACCGCCTATTCCACCCCAGGGCCCTCCCGTGGCAGTCAGATGAAAAGTCTTTATATTGGTCCAGGCATTCTCACATGCTTTAAAGTAATCTTCATTTCCTGTCATCAGATAAAGCTTTGCAACTGCTGTCAGATTCCAGCATAACTGATATGCTTTCCCGTCCCCAATGGCAAAAAGATCCCTTTTTTCAAGCATCCCCGATATTAATTGCAATCCCTGCTTTTCCTCCATATGTTGAATAACATCCGTTGCACAATCGAGGTATCGCTGATCGCCTGTTGCCCGGTATAACTCAGCCAACGGATCAAGAATAATAGTTGCAGAAATGCCCTCGCGGGTCCCAAATTCGGTTATATTCCGTTTTTCAGGGCCAAATACCTGCAGTAAAAGTTCTCCAATCTTTTTGGCTGAAGCAAAATAGGATTCATCAGGAAAATACTTGTATGTTTCCAGGAGACCCAGAACCATATAGCTCAGGTTCCAGACATCCCAGGATCGGCTGAATAATTTATAATCCTTGTCAGTAATCCTGCGGTCAGGCGAATAGGTTCCAAGATAACCGTCCTTTTCCTGGGTAGTGACCAGGTAGTCTGCTGTCTCGAGAAGAAGCGATCTTAAATGCTCGTTGCCTGCACGATTTACTGCTCGGGCGGCAGTATACATCCATTTTCCTGCATGCTCACCGTACCAATCGTCAGTCGCGCTTATTAATCTCGATTCCGGACTAAACATTTTTATTAGTTGTCCATCATTCCAGGAAGGAAGTAAAAGAAGACGACCCTGTTCACTTATTTCAGTTGCTTCCCCCAAAATCCCACCGATATTTACCGAAGCCGGATCCAAAAGAATTACCTTCGGCTTGATCTTTAAGATGTCATTACCTGAAACTTTATCTCCCGGGGGAATCGATTCCTTGCAGGAAATAAACACAAATGATGTAAAAATAATAGCCAGTGAGACACATGAGCTCTTTATAATACTACTCCCGCAGTAACCGGGGCAAAACCTTTGATGTAATAATTTTTTTCTCATTTACAATTAGTTAGCTTCACTCCTGGTTTGTTTTCTTACTTTCTCAATAATATCGATTAGTTCTGAACCTTTTTCCGGCCTTAGTGATATGAGGTTTTTATTTTCTGATATGTCTTCATTTAAATTGAATAATCTGGGTTCCTTGTCATCAGGTTCGTCCGGGTAATAAGTTTCAGGCCATCTTCCCGGTTTGGCTGCTTCAATGTATTTCCATCCATCTTTAATGGCAATCAGTGCTCCGCTGCTTCCGCTTGCCACAACAAGAGTTCTTCTTGTCGGTGGTAAATCCGTTTTCAAAATGCCTGGCAGGAAGCTGTAGCTATCTTCTCCCGCATTTTCTGGAAGATCATAATCCAATAGATCTGCAAAGGTTGCAAGCAGGTCGCCTGCATATATCAGATGGTTATTAATTGTTTGGGGCTGAACCTTGCCAGGCCAGTGAATAATAAACGGCACTCTGATTCCTCCTTCAAAGGGATCCTGCTTAAATCCTCTGAAGGGACCAGATGAAGAGTGACCATATGTCAGCCAACCGTTTTTCCATATCATATTACCGTTTGGATTGACATATTCAGGTCTATAATTATCGAAATAATCCTGGAATTCTTCATAACCTTCCTGCTTATATGTGTTGATCCATACTGCAGGATCACCCGGTCTCGGTCCATTATCTGAAGTGAATATCAGCAATGTATTTTCGTAAACGCCATTTTCCTTAAGTGCTTTGATAACCTGCCTCACCGACCAGTCAAGTTCAACAACTAAGTCGCCTCTCAAACCTGCCTGGCTCTTTCCCTTTGTAAAAGTAGGAAGACAGGGGCGGTGAATTGCACTTGTCGGAAAATACAGGAACAGAGGTTGTTTTTTTCCTGCGGCAAAATGCTCATTTATTACTTCAACAGCTTTCCTTGTAATGACTTGATTTACCGTTTTCAGGTCCCAGTTTGGTGCCCTTTTTACGGTTGCAATGAAATCATAAGGTATCTGTTCTTCAGATGGAGGCTCTATTACACTGTTGTTTTGGATAAAAACAAAAGGTTGCATGTTATTTGATCCGGCCATTCCAAAGAAGTAATCGAAACCATGCTCCATGGGACCGCCGCCAACAGGCTTCGAAAAATCAATAAATTCCTGCAGGTTATCCTTTCCTGAACGAAAAACATTTTCCAAAGGATTATCAGGTGCCTTATCATTTACCTGCCAGTTCAATCCCAGGTGCCATTTACCGATGCATGCGGTATAATAGCCATTTTCTTTAAGCATGGATGCAAGTGTTGTCCGGCCTTCATCAATAAGTGGGTCTTCATAATTCTTCAATACTCCGAACTCCAGCCGCGTACGCCATGCATACCGTCCTGTCATGATGCTGTATCTCGAAGGAGAAGAAAGCGAAGAGGAAACATAGGCATTTGTGAATCTCATTCCTTCTGCAGCGAGTGAATCAATTACCGGAGTTTTGATTTTAGTTGCTCCATAGCAGCTCAAATCGCCATAACCGAGGTCATCGGCAAGGATCAGTACAATATTTGGATTTGTTTTCTCATCGATGCGGTTTTTTTTATTGCCGCATGCAGAAAATGCTACAACACCGATGATGCCATAAACAGGCACTTTTAAGAAATTACCGGATGGTCTCATAAATCAGGTTATCATTGTTTAAATTCAAATGCGCCAATATCCGGCAAACCTTCATTAGGAATAGGAGAGAGGACGAAATCTTCCTTGTAGTAAAGGTCAATTCCTTTATTCCTTGCAGGACTGTCGGATGCTATTGAAAAATCTTCAGCCTTTTCAGCTGAATTGTAATTTACAAATCGTGGATCTGCAATAATTGAGGACAGGCCGGGGCCTTCTTTACCGATAATCAGGGTTCCGGATGCAGCATAGAATATATTATTTTCGATTATACTTTCAGGTGTTGCAGTGCCATTCTTTCCTGTATTAAAAATAACTATATCGTTTTCAACAACCACTATGTTGTTCCTGATCATATTCTGAGCATTTTTCTGAGTAATATTGAAAACTCCCCAGTCATTAACATTTCTTTTTCTTCTTATAATGGTGTTGTTTTCAATTTTGAAACCGCTGCCTCTCCACAGGGCGGTAAACTGCTGGTAATCGTCGCTTACATTGTGATGAATCCTAAAGTCCGTATATGCCGGATTTTGCAGAACATCCGTCCATGATACCTCCAGAAAGCCCTGGCAATCCCTTGAATAGTTATGATGAAGGGAAATATTTGATTTAGGAACCCGGGCATCATCTATTTCGATCGCTCCACCATCTGCACCTCCGCCATAACTATCAGGTCCCCATGTTATTCTGGGATCGACAACACTATAATTGAAAATACGGTTTCCGCAAACTTCCTGGAAATCTGCACCCAGCCAGATCCCAATGGGTCCCCAGCTCCATTCTTTCAGAATCCTGTTGCAGTCATGAATATAGTTGTTCTGGATCAACGCATGCTCTCCATAACTTTTAATTCCTACTCCGCAATCGAAAATCTCATTATTCCGGACAATGCAGTTAGTTGCTGTTTTGTCGATGTAGATAGCGCCAAGTTCCCACATTATTGTAAAACCTCCTGCAGATGAAGGAAGCTCTGCAACAGTACCGTGGCAATACAGATTCTCTACAAGTATATAGTTTCCTTTGAGCCTGACGCAGTTTCCGAAAATATTTTTCTGCGTATTAAATTCACTGTTTGTAAATGATGGGGGAGGGGACTGGGCTGATCCGTAATCGGTTACGACTATCATGCTCCCGGCAGTGCCTGAATAATTTATGATCAGGGAACCTGAGAAACCTGAGCCTCTTTCAAATCGAAGGCTGTCTCCGGGCTGTAATTTTTCCGCATTTGCCCTCGACAGGGTCTTCCAGGAAGATTCTGCGCTGAGCCCGTTGTTCAAATCATCTCCGTTCACTGAGCTTACATAAAATGCAGAGGGAGCTCTTTCCCTGCCTTCACTCACAGTCTCGTTACAACTGCAGGATATGAAGCAAAAAGTAAGACATGCTGTAAATGGAAGCCTCGCTATTAATGATCCACTCATATCAGTTCCTTTTGAAAACAAATACTCCGTTATCAGCATATTTATCTAAGAGACCATCGATATCCGATTGAGCTTTTACAGCTGCTGCCTCGTCATTTTCCGTTCTGTACATCATCAACATTGATCTTTTCAGGGCATATTCCATCATAATATTCAGCCGGAACAGGTTATTTGAGATTGCAGTGTCAGGCTTCCTTTCACGCAGCCCTTTGATCTTATCCAGAATTAGTATGAGACGATTTGAATAATCATTGTACTCACCTGCACTTTTAACAGTCAAAAATGGCATATCGCATCCGAACCGGACTATCTTTTCGGCCTCATTATATATTGTAAGAGCCGTCTCGGAGAACTGTCCGTATACCGAGTTACAGTACTCAGTCATGAGTTTTTCCCGGATATCGTTGATGTATTTAAAATTAAGCTCATCTTTGCGAGGAATGTAACTGCTGGTTCCTTCATAAAAAGCAAAATCAGGCGCAATCCATTTGCACCCCAGCATTTTTAAGAAATGGTATACGGCATATAGCGTAGATCTGTCAGTTCCTCCGGCCAGGAATATTGAACCTTTTCGAACATAAATGCCATATTGATCATTTTCCAGGACAGGAATGGAATACTGAGTAAACAGTGTTTTAACTCTAATGCTTCTCGCAGGTTTGATCATCTGTTTTACCGGTTTTTCAGAATACCGGAAAGTTACCCCGCTGATGTTATCGAGGTATTTTTTTAATTCCTGTACCGTAAAGCTTTCAATCTCATTGGCCTGAGGCATTGAGAAGATTTCATACCTGGCTTTACCATTTTTTGCCAGGGTAATGCCTTCACATTTGACTGGCTGTTGGAACAAACAGATAAGTAATAAAGCAGGGAAAAGCTTTTTAAATGTTGCGCGGGAATAAACCATTTAAGGGCGGTGTATGGTTTTATTTTGTCTGTGTAATCCTCCGGTAATCTGTGATTTTAGCCCTCCCCTTATAGTTTCGGGGGAGGGCAGGGAGAAGTTATGGGATTGTCAATATCCAGGATTTTCGACGAAATTCGTATTCTCAGCTACCCTGTCTACACCCAGCGGCAGGTAGTAATGCCTGTCCTGAAATGTTCTTGCAACTCCTTCAGCATTTGTGATTGTGATCTTATATTTTTTTGTATTGTAATTATAGGTATACTGTAAGCCTGCCATCCTGACTCCATCAAGCATGCTTTTTGCTATTCGCCAGCGTCGGATATCCCAGTAACTGTGATTTTCCCATGTTAACTCGACAAGGCGTTCATTCCTTATCACAGCTTCGTTAATTTCGGTTTTTGCAGGCATGGCAGCTCTTTTCCTGAGGCGGTTAAGAGTTGTCAGAGCTTCATCAGTATATCCAAGATAATAAGCCGCTTCAGCAAGGTTCAGGTAAGTTTCGCCTACCCTGAATATTATGTAATCGGTATCATCATTAATGACCGGAGTGGTTTTCATATTTTCATTGCACCGCTTCTTAACCATGAATCCTGACCTTTGATTGTTTCTTGCAATTGAAGCATAGGGCCAACCGTCTTCAGCAACTCCTGAAGTATATGTTTTCCCGTCACGAATAGTTCGTGAATGGAAGTATGTTTTTCCTCCCTGCCATGGACTTTCAGGATAAAAAACGGAAGCTTTGAACCTGGCGTCGCGATTTCCGAATAGCTCTGCAGAAGACCATTCCGTTGCAGTAAGCTGTGCTCTTGTAATCGAGTTACCTGGTCTTCCATCTGCGAATTCAAAATGTTCAATAAAATCATACAGGTAAAACATTGATGCCCATGTGCCATTAAAATCGTGAGACATGGCTCTTAAGGTGTATGCATGAGCCCTGTTTTTACTGTAGTCATATACCTCAGCCATAATTACCTCCTTATTGTCGGCTGATTCATCAAGGAAGAGGTTCTGGTAATTTTTGACCGGATCAGCATGTTTTTCATAAAGAGAATGAAGACCACTGTTAAGAATTGCTTTTGAAGCATCGTAGCTGATCTGTGCATAATGATTTACATCTGATGCAGGAAATCCCAGTAAGCCATCGAGCTGAACCTGTCCGTATTTCGCAATGCTTGCAGCATATAAGGCGGCCCTGCTTTGCAAAGCATAACCAGCCCATTTTGTTGGCCTGCCCTTATCTTTAGACTCATATGTTGATGGCAGTGCCTGAACAAGCTCTGTCATTTCATTGATTATGAAATCATATACTTCCTTTTCTGAATTCCGCACAGGATAGATTTCTTCCTGGGATGATTCAATTGTCTGTGGTTTTGTAATGATTGGCACGCCGCCAAAACGAATAACCATCTGAAAATACATGTAAGCTCTTAAGAACCTTACTTCAGCGCTTCTCTGGCTTATTATAGCCGGATCGAGTGTTGATTTTTGGATCATTTCGAGGAAATAGTTGCAATCCCTGATGTTGTTATAATTCCAGTAATCCAGTTCTTTTGGGATACCTGATGAAGTCAGAACGGTTGTAGAAGCAATGTACGACTGATGATGAGTGCCAAAGGACCTTCCCTCGCCACCCATTGATGGTATCATGGCAAAGGATGTCTGTTCAGCATAGTTCCCGCGGATTTCAATGAAATCAGTTCTGTAATACAGGTCTGCAACATAGGCATCAATAAGCTTATCATCATTCCAGAGAGCTGCATCAGATATGATGTCAAGCGGCTCCTTATCTACGAATTTCTCACACCCGTACGAAACAAGAAGCAACAATATTATCAAGTACTTAATATTTTTCATATTCTGTCAGGTTTTTATTACATCGTTATGTTAAGTCCAAATGAAATTGTTTTCACAGGAGGATAAAATTTCTGATAATCAGTAGCTTCCGGGTCGATAGACTTTTTGTAAATTCCGAGTTTGCTTAATGTAAGCAGGTTGCTCCCAGCCACATTGATATTTACATCCTGGAAACCTGCTTTCTGCACCAGTTTTCTTGGTAATGAATATGACAGGTTAAGATTTTTAAGTCTTATGTATGTAGCGTCTTTTAACCAGAAATCTGAGGTTTTATTGTTATTTGTGTTGGTGCCTTCAGGATAAATTGCCGGAAGCATAACATCAGGATTTATATTGACTCCAGGATTTGCAGGGTCGGGCTGCCAGCGATACTTGTACTGGAACTCAAATGCATTTCCCTGGTTTGTCAGCGGACCTCTTATTGCATCGGCTATCAGTGAATTGAACATCGATGCTCCCTGGAATAATGCAGTTATTGAAAAGGATCCATATTGGGCGCCAATGTTCAACCCGTACGTCAAGTCCGGATATGAACCATAGCCTATTACATCCTGGTCACGCCAGTCGATAACCTTGTCACCGTTCAGGTCCTTATACCTGATGTCCCCGGGCCTCAAAGTAGTATTACCAGCCTGGTCCTGGTTAACATCAAGATTAGTTATTTCTTCCTGGGTCATGAAGAGACCATCGGATATATACCCAATCCATCTGTTGGTATATTTTCCTGTTTTCTGGTATATACGCAATTCATCTTCGTCATTGTACGGACTCTCGGACCATCTTCTGTATTTCTCCCTGGCAAGACTCAATGAGCCGGATAAATTATAGCTGAATTTGCTTCCGATACTTTTCTTATGAGATACTGTCAACTCAAACCCCCTGTCGTCCGTTGAGTTAATGTTAAGTTGCGGCAAAGGAGTTCCGAATGTTGACGGAAAATTTTCAAGCGGGTATCCAAATAGATTTTCCGTTACACGATAGAAGAAGTCAAGTTCAAGACCAAACATCCCACCAAGGAATGAAGCATCCAAGCCTGCATTATAATTTGTCATATCAGGCCATGTTATTTCAGAATTGGCCAGTCCCCTGGTGCGCAGCAGACGATACACATCTGAACCAAAGACATAAATATTTGAGGTTGATTCAATTATCTCATAGCCGGCAAGATATTTGAAAGCCTCCACATTGTCATTTCCACCCGACTTACTGTATGAAGCCCTGAGCTTAAGATTATTTATCCACGGGAGGTTGTCTTTGATAAAGCTTTCTTCCGAAATTCTCCATCCCGCAGATACGCTGGGGAAATAACCCCATCTTGAATCGGGTGGAAACTTATAGCTTGCATCAGCTCTGAAAGTACCCTCCAGCAGATACTTATCCTTGTAGGAATAATTTAATCTGCTAACATAGCTGACATAACCAGATTCCTGTGCAGCGCCGTTGTTTGTCATGTTCTCAAGTGATCCAGCAAACAAATAAGGTACTTCAAGAGACAGCAGATCGACCCTTCCTGCAGACATATAATTAGAATTAGAGGTGGTGCCTTCTGCCAGCAATAAACCCTGCAATGAATGATTTCCAAATTTTCTGTTATAGTTCAGCGATACAAGAGGATAAATCTGCGTGAACTGTGATGATTCTTCATAAAGTGAGTTGGACCCGTTACTGCCATATGGTATGTATATGTCATTGGTGTAGTCATAGGCAAATAATTTAAATGGTTTATCCTGAATTTTATTATAAAAATTGTTTATTGAATAATTCAGGGCGCCATTTAATTCGAGACCTTCAATCCCGGGTATTTTATATTTCAGACTTATCTTACCGGTGAAATATCTCTGGAGATCATTATCAAAGCCAGTCATATCACTGATTGTCTGTGCAACAGGACTCCTCTCCAGAAAACCTGAATATGCCCCTCCTTTGGTTGGATCAGGGAGTGAAGTAGGCCATAAAGGCAATGCTGTTTTTAAATTAATCCAGATGTTATCCAGGGAGGTTTGAGGAGCTCTTCTGTCCTCATTCCTGTAAGACATGTCGACAGATATGGAAAACCTTTCGGTGATCTGGGCATCAATATTGGAACGGGCATTATATCTGTTGAAGCCCAGGTCATTTGATCTGTAGGTTCCTGATTGGTCCAGATAACCGACGGTGATGAAATATCTCACTTTCTCATTTCCGCCCCTGACAGAGATATTATGTGTCTGCATCGGTGACCACTTTCGAAAAGCAGCATTATACCAGCTTTCATTAACATAATTAGGGTCATTACCATCTTTGAATTTCTGAATGTCTTCTTCTGTATATGTAACAGGCAAACCATAATTCAACTGGCCTTCGCGTAATAACTCTGCATACTTGGCTGATGATACAAATTCCGGGATAGTTGTGGGAGACTGAAAAGAAAAATTATTAGAGTATGTAACTGAGGGCCTGTTATTGTTCCCTCGCTTTGTGGTAATAAGAATAACTCCGTTTCCAGCCCTGATACCGTAAATTGCGGCAGCAGCATCTTTCAGGACACTGATAGATTCTATTTCATTAGGATCCATGCGGGTCCATGATGTTTCAATACCATCGACAAGAATCAGTGGAGCACCATACCCCCTAATGCTCAGATCAGAATAATCTGCACCGGGAACTCCTGTTCCCTGCTTGGCAAACAAACCAGGTGCTTTCCCAACAAGTGCTTCAGAAACGTTTGCTGTTGGTACTTTAACTATTTCAGCTGAGTTTACTGTTGATACTGACCCGGTAAGATTTATTTTTTTCTGGGTTCCATATCCAACTATCACAACCTCATCAATTCCATAGCTTTCCTGGCTCATTGTAATACTAATGGCAGGTTTCCCTGAGACGCTTACTTCCTGAGGCTGCATTCCAACGAATGTAAATCTTAACACTGCATCATCTTTGATGTTGCTGAGTGCAAAATTACCTTCAGAATCAGTCAGTGTACCCATTGAAGTTCCGGTCACTGCAACCGATACTCCTGCCATGGGGATCCCAGACTGATCAAGCACTTTACCTGTTATTGATCTTGTTTGATTCTGACCAAAGAGCTGATTTGAGCTGATAGCGACAGCTATTATTGCCAGCATGGTCAATTTCAGAGTTTTGTACAAGATCCATTTGAAAAAAGAAGCGAGGATACTTACTTCCAGATGTGGATTTTTTTTCATAACTTATTAATTAAGGTGAAGAGTTAAGGCATGGCTGGTATTAAAACATTAAATATAAGATAGATAGATATTTAATATATATTGAATGAAACAGTCATTTATGCAAACTTAACCAAAAAATTGATTTGAACAAACGTTTGAGCAAAAATATCAATAAATTTTCATCAGTGACCCTTAAGAATTAAATAGTATCTTCCTCATTTTAATTTAAACAAAAGAAAATCAGTTATATAAGCATTACTAAATGAATTGGTATTGAGAAAAATATTTTTAATATATTTGTACAAACGTTTATATTATGGGTGCACAGAAGACAAACATAAACGACATCGTAGCCAGAACGGGATTATCAGTTTCCACCGTATCAAGGGTGTTAAACGGGAAAGCAGAGCAATTCAGGATAGGTAAAAAGTCGCAGCAGATAATTTTGGATGCAGCAAAAGAGCTGAATTATATTCCCAACCTGTTTGCAGCTTCTCTTAAAAGCGGCAAAAGCAACACAATTGCTCTCATCGTGCCTTCTTTAAATAATCCATTTTTTGCTGACCTCGCAAGCACCATAAACTCCGAAATCAGAAAGTATGGTTATACGACAATGATAAGTGACAGTGATGAAAACACTGAAATTGAAAAACGAGAGCTTCACCAACTAGTGTCAAGGAACATTGAAGGCCTCGTTATAGCCCCTTGCGGAAATCAGTTTGAGCATATAAAACAGCTGCATGATTCCGGTTTGCCAATCATCTGCATTGACAGGTACTATGAAGATCTCGATATGCCATATGTATCCACTGACAACTATGATGGAGCATTTGCGGCCACAAAATACCTTATTAATAACGGACATAAAGTTATTGCCTGCATTCAGGGCGTGCAGCAATCCACTCCCAACAGGATGAGGATTAAGGGATTTACAGATGCTTCAATTGAAGCCGGGTTAAGCAAATGTATGATAGCAGGTGACGACTTCAGTGTCCAGAACGGATACCTGGAAACAAGACTGCTTCTTCAGAAAAAAGAGAGGCCCACTGCAATATTTACACTAAGTAATACAATCGCAATGGGATGCATGAAAGCTTTGAAAGAAATGAATCTTAAAATTCCTGATGATATTTCTCTGCTTACTTTTGATGATCACCCTTACCTTGACTACCTTGAGACGCCTTTGTCATGCATAGCTCAACCGGTAAACGACATCAGCAAAATTGCTATCAAATTCCTTTTTGCCAAAATACATAATTCAAACGATACAATCGTAGGTCAGATCCTGCTTAAGCCAGAGTTGAAGATCAAACAATCCGTTAAAAGTATATAATGCCTGTCAATCTACTACCGAATCGTATATTGCCTGCAGTATATTCGACCTGATATTCATCTCAGACAGCTTGTTGTTCTCCCTTGTCGGATATACCCTGTTGCACAGGAAAACGTAGCTGATATCATACTCGGGATCTACCCATACAAATGTTCCTGTATAACCCGAATGTCCGAAGCTCGAAGGTGAAGCGCTCTTTGCAGGATAAGCATCTTTTTGGCTCAGCTCGGAGTTATTCAGCAGCGGTTTATCAAATCCAAGCCCCCGGCGGTTCTTGTTTTCGGGGAACTGAACTCTTGTATATTCCTCCATCACATCTCTGCTGATGATCTGCTCCCCGCCGTATTCCCCCTTGCGCCTGTACAGCTCCATCAGCTTCATAAGGTCATTCGCGGTAGCAAAGAGCCCTGCATGTCCCGATATTCCGCCAAGCATCGCGGCTCCTTCATCGTGCACCGTTCCATGCAGGAGCTGCTTCCTGAAAAGTGAATCATACTCTGTGGGCACAATCCTTGACATATTATACTTCATGTATGGATTGAAAGCCATATCGTACGCTCCGATCTTTTTGTAAATGTTGTCCGTAACAAACTCGTACCATTTCTGACCAGTTATATTTTCTATTATCTGAGGGGCGATTATGAAAGTCAGGTCCGAATAGACATATTTCTTCTCTCCAATAGGGCTTTTCTTTATCTCGTTAAAGATCTTTTTCCTGTAATTTTTATTTATATAGATGCCCTGGGCAACTTCAAGAGGGTATTTTTTTGATGGCACGGGATTGAAAATATGTTTTCTGAAGTCTCCTTTTTTACCAACTGTTTCCTTCCAGAAAGCTATCCAGGCGGTGAGGCCGGCCTGGTGTGTGAGGAAGTCCCTCATCGGAATATTGCCTTTGTTTGTCTTCTTGAAATCGGGCAGGTAATCTCCAAGTGTCTTATCCGGTGAAAACCTTCCCTGGCTGTTCAACAGCATCAGTCCTGCAAGTGTTGATGAGACCTTCGTTACAGAAGCGAGATCATAAAGGTCATCTTCCTGTACCGCAACCCTGTTCTCATAGGTCTGGTACCCGTATGTCCTGTGAAAAACAACATCACCATGCCTTGCCACCATGACCTCGCATCCGGGGAATGCCCTGGCTGCAATGCCGGCATTTGCAATTGAATCGATTTTGCCTGAAAGAATTTCTGAAGACATTCCGGCGCTTTCAGGCAGGCCGTACTGCATCCTTATATCGCCATTGGTTTGTATTCCTGAACCTGCTTTCCAGCTTTCATCGATTGAAACAGGTAGTTTTCCACGAGCACTGATGCCTCCGAAGATCAGCTGGGCTGACAGATCCTCTGTAAATTCATTTTCCTGGTAAGCCACTACAAGTCCTGCAGAGTTTTTTAATGAAGCTGTCCTGGCAATCCCATAAGGATTTCCGAACCATGTTACTATGCTCTTGCCCGAAGATGTGATCTTTTCAAGCAGGTCATTCAGCTCGGGAGTTATTCCGAAATTCCTGTCAGGCCTCTGGTCGAGTCCGTAAACGCCTGTGATTATCAGATCATAGTCTTTAATCTTTTTGAGTAAAGGGTTTATTGTGTTTGAATCCCCGGGGATGATCATGTAAGGATCCGCAGGATGATATTTTGCAATTCGCTTCTGAAAGGCAGTCATTTCTTTCCTGTTAAGCGCAACTGCTGCAACTTTAATATTATCCAGATGCTTTACAGGAATGATGTCGTTATTGTTGCTGAGAAGAGTCAAGGAATTTGCATAGAGTTCCCTGATGAGGGCAGCAGTTTCAGGTGATGACATGTCCGCTGCAATATTCTCAGCTTTGATCTCCACGGGCTTGTTCAGACCAGCCCAGTATTTGGCGGCAAGCACCTTCATGCACTTCTCATTGATCTCTCTCTCCGATATTTCACCCTTCTTCATTTTTTCAACAATGATCTTTATTGCTTGTTCAGGGTCAGTTACATACTCGAGAACATCCATTCCAGCTTTTATTGCATCAGCGACGGCTTCTCCCGGAGCAGCATGTTTCGTAAGGCCTGACATGTTCATTGCATCGGAAATGACAAGCCCCCCAAAATTCAGCTCATCCTTAAGAATGCCCGTGAGAATTGGTTTCGATAAAGTCGATGGTAGGTTAGGTGCCGGATCCAGTGCGGGAATGCTCAGGTGCCCCGGCATTACACCGGACACGCCCTCATTGATGGTGTGCCTGAAGGGAACAAGCTCGATTGAATCGAGCCTGGCTCTTGAATGCCTGATCACGGGCAGGTCCAGGTGGGAATCAGTTTCTGTATCACCGTGTCCGGGAAAGTGTTTGGCCACGGCGAAAATTCCATTGTCCTGCATTCCTTTCATATAAAGAGCGGCCTTTTTGCTGACTTTTTCCGGATCCTCGCCGAATGAACGGTAATTAATGACTGTGTTTTTAGGATTATTGTTAACGTCGGCAACCGGCGCAAGGTTGACATTCATGCCGCCCCTGCGAAACTGGCCGGCCACAGCTCTTCCCATCTCATAGATAAGAGAATCATTTCTGACAGCTCCCAGTGTCATCTGGTAGGGAAATTTTATCACATCTTTGAGTCTCATGCCTGCACCCCATTCCCCATCAAGGGCAATCATGAGGGGAACTTTGGTTTCTTTTCTCAGGTAATTGATCATCTCTGCCTGCTTAGCGGCATCATCCTGGAAGAAAACGATTCCTCCCACACCAGTTCTCTTGACCAGGTCCACAAGGTCCATCTCATAGGCAAGATCGCGGTTTGAAAAACCTGCTATCCAGATAAGCTGGGCGACCCTTTCCGCAGGAGTGAGGGATTTGAATACGGAATCAACCCAGGGATGATCGATATACTGCATGAAAGGCGGACGCACCTGCTGTGCAGATGCCATTGCAAATGCCATCGCCAGTGCGAATGTTATTACGAGCTTCCTCATGTTTCAAAGAAAATGAAATATTTTAATGAAAGGTTACAATCAGGGAGCTGTGTGCTGAATTATTTTCAATATGATTTGAAGTACTTGTTGTAGATCTCCATATTCCTGTCGAGCAGCGCCACTGAAACTTCATGCGCTTTGCTGCTGTTCTTTCCCTCCAGGGCCTGAATGAGTTCACCCTGGTATTTCAGTGTATACTCTTTTTCGCCTTCAATATTGCCATATATCAGGTTTCTCATCCTTGGTAGAAGCGAATAAACCGGCTCCATACTTATTATCACGATCGGATTGCCGGTCGCTTTTGAAAGGTTCATATGAAACTTGTTGATAAGGTCAACCTCGAGCTGGGTGTTATCGGGGTCGCATTTATTAAGGTCCGACTGGTTTTTCCTGAGGGTCGCAATGTCGCTTTCTGTTCTGTTCATTGCTGCAAGCCTTGCTATCTCAGGCTCGAACAACCTTCTTACCTCGATAATTCTTATAATGAGGTCTGAGTTGAACCGCAAATCATAAAAAAGATGAAGAGAATTGATGGCATCCTCTATCTTCAGCGCTGTTACGTAAATGCCGCTTCCTTTCCGGATGTCGAGCAAACCACGGGCGCTGAGCCTTCTGAGAGCCTCTCTCAGGGCGGTCCTGCTGACTGCGAACTGGGCGCATAATTCCTTCTCGGACGGGAGCTTTTCTCCCGGAACTAATTTCTTATCGCGGATGGCCTCCTCGACTTTCCTTTCGATTCTCTGGCTGAGTGTTAATCCGCTTCCTATTTTGCTGAACATATCCTGCATAAGGAAAGGTTATGATCATTTATAATTTTCACGATAGAACTCCAGGGCTTTCCTCACCGACCCGTTCTGCAACAGGAGGATCCTGGCTGCATCGCGCTGAATATTCAATTCCTCAACTATCATCCTGATGCCTCTTTCGATCAGTTTTTTGTTGGTCAGCTGCATATTGACCATCTTGTTCCCTTTTATCCTTCCCAGCTTGATCATTACTGTTGTTGTGATCATATTGAGAACCATCTTCTGTGCGGTCCCGGCCTTCAGCCTTGTGCTTCCCGTGATAAATTCCGGACCTACAACAACGACGATCGGAACGTCTGCAACTTCAACGATGCTGCTTCCGGGATTGCACGTTATGCACCCTGTAAGGATCCCGTTCTCCCTGGCTGTACGGAGCCCTCCGATCACATACTGGGTTGTACCTGAAGCGGCAATTCCCACAACTGTATCTTTTGTATTTATGTTGAAAATTTCAAGTTCCTTCCATGCCTTGTTAGGATCGTCCTCTGCAGATTCCACTGCCTTTCTGAGGGCTATTTCGCCGCCTGCAATAAGGCCGATCACCATCGTGCCGGGGACTCCGAAAGTTGGAGGGACTTCCGAGGCATCCAGCACTCCCAGCCTTCCGCTTGTTCCGGCTCCAAGATAAAACAGCCTGCCTCCGCGTTTCATCCTGCCTACGATCCTTGATATCAGTTCTTCAATCTGCGGAATCTGCTCTTTCACTGCAAGATGCACCTTCGAATCCTCCTGGTTAATATTCGTCAGTATCTCACCGACCGCCATTTTTTCAATATTATCGAAGTTCGATGATGATTCCGTAATGCTAAGCTGCTTTGGTTCCTGTTTCTTCATCGTATTTTTTTTTCAGCTCCGGCCGAAATATGATATCTCATCAGTCCTTCCATGGGTGACAATGTTATAATTCCGGTATTAAGGCCGTTTTTTTTCAGGATGTCTGTCAGGAATGTCCGGAAATTATATGCTATGCTCCCTGTAAAACTTACGGGCAGGTGCTTTGATTCGGGGTATTGGAGGACATTTCTTTTAATGAATTCATCAAAGCTGGAGATTATTAATTCCTGCATATCAGGGATTTGTATATTCGTGGAAATGAACCTGGCAAACTGACCAAGGAACCTGTTGGGGAATGGTTTTGTATAAACGTTCTCCAGGATTTCGGAAGCAGTTATTTTATAAGTTTCGAAAAATTTTTCGTTCACGGAAGCAGAAAATTGCTTTTTCAGGACCCCTGAAATGAGCTTTCTTCCCAGGACAGCTCCTCCTCCTTCATCTCCAAGAATGTAGCCAAGCGGAGCAACATTCGATACAATGTTCCTGCCATCATAGAAACATGAATTTGATCCTGTGCCGATTATGCAAGCAATTCCACGGCCACTCTGGCATAATGACCTTGCGGCACCAAGCAGGTCGCTTCCGACAAAAACCTCATCTGCTGAAAAATATCTTTCCAGGGCGTCTTTCACAGTTTTGTTTTTTGTTTCACTGTTACATCCGGTGCCATAAAAGTAGATCGCGCCAATGCCACGGGAAGGAATTCCTGATAGTTCTGATTCAAGAATGCCGCAAATCTCATCTTCTCTGAGAAAATACGGATTTATGCCGGATGAAAAAACCGATATCCCGGTTTCCTCACCGTTGATTATTCTCCATTCTGTTTTGGTGGATCCGCTGTCGACAACAAGAATCATATTAAAAATCGTCCTGTAGGCTTTACAAAAATAATTTTTTTTGTAAGATGTATGACATATTATTTCTTTTTTTTATTTTTGGTTCACCCTTCTTCAGCAGAACAAGAATTAAACTTTAGTAATTGCATGCTTGATAAAACGACGACAAAAATAAAATCTTTCCTGATCTTCTCGTTTTTATTTGCCGTACATGGAGTCTTATTCTCCCAATATCAGAAGTACGAAATGAGGGCCGTGTGGGTCGCTACTGTCGGAAACATTGACTGGCCTTCCAAGCCGGGATTGTCGTCAGAAAGACAGAAACAGGAAATGGAAAACATCCTTGAACGGATGAAGGATTATAAGCTCAATACCATAATATTTCAGATCAGGCCGGCGGCGGATGCTTTCTACAAATCGAGCCTGGAACCCTGGTCACAGTGGCTTTCCGGAAAACAGGGGCAGCCTTCGGATCCATACTATGATCCGCTGGAATTCTTAATTGAACAATGCCGGAAGAGAGGTATCGATGTGCATGTCTGGCTGAATCCTTACAGGGCCAAAACCGATACCATAAATCAAGTGGATAGCACCCATATTACGAACCTGCACCCGGAATGGTTCCTTACCTACGGAAAAACGGTTTATTTTGATCCGGGATTACCCCGGACAAGAGAATATTTTACAAGTGTCGTAAGCGATATTGTACGGCGATACGACATCGACGCCATACATATGGATGATTATTTCTATCCCTACAGGATTGCCGGAAAGGAATTTCCGGATGAAAGATCTTTCAATGACTTTCATGGTGATTTTCCTCCTGATAAGAAGGATGACTGGCGGCGTGATAACGTGAATCAGATCATCCGGCAGATGCACGACAGCATCAGGGCGATAAAACCATGGGTACAGTTTGGGATTTCACCCTTCGGAGTCTGGAGGAACATGGATAAGGATCCCGAAGGTTCGGCTACCAGGGCAGGTCAGACAAACTATGATGACCTTTATGCAGATATTTTGCTGTGGCAGAAGAATGGATGGATAGACTACATTGTTCCCCAGGTCTACTGGCACATCGGTTTCAAGGTGGCGGACTATGCAGTCCTGGCAGACTGGTGGAGCAGGAATACTTACGGATGCAGACTTTATATCGGGCAGGCTCCATACAGGATCGACAGGAAATCCTCCACAAGGGAGTGGCGCAATTCAAATGAGATAATCAGACAGGTACGCCTGAACCGAACCTATCCTGAGGTCAGCGGAAGCGCATTCTTCAGTGCAAGGGTTCTTTCGGAAAATCCGCTCAGGCTGGAGCAGCGCCTGACCAGGAAGCTCTACAAATATCCTGCTCTTGTTCCTTCAAACAACAGGATAGAACCAATAATGCCTGAGCCTCCTGTGAATGCATTTATCTCCAGGAATGGCAATGATGTCAGTTTCTCATGGGAGAAAGGGAGTAATACAAAAGAGTTCGTTATTTACAGGTTCAGAAAAGGATCAGAGGCAAACCTTTCTTCCCAGCATTGCATTTACAGGGTCACTTCCGATACAACATTTTCCATCAAAGCAGACAGGGAAGAAGATTCAAAATACCGGTTTTATATAACCTCTGTCAGTTATACGAATGCCGAAAGTCACCCTCAGCTATTTATACAAGGTAACTAAAAAATGTCAAATTTTTTGAGGTTAAGCTAATATTTGTTTAAAAAAAGTTGGATTTTTTTAAAACCCTTTTTTAAATTTGTCTGATGTAATACAACTTTATGAGATCTCTCATAAATATCATTTTGTCAACTCTCTTTTTATCGGGACTCCACAATTCCTTTATATATGCTCAGAAGGAAGTTTGCTCATTTATTGTTCTTACAGATCTTCATGTTTCACCCGGTGCAAAAAGTGATGCGGACCTTAATAAAATAGTTGATGAGATAAACAGCCTCGGGCCTGATTTCATAATTGTAACGGGTGATCTTTCCAATTCCGGTTCAGATGCTGAATTACTTGCTGTGAAGAATGCCCTGGCGAGGCTTCTGAAGCCTTGTTACGTCCTGCCCGGGAATCATGATACTAACTGGTCGGAATCAGCCGGTCTTATGGTCAATAAGCTCTGGGATAGCGACAGGTTCGATTTTAATCATGGCAGCTTCAGGCTTATTGGATTCAGCACGGGCCCTTTTATGAAAATGGGTGATGGGCACGTTAAGGGTGAGGATATTGCCTGGCTCAAAAGGCGGCTTTCGTCAAACGAAGGCAGGATACCGGTTGCATTTTCACATTATCCCCTCAATGAGGGTCTTGATAACTGGCATGAAGTAACTACAGTGCTCAGGCAAGCCGGATGCAAGCTTGCTTTCTGCGGTCACGGGCACACTCTGAGACTTTATAATTTCGACAGAATTCCTGGTATAATGTGCAGGTCAGTTATTCTCGGGAAATCTGAAATTCCTGGTTACAATATCGTTGAGTTGAGAAATGACAGCCTCCTTGCGTATAATAAGCCGCTGGGGGCTGATCCCGGAAAGCCTGCCATTCAACTGAACTATGAGGCTCCGGACGCGATCTCAGGACTTGCGGTTTCACCTTTACCTGACTATTCCATTAATAAAAGGTATTCAGGATACAAGGTCACAGCAACATTTACCGATTCATGCTCGATCTTTACCGGACCATGCCCTGCAGGCAACCTGGTTGTTTATGGAAATTCTGCGGGAATGCTTAAGGCGGTTGACATGAACTCAGGTGCAGTCGCATGGCAGCAGCAACTGGAATCGCCTTTATATTCAACACCCGTTTACTCTCAGGGTGTTGTAATGACAGGCACCGTAAATGGATACATCAATGCATTTAACAGCAGAACCGGGAATATAATATGGTCTGTGTGGACCGGCAGGCCTGTGCTTGCTGAAGGCATAACAGATGATGGCTTCTTTTATACCGGTGGTGGAGACAAAGATTTTTATAAGATAGATTTCAGGACAGGAAGGGTTGCCTGGAAATTTTCGGGCGCGGAAGGATTGATACAGGGGAAGCCGGCTTTGTCAGAATCGTCAGTATTCTTTGGTGCATGGGACACTCACTTCTATTGCCTTGACAGGAAGACAGGAACCCTGAAATGGAAATGGGACAATGGCAAGCCGCAGGTGCTCTATTCACCCGGAAACATTTATCCTGTAAGTTCCGGGAAAAGAGTTTTCATCGTTGCACCGGACAGGTTCCTTACTGCTCTTGATGAATCGGACGGGAAGCAGATATGGCGCACGGGACGTCATGCTGTACGCGAGTCCATGGGCATGAGTCCTGACGGCTCTCTTGTGTATGCCAAGCTGATGAATGATACGATCATTGCAGTCTCGACGGTAAAAGATATCCCAGTTACGGAATGGAAGGTTGATGCGGGATTCGGTTATGAGCATGCTCCATGTCCTGTTACGGCCTCCGACAGGGAAATCCTCGCCGGTACACGTGACGGCGTTATAATTGCAGTCGATCCGGTGAAGCATGATGTGATCTGGAAATACAAGGCCGGTAATTCTTCAGTGAACAGGATAGTTCTGGGGGATAATGGTATGATATGGTGTTCGCTTGTTGAAGGAAAGATAGTCGGGATCAAAACAGCTTTTCAATAATCAACATAAACTCTAATCATAATTACTAACCAAAAACCTCTATCATGAAAATCATTAAAGCAGCCTTCT
>DATGWQ010000191.1:0-22937 GCA_035299385.1 Bacteroidales bacterium | reverse complement strand
ACAATGACAGACAGATATATTCAGCAGGTTGCAATCCGGTACAAACCGGGAACGCTGAACAGCATACTTCCCGTCGTCGAAGCCGAATGGAAAAGTGCAGCTCCGGACAGGCCATTCAGGTATTTTACGATTGAATCCCTGATTCAGAACCTTTATTCCTCAGAAAAGAACCTGGGCACGATCATCACAATATTTGCAATTTTTACGCTCCTGATTGCCGCCCTCGGGCTGTTCGGTCTTGTCCTCTTCGTAAGCAGATCAAGGACGAAGGAGATTGGAATAAGAAAAGTCTTCGGAAGCTCCGAAGATGCGATTGTCGTTTCTTTCCTGAAGTCAAATGTGATTCTTGTATTCACTGCATCTCTGATATCCGTACCGCTGACACTTTATTTTATGCTGAAGTGGCTTAACAATTTTGCATTCAGGACATCAATTTCCCCCTGGGTATTCATCATCGCTTTTGCCGTCTCAACCCTTGTGGTTGTGGCAACGGTATTTTTTCATTCATACAGGGCATCAAGAAAAAATCCGGTAGAGGCACTTAAGTATGAATGACTTAAAAAGTGAGTGCTTCGTCCTATGTGTCCTTTGACTAAACCTTTGTGTACCTTTGTGGTTCAAAAAAACATTAAACACAAAGGACACAAAGGTCGCACGAAGGACGCGAAGGAAAGCCGGGAGAATGTAGATATGGACAAAATCAACTCAGCAAATTTCCCTGAAAAACTAAAAGCCGCAATAAAGCAAGGGCTTCCGGGCAGCCAGGTCCAGTGGATGATGGCTTCGTCGAACCGCATGCTGGAGGATTTTCCACTGACACCCGGGCCTGATGCAAGAGTGGCAGCCGTTCTGATACTGCTCTGGCCTGAAAAAGATTCCGTTCACACTGTCTTTATGAAGCGTCCCGACTACACAGGATTCCATGGCGGGCAGATCTCCTTCCCGGGAGGAAAGCAGGAGCCTTCGGACGAAAATATAATAAGAACAGCATTTCGTGAAGCCGAGGAGGAAATGGGAATCAATCCATCCGCAATTGAAAATCTGGGTCTGCTTACACCTTTATTTATTCCGGTAAGCAAAATGCTCGTTACTGCAGTGACAGCCTGGATACCGGCTAAGCCTGTATTCAGGCCAGATCCAGCAGAAGTGGATTTCCTGATAGAGGCAGATATCAATGAATTCATGACACCTTCAGCCATCAAAACCAAACCCATGGAGATCAGGGGAGGCGTATACGAAATAAGATATTTCGACTATAAAGGCCACGTGATCTGGGGAGCAACTTCGATGATGCTGAACGAGCTTCTCGAAATTCTCAGGAGATTTTAGTTTCCGTCCCGCACTGCATTCTTGTAATGCTCATACCTGCCGAGGATCTGAGCCACGAATTTTACAGATTCCTTCCCTGTAAAAAAGCCGTTTTTTACAACCTCATCATTATAATATTCGGGAATGGATTTCTTAAGCATCCACACTTCAACATTGTCTTTCCATATCCCAGGATCCATGCCATTCTTGCGGGCAAGTTTCATTGCATCAAGAACATGGCCTGGACCTGCATTGTATGCAGCCAGTATGAAATTGATCCTTTCATTAGGATCCGAAACTTTCTTTTCAAAAATCCTGTGCAGGAAAGAAATGTATTTGATGCCTGCCCTGATGTTGTTCTCAGGTGATGACTTTATATCAATGCCCATCCTTTCACCGGTCTCCGGCATGATCTGCATGAGGCCGTAGGCTCCTTTCCCTGATTCAACCGAAGGGTTGAATCGCGATTCCTGGCAAATCAGCGAAGCAAGCAGCCTCCAGTCCCAGTTTATCCTGTCGCTGTATTTTTTTATGATCTCGTCATAGCGCGAGATCCTGCCTGTTTTGTGTGCATAATAATCACTCCGGATGATCATTCCTGACCTGGAATTTCTGAAATATTCCGCATACAGGAATTTATAATCGCGTGTCTTCCTGTATTCTGCCATCCAGCTGTTCAGTTCCAGGAGAAGCGAATCTGAATGCCTCTCCCTCACTGCCCACGATTTAAGCTCCACAGGTCCGGCATTCCTGCTAACATCTATCCCGGGGTAAATCGTGGAATTGACCAGCGCAATATTCTCATCACATACAGCATAATCGATGATCCCCCCGGCAACAAATTCAATCAGCTTGTCCTCGTCATAAGGCGCATCTAGTATCCTCACCGAGTCGCCCAGCGCCGACGACAGCGAAGCCAGGGAGACCTGGCCTCCATACCCGCCCTGAACATAAACTGCACCGGTTTCAAGGCTGAACTGGTCCCTCATCTCCTGCTGCATCTCGCCTGTCATTGCAGGCAGGGAGTTGTGTTTCCGCCTTACAAGAATTTTCCTGGTCTGATCCACAGGATCCGTCAATTTTACTTTCAATTGACCCGATGGCAAAACCTCAGCGATGATGTCTGCTTTGCCTTTATTGAGCATGTCTACTGCTTTCTCGGCATTGCTTTCAGTTATGATCTCCAGGTCTGTGCCCAGATGCTTTGCAAAAGTTTTCAGAAGCTCATAGGTGAATCCGCCAGGTTCACCTTTATAGATGAAATAATCCGTCGAGTTAAAATTTGTCACTGCAATCAGTTTTCCCCGCTTTCTTATGGAATCAAGGTCAATCCTCGCCTGATCATTGCTGAACGACCGGGGGAACCGTACAAAAAGGGATAAAGTGATTGCAACTGCCAGAAGAGCCGTAAAAAAGAAATGTGGTTTTCTTATCAATAGTTGCGGTTTTGGTTAAACAGTTTCTGTTTAATTAAATTTTCCGCAAAGATAACAAAATTTTTCAATCATAAAAAGTCCAGCTCAGCCCATATCGGAACATCCTCATATTCATGGGATAAGAGGGCACCATATTGAAGCCGTAACCCATCATTCCTGCATTCAGATGGTCCATCATAAGGAAGATCCTTGTCCGCTTGATCTTAAGATTTACAAAAGCATTAATGAAGGGATAACTGCCGGTTGTTTCCGTGTCCTGCCTGTAAAACCTGCCTGTAGCCGGCATATATGCATACGCATGATAAGGAGTATTGTACATAACCTCGGCTCCGAGCTGTGTATTAAGCTCTCCGCCTGTTGATTTGAACCTGAACAGGTGTTCGAAGTAGCCTGCCGAGCGGAGTGCAACCAACGGAAGATCGATTATATCCCTGTTGCTGCTCTGCTGAATTATCACATCAGAGGCAAGGTGGAACTTCCACAATTTCATTTCCTTGCCTGCCGACAGCGCTGCAACTGAAATACCACCATTATGCTGAGCAGGGTAAGCCGCGGTGTCGAAATCAGTATAATTATCAATAATGGTGTAATTGAACTTCAGGCTCATTTTTCGTGAAGGATATATGAAGCTTGTCCCGGCATTAAGCCTGAATTCCTTATTCAGGTTATTGCTCCAGATGAAATTATTGCTCATCCAGTTCTGGTACCAGTAGGAAGGCGACCTGCTGGACATACCGGCCATTATATTCCAGTCTGCCCTTCCTTTTTTAAGATCGAAAGATTTCGTGATGAGGCCGTTGAGCTGAAGGTCACCTGCCCTGTATCCGAAGAAATATAAGTCTCCCGTTGCCGACCATTTGAATTTACTCCCTATGCTGTTATAAAGTTTCCCTGTTATCGAGTGGCTGAGCCTTTGTCTCGCGGGGATTTCAAGCCTTGTCGAATCATTTACCAGGGCGGTCTGACCATAGCGGAATGCTTCCGTCCTGATGCCGGCGCCGCCGCCAAGCCTGAATTTCCTTTCCGGGTCAGTAGTGAAATCAAATCTCAGCGTATTCCTTATGATACGTGAAGAAAGGGAATCGAACGTCTGCGCTGATGATACATAGGACGTATCATAGAAACCGGAATGGGGATCCTTGTCAGAGTAAGTGCGCTTATTGCTTTCAAGTGTGAAGATGTGAGAAAAGGTGCCGCTGAGCCCTAGAAAACCTTTCTTCTTTGTACCGGTTGAATCTTTTTCCCGGGTCTCCACATTTCCAAAGGAATAACGCTGGACAAGCAGCAGGCTGCGGTTCTTCAGGGTGCTCAGGGCAGTGCTCGTTCCGCCGAGCCTTACCGGGACGTCACGCATGTTTGACTGTTGCGAAAGCTGGCCGAAATCAAGTATGCCGCCGTTTTCGTTGGAATTGATGTTGTTGATGCCTGCAGAAAAGTAGAGCTTATACCTTTCTCCAATGTATGATGAAAAAAAGGTAAAGTCCTTGTCATCAGCCCTCTGGTAATTGTACTGTCCGAGGCTGTAGATAATATCATATATCAGGCCGAAATTCAGGTATCTGTTTACATTCTGGGTGTGCCATATCCTGAAAGTCTGTTCCGAATTCTGGCGCTGACCGCCGAAAGTCCAGAAAAGATCAGTGAAGGGCACCTGTGTGTTCATGAAGACAGCCCTGTCGGGGACATACATCAGGGGATAGTAATATGAATAAAGGAACTTATCCGGATCGGTGACACGGTCGAAAAAGCTGATCTGGTAGAAAGGAAGCCCGTAATTCCCGAGCATCGCATTCAATGGTGAATACCGGTCGGCCTTCCTGTACCTCTGAAATAGAGAAAAAGCAGTATCGACTTCGAGGGGGACCTCCTCGGAGAAATCAGTTGAAAGTGTCCACTCTTTAAGTATCTTCGGTGTTGTTGCCGTATCGGATTTTGATACGGGTTTGGGCTTCTGCAACCTCCTGATCTCATTATTCTGGCTGTATACAGCTGTGCAGATCAGCAGCAAAAGTGCTATGAGGAGATTTTTATGCATCGACGGCAAAGATAGAAAAAAATTGCCCCCCTGTAAAATGCTGTCACAAGGGGGCAAAGGTCTGGCTTTTCACACTTCAGTCCACGTTATCATTCAGATACGCGTTGTTTTCTCTAAGTACAGGCTCATCGTTTTCGCCTGTTGAAAGTGTAAATTTCGAAAGCTTTGTATCAGAACTTTTTTCGGTTATGCTTTTCATCATGTTCCTCCTGACATAAGCAGGCACGTCTTCGAAGGAATCAATGTTATCCTTCATCGCCTGGTTCGAGAGGCCCTCCTTCATCAGCATGTTATGCATATGCTTCACTTTCCTGAGGGTGGAATCCGGCTTTTCAGCCTTTTTATCTTCATGATCCTCGCTCTTTGTACCGAAATCAAGCATTCCCTGGTAATCATCATCGGCTTCATGAACGATCTCTTTCCTGCCTTTTTCACGTACAGAAAAGATTTCCGGTCCCGGTTCGCTTACTGCAGCGACTGCCTGCTGCTTATCAGAATTAAGGAGTTCAACCATCGCAGGCTTGGGCCTTTTATATGGCTGGAAGATGCTGTTTGCCTCAAACCCGGTCGCAATCACCGTAACACTTACCTCCTCGTTAAGGCTGTCATCCCTGGAAAGTCCGCGTATGATGAGGGCATCCTCAGAAGCTACCTCGTACATGTAATCGGTTATTTCGCCAAGCTCATCCATTGTAAGCTCGTGTTCCCCGTTGCCAGATGAGATATTAATAAGGATGCTTGTGGCGCCGGTAATATCGTTTGAATTAAGGAGAGGTGAGGCAAGGGCATTTTCAATGGCCCTGACGGCCCTGTTCTCCCCTGCTGCCCTGCCCATTCCCATTATTGCCACGCCTGAATTCTTCATGACGGTTTCGACGTCGGCGAAATCGACATTTATATAACCCGTGACGGTTATTATTTCAGCTATCCCTTTGACAGCTGTGGTAAGGATATCGTCGGCCCTGGCGAAAGCTGTGGATACAGGCTGATTTCCATAAATCTCCCTGAGCTTCTCATTGTTTATAACCAACAGTGAGTCAACATTTTCTCTCAATTCCGTAACACCGTCGATTGCCTGGCGTATCCTTACTTTCCCTTCAGATTTGAATGGTATGGTAACAACTGCAATGGTAAGGTAACCTGCTTCCTTGCAGGCTTTGGCGATGACCGGTGTGGCCCCGGTGCCAGTTCCTCCTCCCATACCTGTTGTTATGAAGACCATTTTTGTGTTTCCTGAGAGGGTCTCCATCACGTCCTCGATATTCTCGATAGCCGCCTGCCTGCCAACCTCGGGTTTGCTGCCGGCCCCCCTGCCTTCAGTCAGAGACTCCCCTATCTGTACCCTTACCGGCACAGGGGTTTTTATCAGGGCCTGGTGATCGGTGTTGCAGACGACAAAATTCACGTCCTTGATACCCTTCTCGAACATGTGGTTGACAGCATTGTTTCCACCACCGCCTATACCCAGAACTTTAATGATTGAAGATCTTTCAACCGGGAGATCAAAGTTCATGATTTCTTCTGACATGGCATTTTTGAATTAAAGGTTAGCATTCTGATCATACTATTTTACAATCGGCTGGTCCTCTACATCGAAGATTTTCGAAAGCATGATCTTGATCTTCTCAGTGATGGGTATCCTCTCGACTTCAGGAGCCTGGAATGTTTCGTCATCGCTGTCGCTCACTTCCTCTTCAGGCTGGGGAGCAACCCGGGGTTTTACAAATTCCTTCTCGTTCCCTGCATTGAACTCCTTCTTGTAGGTTTCCAGGAATTCAAAACCTTTCATTATAAGACCCACTGCAGTTGCAAACATAGGCTGGTTAACCTCGTTCTTCGCATTCCCTGTGAGGTGTTCATTCGGGTAACCTATCCTCACATCCATTGCTGTTTTGAACTTCATCAGCTGCGGAAGGTGTTTCAGCATTGCACCGCCGCCGGTAATCACCACGCCGGCTGCAAGCTTGTCGGCATATCCTGAATTCTGTATTTCGAAGTTAACGGCATCGATGATCTCTTCCATCCTCGACTGTATTATGAAAGCAAGGCTCTTGAAGGAAATCTCCTTCGGCTCCCTGCCTGCAATACCCGGTATTGAAACAACCTTGTCGTCCGGTGCAATGTCGCCCAGGGCGGATCCGTACTGGATCTTCAGCTGTTCGGCATGGCGCTGCAGGATCTGGCAGCCTTCCTTGATGTCTTTTGTTATCACATTCCCGCCGAAAGGTATCACGGCAGTGTGCCTGATAACATTATCATAATAAATGGCAACATCGGTTGTTCCGCCGCCGATATCGACAAGCACCACTCCTGCTTCCCTTTCATCTTCCGTAAGAACGGCATCTGCAGATGCAAGCGGTTCAAGGATCATGTCCTTCACCGAGAGACCTGCTTTCCTGATGCATTTCTCGATGTTCTTGGCTGCGGCGACCTGGCCGATGACGATATGGAAGTTGGCTTCAAGACGCCTTCCGCACATGCCGATTGGACTTTTGACACCGGTTTCATTGTCGACGATGAAGTTTTGCGGTATTACGTGAATGATTTCCTCGCCTATGTCGATATGGATCTTGTGCATATCTTCTATAAGCCTGAATACCTCATCTTTCCTGATTTCATCCTCCCACGACTCACGAAGGATGTAACCCCTGTTCTTCATGCTCTTGATATGCTGACCGGCGATGCCCACAAAAACTTCGGAAAAAAGGATGCCCGATCTCTGCTGGACATCATTGACCGTTGTCTGGATAGCATTGACTGTTTCTTCGATATTAAGGACGATTCCCCGCCTTACACCGGTGGATACAGCCTTACTGAGCCCGAGAATTTCAATTTTCCCATTCTCGTTTTTTTTGCCGACAATTGCCACGATCTTGGTGGTACCTATGTCGATTGCTGCCACATAATGCTCTTTCTTGCTCATAACTTGTTATTTGATGTTTCTGGTTATCAATATTTAGTTGTTCCTCTTTTTGCAGACAATCTGATCACGGTATTCCAGGTTGATCACTGAATACCTGTTCCAGCCAACTTCAGGAAGAACCTTTTCATAAAATGCCCTCAGGTTCCTCAGCTTACCGTCAAGGTTCTCGACTGTGCCAAGATGGATAATATGATTCCCTGCACGCGGAATTATGTCTATTTCATCATTCCCGTCGACCCATATCTGGTCCACCTGTGCTGACCAGAAATCATCATCATCCACATACTTCACCATCTTGTAAATATCTTTGAGAATTGAATGTTTGATCACCGTGTCGAGTACGCTGACCCCGTTGAGCATGTTCTGGGTTATCGTTATGTTGCCCCCGACGATATGCAGCCTCGGATTGTACAGGTTTCTTTTCCTGAAAACAACGCCTTCCTCATCGACGAAGAAATCTCCGCCACCATCGGGAATAACACGCATTATTGGTTCCCTCTGGTCTGCATAAACATGAATTTCCTTGTCGATGCCAACATATACCTCGGCATCCCTGAGCTCCCTGAGCTGTTTGACCTTACTCTCTATATCTTCAACCGGAATTTCCTTCACAGGCTTGCCGTAGATTTTTGCCGTTCCGGTGACCAGGCTGGCAAGATTGCGTTTAGTGACAAAGTGGTAATTGGCTGAATCCTTCAGGTCGATCGAAACACCGCCACATAGTTCTGATCCCGCACTTTCTGCAAAGAACACAGGTATTATTATAAGGTATAATAAAGGAATGATTGTTAATATTTTAACAGCTCTTCTCATCCTTTTCTCTCCTTTTTAAGCTTCTCCTCGATGGGGAAAACAAGAGTGTCGATGTCCCCTGCTCCTATAGTAAGTAAAACGTCAATGTTTTTAATATCAAGGCTTCCCGGAATATCTTCCTTTCTCAATAATCTTTTCCGGGGCGATTTCATTCTTTCCAGTATCATGGCTGATGTTACGCCTTCAATAGGCTTTTCGCGCGCGGGGTAAATGGGAAGCAGGATAGGTTCGTCGAGCTCATCGAGAATTTCAGCGAATCCTTCGGCATGATCGCGTGTGCGTGTAAAGAGGTGCGGCTGAAATATCCCGGTGAGCTTCCGGCCGCTGAAATATTCCTTCACAGATTTTATGAATGCCCTGATCTCCTCAGGGTGATGGGCATAATCGTCGATATAAGTAAGACCCGGCTGATCCAATCTTATATCGAACCTCCTCCTCACTCCCCTGAAGAGCATGACAGCCTTGCGGATCTCCTCTTCCGTTACTCCGCAAAAGAGGGCAATTGCAATCGCAGCCGTAAAATTCTCGATGTTGATCTTCCCGGGGAAGGGGAAATGAAGGTCTCTGATTTCAGTGAATGGTGTTTTTATGCTGAAGATATAATAATCGTTCACCCTGCTGATATCATATGCCGTGAAATCAGACTCCGTGTCCATTGCATAGGTGAAGCAATCAACACCTTCAGGAACAATGATCCTTTCCCGTATTCTTTTGTTGACAACTAACTTGCCGCCCTTCCTGGTCTTTGCACAGAATTCATTGTAGGCAGCTATCATGTTTTCACGGTCGCCATAGATCTCGAGATGATCCGCATCGAGAGCTGTCACAACAGCCATCAGAGGCTCGAGCCTGTGGAAAGACCTGTCGAACTCGTCGGCTTCCATTACCGTGTACCTGCTTTCACCCGTAAGCAGGTTAGATTCATAATTCTTGGAAATACCGCCAAGGAAAGCCGAGCAGTCAACGTGCGACTGCTTAAGGAGATGGGCGGTCATTGTTGAAACGGTCGTTTTCCCGTGAGTGCCTGAAATAGCGAGTGTGTCAGTGTGTTTTGAAATCTCACCGAGGATCTCCGATCTTTTGTATATGGTATATCCGTTCTTCCTGAAAAATGAAAGTATGCTGCTATCGGCCGGGATTGCAGGCGTGAATACAACAAGGACCCTGTGTTTGTCTTTCGGGTCGCCGAAAAGCTGTGGCAGAAGTGAAGCTTCATCCTCGTAAATAACGGTGCAGCCTGCATCAGCAAGCGACCTGGTGATCCTTGTTTCGGTTCTGTCGTAACCCGCAACAGCATAGCCGCCCAGTGCAAAATAACGTGCAAGGGCGCTCATACCGATCCCTCCGATCCCGACAAAATAAATACCTTCTATATTTTTAAAATCAATCATTCAGTCAGCTTAAGAACTTCTTTTGCGATCCTTACGTCCGCATTCCTTTCTGCAAGCGCAGCGATATTTATTGACAGCATCCGTCGTTTCCTCACATCTGCAACAAGCTTTATAGCCTCGTCGGCAAGTAAATTAACATCCCTGTCGGGAAGCAGAACAGCAGCATCCTTTTCTGAAAGAGCCTTCGCATTCACTGTCTGGTGATCCTCGGCAACATTTGGCGAAGGAATCAGTATAACGGGCTTGCCCACGAGACACAGTTCAGAAATGGTCCCTGCGCCAGATCTCGAAACAATTATATCGGCAGCGGCATAGGCATAATCCATCCTGTTGATAAAGTCGTGCACCGATATGTTGGTGTGCGCTGATTTTGACAGGAGTGAATTCACCCTTTCAAAATAAAGCTTGCCCGTCTGCCACAGCCACTGGCAATCAGAGTCCCTCATCGTTGAAAGGTTTTCCGAAAGGCTGTTGTTAATGCTTCCTGCGCCTAGCGAGCCGCCGAGTATCAAAACGACAGGAAACTCCTTATTGAGCCCAAAAAACGAAAGCGCTTCACCACGCATTGAAGCCAGGTTATCATAGTTCTGGCGGACCGGATTTCCTGTCTTGATTATCTTGTCAGCAGGGAAATACTTTTCCATGCCATCGTAAGCGACGCAGATCTTTGCCGCCTTCTTCGCAAGAAGCTTGTTTGTAACGCCGGCATAGCTGTTCTGCTCCTGGATGAGGGTAGGTATGTTCATCTTCCCGGCCTGCCGGAGCACGGGCCCGCTGGCATATCCACCCACTCCCACTACAGCATCGGGTCCGAAATCCTTCAGCACTTTCCTGGCCTTTCCAAGGCTCTTCAGCAATTTCATCAGCACACCAACATTCTTTATCGTCAGGCTCCTGTACAAGCCTGCAACTGGCAGTCCAATGATTTTGTAACCTGCGGCGGGGATCTTTTCCATCTCCATCCTGCCCTCCGCTCCCACGAACAATATATCTATATCAGGATCAAGTTTCCTGAGTGCATTGGCAATGGAAATCGCAGGGAAGATATGCCCCCCTGTCCCGCCGCCGCTTATTATCACTTTCCTATGCTTTTGCAGGTTCATAAATTTTCTCCTCTTCATCCGTCACTTCCTCCGGAGGAAGCTCTTCATTTTTAATTCTCGCATTAACAACCCTGCTGACGCTCAGAATGGCTCCTATCGAAAAGCTCATTACCAGCACAGATGTCCTTCCCCAGCTTACCATCGGCAGAGTCTGACCGGTTACGGGGAAAAGCCCCACAGCCACAAGCATGTTGAGCATCGCCTGCACCACCATCATAACGACAAGTCCAAGCACAAGGAAAGCAGGAAAAGCTGTCTGGCAGCGCTTCGCAATAGTGACTCCCCTGAACAGCAGGATCAGGTATGCCAGTACCAGGGGAATGGCCCCGAATACCAGTCCGTACTCCTCTATAATAATTGCAAAAATGAAATCTGAGTTTGATTGGGGCAGCATGTTCCGCTGTACGCTTTTCCCCGGTGCCTTGCCAAACAGTCCTCCTGTGGAGATGGCGATTTTGGCCTGGTTGGACTGGAAGTCCTCATCGGGGTTGTCAGCCCCGGTGAAATAGTTTTCTATCCTGTTCTTCCATACCTGCACCCTGTTTGTTTCCGTAAAGAGTGAAAGTGCCATTGCAAAAAGGATCACTCCGACAATTCCCGCTCCTGCATAGGCAAGAAGAAACCTGAACGGCACACGGCCGATGAACATGATCAGCATGCTTATTCCGAATATCATGAGGGCCGTCGAAAGGTTTTCGGGCATGATAAGCGCGCAAACAATAGCTACCGGGAGAAGTATATATTTTGTCACCAGCATGAAATCATTAAGCTTGTCCTGGTACCTGGCGAGAGCGCGAGCAAGATAGATCACAAGTGCAACCTTGGCAACGTCTGATGTCTGTAACCTGAACCCTGTTCCCGGAATGACGAGCCAGCGTGTTGCCTCGTTCACACGGGAGCCAAAGATGAAAGTGAGTATAAGAAGGATTACAGCAACAATAAGAATGATACCTGCCACGGAAAAATATATTTTATATGACAGGTGATGAACAATGACGATTATGACAAGACTGAGAACAAGCCATAAGAGCTGGGTCTTCAGGAAATAGGTCGTGTTGCCTCCGTATTTCAGAAATGCAACACCGGCTGAGGAGCTGTAAACAGCCAGAAGGGAATAAACAAAAAACAGGGCAACAAGGCCCCAAATGGCCCTGTCTCCCTTGAATGTCTTCACCCACCAGCTTTGTTCCGGCATATTGCTCTGATTACAGGTTTCTTACTGCTTCCTTGAACTGGCGACCACGGTCCTCATAGTTTTTGAACAGGTCGAAGCTTGCACAGCATGGTGAAAGCAGAACTGTCTGTCCCTTTTTTGCAAGGTAATATGACGACCTTACAGCCTCTTCCATCGAAGCTGTTTCGACTATTGTAGGAACCTTGTCGTTGAATGATTCGATTATCTTCTTATTGTCCTTACCAAGGCACACTATTGCCTTTACTTTCTTCCTTACCAGGTCGAAAACCTCTGAATAGTCATTCCCCTTGTCGATCCCTCCCACGATCCAGACTACCTCCTTATCCATGCATTCCAGGGCATACCAGGCCGAATTGACGTTGGTCGCCTTCGAATCATTGATGAAGTCGATTCCGCAGACAGTTATGACGGGCTCAAGGCGGTGTTCCACGCCCTGGAAGTCGGCCAGGCTTTCCCTGATGTCATCCTTGCGGATATTCAGGACTTTGCCTGCAATGGCTGCAGCCATCGAATTGTAGACATTGTGGCGTCCTTTCAACGCCAGTTCATGTATTGTCATAATCGGGGTTTTATTAGGGAAATCAATTATCAGTTCGTCATTTTCGATATAGGCTGTCATGTCCTTCGTTATCTCGTCAGAGAACGGGAGCATTGTCATCTGAAGGTTCCTTTTAGCCAACTCTGTTTTGATTATCGGATCGCCTGCCCAGTAGATCAGGTATTGTGGTTTCTGCTGATTTTGAGTAATCCTGAATTTTGAATCGACATAATTCTGAAGGTTGTGGTCATACCTGTCGAGGTGATCTGGTGTGATATTCAGCAGTATGGCAATATCAGCTTTGAAATCGTACATTCCGTCAAGCTGGAAGCTGCTGAGCTCAATAACATAGTAATCGTATGAACCGTCAGCAACTGCTCTTGCAAAGCTGTTTCCGACATTGCCGGTTATTGCTGCATTGAGCCCGGCTCTTTTAAGAATATGATAAACCAGGTTTGTAGTTGTTGTTTTGCCGTTGCTCCCTGTGATGCAGATCGTTTTACCCTTACAGTACCTGCCCGCAAATTCAATCTCAGAGACGATACTGATTCCTTCTTCCTTTGCCTTCAGTATTATGGATGCATCCTCGTGTATCCCCGGGCTTTTTATAATTTCATCTGCTGAAAGTATGATGCTTTCAGAATGTTTCCCTTCCTCCCACTGAATGTTATTTTCCTGAAGCTCTTTTTTATACTTCTCCTTTATCTGACCCGAGTCAGACACAAACACCTCAAATCCATTGATTTTTGCAAGTACCGCCGAACCTGCACCACTTTCACCCGCACCTAAAATCACTATCTTCTTCGACATATCTTTTATCTTATCTTAAGAGTCAATATACTTATAACAGCCAGGATGATTGCCACAATCCAGAACCTTACAACTATCTTCGATTCGGGATAACCCTTTTTCTGGTAATGATGGTGAAGCGGGGCCATAAGGAAGATCCTCCTGCCTTCACCGTATTTTCTTTTTGTCCTTTTGAACCATGCCACCTGCATGACTACGGAAAGGTTCTCGACAAGGAAGATGCCGCAAAGTACAGGGATAAGAAGCTCCTTCCTGATGATGATCGCAAAAACGGCAATGATGCCTCCTAATGCAAGGCTGCCGGTGTCTCCCATGAAAACCTGCGCAGGAAATGAATTGTACCAGAGGAATCCTATTGTTGCACCAATAAAGGCGGCTGCATAAATAACAAGCTCACCGGCGCCGGGAATAAACATTATATTAAGGTAGCCGGCATAATTTATATTACTTGAAAGATAGGCAAGGATCCCCAGGGCTACGCCTATTACAGCCGACACCCCGGTCGCCAGGCCATCTAGACCATCAGTGAGATTTGCACCGTTTGAAACTGCAGTTACTATGAAAATGGTAATTACGACAAAAATTATCCAGGTAAGCGCCCGCCGGGTATTCGGACCTGCAAACCAGGCCAGCCAGGCATAATCGAATTCATTGTTTTTAATAAAAGGAATAGTTGTTTTCGTTGATTTCCTTTCAATCGGGTATTCAGCCTGTGAAGCTGTTTCCGAAGATGAGTCGAGCAGTTCTGTCTGCTCCCTTGCTGTCATGTCCTTGTACTTCACCTTTTCAAGGATCATCACCTGGTCGCTGAAGAAAAGCACAAGGCCGACAATCATTCCGAGACCGATCTGGCCGAAAACCTTGAATTTGCCTTCGAGCCCTTCCTTATTTTTTTTGAAGATCTTTATATAATCATCGACGAAGCCGATGATACCGAGCCAGATGGTTGTGATCAGCATCAGTATCACATAAATATTGTCGAGCCGTGCAAACAGGATGGTGGGAACAATTATCGATGCAAGAATTATGATCCCGCCCATCGATGGCGTCCCGACTTTGCGGTACTGCCCTTCAAGGCCAAGATTTCTGACAACTTCACCGATCTGCTTCACCTGGAGGTACTGGATGATCCTTTTCCCGATAAGAAGTGAAATGAACAGTGATGTTATGATAGCGGCGGCCGAGCGGAACGAGATATATGAGACCATCCTCGCGCCGGGGAAATGAAGAGTTTCAAGATACTGGAACAGATAATAAAACATCTCTTTTCTTTATTTCATTGTAAATGCTTCCCGCAGAACTTCCCTGTCGTCAAAATGATGCCTCACCCCTTTTATCTCCTGGTACGTCTCATGCCCTTTGCCTGCAATCAGGATGACGTCCCCTTTGTTTGCCAGCATCACGGCTGTCCTGATGGCTACTTTCCTGTCGGCAATCCTCAGAGTTTTTTTCTTAAGCTCGGGAGTTATTCCCGCTTCCATGTCGTCGAGTATCTTCTCGGGATCTTCTGTCCTGGGATTATCCGAAGTGAGAATACATTTATCGCTTCCTTCAGCAGAGATTGCCGCCATTTTAGGACGCTTGGTCTTATCACGGTCACCGCCTGCACCAACAACGGTAATAAGGTGTATGCCGGCTTCCCTCACGCGGTTAAGAGTATCAATAACATTCACAAGAGCATCCGGTGTATGAGCATAATCGACGATACCTGTGATTCCGTCGGCCGATTTGATCACTTCGAGTCTTCCCGATACCGGGTGAAGATCGCTGAGAATGGTGAGTATTTCTTTCTTCTGCGCTCCAAGCAATTCCGAAGCTGCATATACTGCCAGGAGGTTCGAGGCATTGTAGTCGCCGACGAACCTGGTCCAGACCTCTTCACCCTGGATCTTCAGCTTCATTCCCTCAAAACCCCTCTCGAGAATTGTGCACCTGTAACTGGCGGCAGTCCTGGTTGAAAAAGTATAATGGCGCGCCTTGCAGTTCTGAAGCATAACCATTCCGTTCCTGTCATCAGCATTTGAAAGGGCAAATGCATCAACAGGAAGGTTGTCAAAGAAACCTTTCTTTGCAGCCAGGTAGTTATCGAATGTCTTGTGATAATCGAGATGATCGTGTGTGAGATTGGTAAAAATTCCTCCCCTGTACAGAAGGCCGGCAATTCTCTGCTGATCGACGGCATGGGAGCTCACTTCCATGAATGCAAAATCGCAACCGGCACTTACCATCTCGGCAAGGACGCTGTTAAGCTGGACCGGATCAGGTGTTGTGTGCGTTGCAGGAAGCTCCTTGTCATTCACATAGTTGCAGACAGTAGAGAAAAGGCCGCATTTATACCCGAGCCTGCGGAACATCCTGTAGAGCAATGTTGCTATGGTCGTTTTGCCATTTGTGCCTGTAACACCTACGAGTGTAAGCTTCCGCGAAGGGTTGTCAAAGAAGTTAGAGGCAGCAATGCCCAGTGCTTTTGCCGAATCGTTAACTTTTATCCAGCACAGATCATTTGCAGGTTTAACCGGAAGCAACTCACAGATCACTGCAGCAGCGCCGGCTTTCACCGCATTGTCAATATACTCGTGACCGTCGGTCTTGTAGCCTTTCACGGCTATGAACAATGAACCGGCAGCTATTTTTCTTGAATCAAATTCAATTCCGGATACAGTTACGCCTTTCTTCCCGGTTACTGAAACCACATCAATTCCCTTCAGTAAATCATCAATTTTTTTCATTTTACATATTCATATCAAGTGAAACAGTTGATCCCTCAAAACATCTTGCCCCATGTTCCGGTGATTGCCTCAGCACTTTTCCCCGGCCACTGTACCTGACATTCAGGCCCGAGCTCTCGAGCAGGTAAATAGCATCTCTCAGGCTCATTCCCCTGACATCGGGAACAAGACCTTCTTTTTGCTTCACACCTGCAAGCCTTACAGTGTCGCCGCTTTCCCTTGTGGCTACCCAGTCTTCGCCTGAGGTTCTGCGGTATTTCACATCGAGGTTGCCAAGCACTTCGTCGATATCTTCCCTGTAACCGTTACCGGCTTCCGGAGCAGACGCTTTGACTTCATCTTTTGCTAACTTATAATCGCGAAAAAAGCTCGTAGAGTATACTTTATCTGCAATTTCTTTGAAAACCGATCCTGCAACCACATTGCCGTAATAAACCCCGTTTGACGGGGCATTTACGACAACAATGCATGAATAAAGAGGATTTTCGGCAGGGAAATAGCCGGCAAACGAAGCCTGGTATGAAAGGCCTGCCTGCCTGTAACCCTTGCTCCCCTTGGCTATCTGGGCTGTTCCAGTCTTGCCCGCAATCTTGTAATTCGGGTTTTTAAGATTCGTAGCCGTACCATGCTCCACAACACCTTCCATCATGGCTTTTGCCTTTCTTATTGTCGATCTTGAAGCGATCGAGTTGACAAGAATCTCGCGTTCATAGCTCTTAACGACGGCGCCGTTATGAAGCACTGCCGTGACGAAACGCGGCTTCACCATCTTTCCGTCATTAGCCACGGCATTATAGAATGTGAGGACCTGGAGAGGTGTCATCTGAACTTCATAGCCATGAGACATCATAGGCAATGAAAGGCCTGACCAGAGCTTGTCGCCCGGGTATCTGATTATGGGCACTCCCTCACCCCTGATCTGCAGGTCGAGCTTCTCATTGAGCCTCATTGCATACAGCCTGTTCACAAAATCCTTCGGCCTGTCCTTATAATGTTCATAAATGATTTTGGACGTGCCGACATTGGATGATTTTTCAAAAACCTGCTTTACGGTGAGCCTGCCATAACCATCCTCTTTGGTATCCCTTATGACTTTGTTATAAAATTTCACACTGCCATTGCCTGTATCGACAATGGTACCGGTATCAATAGCGCCTTCTTCGAGGGCAGCCATCAGGGAGGCCAGCTTGAATGTCGAGCCGGGCTCCGTGCTTTCGCCGACAGCATAGTTGTATTCCTCATGGTAGTCACCGTCATCACCCATGCCAAGGTTGGCGATTGCCCTGATATCCCCGGTGGCAACCTCCATTAGCACTGCGCAACCATGATCGGCATTGTGTTTGCGAAGCTGGTTCAGCAATGCGGTTTGCGCCACATCCTGGAGATCCACGTCGAGTGTCGTTACAATATCGTTCCCGTCTTTTGAGTCTATTGTGCCCGGTCCTTCAACAGTTATCCAGTCACCGCCTGCCAGACGCTGCTTGACAGCAATGCCGTTCTTCCCTGCGAGATCTTTATCAAATGAACCTTCAAGACCTACTTCGTTGCCTTCATTTCCAAGGTTCAGGTAACCGATAGTTCGCATTGCAAGCTCATCGTTCGGAAGTATCCTGCGGCTCTCTGTTATGGCTACCATTCCCCCCTTGTATCTTCCTTCCCTGAAAATAGGAAGATCCCTGAGCTGCTTAAGGGTCATATAATCGACCCTCCTCCTGATAAGAAAGTACCTGTCACCCTTTTTCCTGGCCTGTGTGATTACGGATTTCCACCCGTCAGCTGACCTTACACCGACAAGCCTTGCCAGTCCTGATGAGAGTCCGTTTATTCCCTTTGACCATGTTTCTCCCGACATGCCTGTGCTCCTGGTATCCATGTAGATGGTATAATACGGAACAGAGCTGGCGAGCAGTCTGCCGTCCCATGCCAGAATATCGCCCCTGATTGCAGGAACTTCATCTGTCTTATATACGATCTTTTCACTCATGTCCTTCCATTTCCCGTGCTGCACGAACTGGAGTATCAGGATGCGGACGAGTATTGCGGCTGCAAGCAGTCCGACAACAGTGTAGACTATGCCGCTCTTCCATACTATTTCATCCCTGATTTCCATTCCGATTCCCTTTTATTGACCAGAAGCCTGTATGGCGGTGTTTTAAGCTCTTCAAGATTAAGTCCTCTCTCTTTCACCAGCCGGAAAACCTCGGACCGGCGGCTCACATACATCAGGTCGGCGGAAGTGGCGAGAGCTTCAGCCCTGAGATCCCTGACTTCACGCTGAACCCTCGACATTTCGCGGGTGATCTTCTCTGCATGGAAACGATTGGCAATATAAAATGAAAGAAGAATTGTAATGAAAGCGATATAACCAAGATTGCTCAATATGAGTTTCTCAGTCACAATTGAACCGCTCAGCAGCTCCCTTAAGAGACTGCCTGTGCTGTTCTTTTGCTTTTTCGTTTCTTTTTTTGCCTTTTCCTCTGCCATCGTCAGATCTTTTCCGCAATCCTCAGCCTTGCGCTGCGTGCCCTGCTATTATCATTAATCTCCTCAGGGGAAGGTGTTATACTCTTTTTTGTTATAAGCCGGAAAGGAGATTCAATATTTCCATAAAAATCTTTTGACTCTATTCCTTCGAAGCTGCCTGTCTTCATAAAATTCTTTACAAGCCTGTCTTCGAGGGAATGATATGATATCACTGCCAGTCTTCCCCCCGTATTCAGCATGTCGCGGGCCTGCTCAAGCATCTCCTGCAGGTAATCTATTTCGTGGTTAACAGCGATCCGCAACGATTGGAAGAGCCTGGCATAAAATTTATGTTCCTGCCTGAATGGCACCAGTTTACCTACAGCACCCATAATATCACTAACAGATTTCAGGGGCGTTCGGTTTCTGGCATCAACCACCATACGGGCGATCCTTCTTGAATTTGTCAGTTCGCCATACCGGTAAAAAATATTTGCAAGCTCCTCCTCATCTGATTTATTCAGGATATCTGCGGCGGTCACAGCGGCATTCCTGTTCATTCTCATGTCTAGCGGGGCATCCTCCCTGAAGGTGAATCCCCTGCCCGGTTCATCGAACTGGTGGAACGAGACTCCCAGGTCTGCAATAAGGCCGTCTATTGTATTCACCCCATTGAAAATCAGGTTATTTCTTAGAAATCTGAAATTCTGTGAAAGGAGCAGGAACCTGCTGTCGTCAATTATGTTTTTTGCAGCATCCTCATCCTGGTCAAAGGCGAAGAGCCTTCCGTTCTCCAACCGCTTCAGTATCTCCATCGAATGGCCTCCTCCCCCAAAAGTAACATCAACATATATCCCGTCAGGCTTTATGTTCAGTCCGTCAATGCTCTCTTTGAGCAATGCTGGAATGTGATAAGCCATCTTACTCCTCAGTTAAATTTCCGCCCATAAGTTTTTCAGCAAGGTTGGCAAAGTCCTCAGCAGGCATGCCAATCGTGTTGTAAACATCCGCTGCCCAGATCTCTATGCGGCCGTCCTGACCTGCCAGAACCACATCCCTGTCCGCACCTATCATTTCCATAAACCTCCTGGGCAAAAGAAGCCTGTTGTTATTGTCGAGCGTCAGCTCGGCAGTTTCCTTGAAAAAATTTCTAAGGAACATGTTATGCTCCCTGTTGTAAGGATTAATTTTCTTCCGGATCCTTGCAAGCTGGGTATTCCAGTCTTCCATGGAATACAGCACAAGACAGTTTTCGAATATGTCCTTACGCACCACAAAATGGTCCTGTGCGTCGGCAGGCATCTGCTTCTTGAATGCCGCCGGAAGGATAATCCTGCCTTTGACATCCGCTTTGCACTGGTAATCACCGATAAATGTGGCCATCGTATTCTGAAGAAAACAGATGCTAAAATATAAAAAAATCTCCACTTCATCCCACTTTGCCCCACTTTTTTCAACGATTGTTGATAAGTTATGAAGACGATCTCACCGGATGAGTACCCGCAAATGCGATCCCGGCAAACTCAAACCATGTTTCTTTTTACTGTTAGACCGTATTATTTAAAAAATATTATGTTCTGATTTTTTAATTTATTTAAGAACATTCCAAAAATGATAGTATTTTGCGTTAAAACATTGTTTATCTGTTTAATATAATATTCTTTTAACAACATTTAGATAACGTTTATTTCATTAATGACCCATTTTATAAAATATTTTATGAACATTATTTATTTCTACGATGTTGAATATTCAATTGAAATTATAAACTTAAAAATCGACAGATGATGAGACAGATTAAATTATCCTTGGGACTAATGTCACTTGCGGGGATTTTGATCCTTGCAGGGTGTGACAAAAATGATGAATCCCCACAGACCACGCAGAACATTGTGCAGGTTGCCCAGGCTCAGCCGGACCTAAGTTCACTGGTCACAGCGCTGACCAAATTTCCGGATTTAGTTGCAACTCTCAGCGGTACAGGGAAATATACAGTATTTGCTCCAAACAATGATGCTTTTACTGCCCTCCTTGAAACCATTGGGCAAACCAGCATTAACGACGTACCTGAGCCGGTCCTGAAATCGTTGCTACAGTATCATGTAGTAAAATCAGATTCTCTGCTTTCAACTCAACTAACAGATGGTAATGTCGTTTCTGCAAATACGGAAAGCATTTCTGTTACTACCACCGGAGGTATATTACTGAATGGATCTGCAAAAGTACTTATGCCAGATCTTAAATCTTCAAACGGAGTAGTTCATGTTATAGATAAAGTATTGGTTCCGGCTTCAATATCACGCTTTGTTAATACAATTGTTGAGCCTGCTTATTTTAATAAGAATTTCACTACTCTCATTTCAGCAGTAACAGCAGCCAGCCCCTCAATCCTGGATACTTTACTCAGTTCTTCTAAGAAAACACTGTTTGCACCGACTAATGATGCTTTCACAGCTGCCGGGATAACATCATTACCGTCACGGTCTGCACTTGATGCCGTGTTAGCTTATCATTTAATCGGCAGCGAAGTGAAGGCCGCTCAGCTTCCATCCAATACCTCTCCGGCTAATTCTGCAATCACTACATTAGGAGGCGTGTTCTATCTTAGTAACCGCGGTTCAAACGGGGTATTTATAAATGGAAATACACGTGTTGTTGCCACGGACATACTTGCTGACAACGGTGTTGTGCATGTCATAGACAGGACCTTATTGCCTCCTTCAGAAACCATCGCCCGGATAGCAACAGCTTTGTCAACAGCTTCTTCCGGTGCAGAATTCACACAACTGGTAGCTGCTCTTACCAGGGTTCCGGCTTTGCTCGATGCGGCTTCAGCAGCTTCTTCCAGCCTTACAGTATTTGCACCTACCGATGCTGCTTTCAGGGAGCTATACACAGCATTGGGTGTAACAGGCATTAACGATATAAATCTCAATACCTTAACAGCTGTATTAAAGCATCATATCGTTTCTTCGCCCACTACAGCCACCGGCCGAATATTTTCAAGCGATCTTATAACCGGAAGTGTTCCCGCACTGAATGGCAACATAAGCATAAATGCCACTGAAGGTACAGTTACTTCCGGAAACGGAACAATAGCCAGCATAAGCTCAAATGCAGCCCTGGTTAATGTTTTGGGAACCAACGGGGTAATCCATACGATAAACAAGGTTCTTTTACCATTGGGAAAATGATAATAAAATAATATCAGCAGGATCTGCAGTCGAAAGGCTGCAGATCTTTTATTTGGCCAGCCTTTATAACCCTTATTTTATCTATATTTATCAACAGGTCTATATTCAGTAGCAGGATGACACGTTACACTTTGTACGAGCTTGAAAAGCTGACCGGTATTCTTGCAGCAACAATAAGAGTATGGGAGAGGCGGTACAATATCATTAAACCAAAGCGAACCAGCACAAACAGAAGGTGGTATGATGATGATGACCTGAGGCGGTTAATAAATGTTTCAATAATAAACCACAGTGGCATAAAGATATCAAAGATTGCCAGATATTCCGAAGCTGAACTGATAGAAAAAGTCGAGTTTATTACAAGGGCTTCTCCCATATCTGACTCACAGATCGAATCCTTAATCGTTGCCCTGATCTCTTTTAATGGTAACGCTGTAAATGAGATTCTCTTAAGATCGATAATAAACATTGGATTTGAGGAGACCTTTTCAAGTGTGGTATTCCCATTTCTCAGGAGGGTCGGGATAATGTGGCAGACCGGTTCTGCAAATACCGGGGCCGAACATTTTATAACAAATATTTTCCGTAAAAGACTAATTGCAGCAATCGATTCCCTTCCGCCGGCTAACGATGTCAGGAGGAAAAGAGTCATGATGTTCCTTCCCGATAATGAATTACATGAAATGGGGCTTCTTTTCTATTCATATCTGATTCAAAAGCTGGGGCACGATGTTCTTTATCTGGGTCAGGCGACCCCATTTTTTGCTCTCACTGAAGCGAGCGAAAAGTGGCATCCTGATTTACTTGTTACAGGTACATTATCAGAGCTTTCAGTCTTTGAACCAGAGGAGTACCTGATTAAGCTTGGCACAACTTTCAAGTCACAAAAGATACTTGTATCCGGTTCACTGGCTGATGAACCCGTTATTGAAAAGTATAAAAATATTTATCCGATCAGATCCGTCAGTGATCTGAAAAACCACTTCTAAGGTTCCTGTG